>NZ_JBSGHB010000008.1:0-310024 GCF_053604195.1 Actinokineospora sp. NPDC004072 | reverse complement strand
CCTTCCTGTGGGTGAAGCTGCCCGGCGAGGCCGACGGCTGCATCGCCAGCGCAGGCCAGTTCGTCCCGCAGCGCGCCTACGAACTGGCCCAGGCCCCCCCCGATGAAACGGGCCGCCCCTGCTCGGGACGGCCCGTTCGATCACCTGCTGTTGCGACGGCCTGTTCGACCGCGGCAAGCCACTCCACCACTGAACGGGGCGGCCATGCGATCACCTCGTGGCGACGGCCTGTTCGGCCGCAGCGAGCCACCCCCACCACTGAACGAGGTGGCCCGGGCGATCACCTCGTGGCGACGGCCTGTTCGGCTGCGGCGAGCCACTCCCGCCACTGGGCGGCCTGGGCCTCGGCCTGCTCGGCGCGGCGCTTGTCGCCTGCGGCGCGGGCCTTGGCGGCCTGGGCCTCGAACTGCTCCACCCGCTCGCGGAACTGCGCGGCCCGTGCCTCGGCCTCCGGGTCGGTGCGCCGCCACTGGGCGTCGGCGGCGTTGCGCACCTTCTCCTCGACCGCGCGCAGTCTGCCCTCCAGCTCGCGGATGCGCTCGCGCGGGACCTTGCCGATCTCCTCCCAGCGCTCCTGGATGCGGTGCAGCTGCGCGCGCGCCGCCTCCAGGTCGCCCTGCGGGTTGATCTTCTCGGCCTCGGCCAGCAGCTCCTCCTTGCGGCGGGCGTTCTCGGCGAACTCGGCGTCGCGCTCGTCGAACACCGCCGAGCGGCGGGAGAAGAACTTGTCCTGCGCCGCCCGGAACCGCTGCCAGAGCGCGTCGTCGGCGTCCTTCGGCGCGCGGCCTGCCGCCTTCCACTCCACCATCAGGTCCTTGAACCGACCCGCCGTCGGACCCCAGTCGTCCGACTCCGACAGCGCCTCGGCCTCCTCGACCAGCTCCTGCTTGCGCGCCTTCGCCGTCGACCGCTGCCGGTCCAGGTCGGCGAAGTGCGAGCCGCGGCGGCGGGAGAAGGTGTCGCGGGCCTTGGCGAAGCGCCGCCACAGCTGCTCGTCGGTCTTGCGGTCGACGCCCTTGATCGTCTTCCACTCGTCCAGGATCGCCCGCAGCCGGTCGCCTGCGGCCTTCCACTGCGTGGACTCCTCGGCGATCTGCTCGGCCTCGGCCACCAGCTCCTGCTTGCGCGCCACCGCCTGCCCGCGCGCGGCGTCCCGCGCCGCCTTTGCGTGCTCGACAGCAACACCCGCGCGCGCGATCAGGTAGTCGATGCGCGCCGCGAGCCCGGCCAGATCCCCGACCACGTGCGCGTCGGCCAGGCTGTCCTTGAGGTGCTTGGCCGAGGTCGCCGCCTGCTTCGGGTCGCCCGAGCCCGACGCCAGCCGGGCCGCGAGCAGCTCGACCTCGGTGCGGATGTCGTCGAAGCGGCGGGCGAAGTGCGCCAGCCCCTCCTCGGGCTCCCCCGCCTGCCACGACCCCACCGCGCGCTCACCGTCAGCGGTGGTGACGTACACCGTGCCGTCGGCATCCACCCGACCCCACTTGCTCGGGTTGTCGGAAGCGGCGGCCGCGGGCGGAACCTCGTCACCGGGAGCCGCGGGCGGGTGCACGACAGCGGCCACGACATCCGGCGCGGGCACGGCGCCCGCATCCTCGGGCTGCGCCTCGGCCTCGGCGGGTTCGGCGGGTGCTGCGGGCTCGGCGGTGGCCGTGACGACGGCGGCCGGGCTGGCGGGCGCCTGGGCTTCGCTGGCGGCCACCGGATCGGCCGCGGTGGTCTGACCGCGCTCCGTCACGGCCTGGGCGTTGTCCTGCTCGTCGGTCATGTGGCCGGCTCCTCCCGCCTGCGTTGCCCGCGGTCGTCGCGGGCGCCCCGCTCGCGCGGGGCCCAGCACTGTGCGTGCGGCCGGTGCCGGCCGCTGTCCTGCGCGCATTCAAACAGGTCAGCAGCCACCTGGGTATCCCGAGGGCCGCACTCGTAGCAATGGTGCCGCAAACTCCGCGCCACGTGGGGTGGGAACGCCCAGAATGTGCGGCGGACGTACGCTTCGGCCGTGATCTCGCGCGTCGCGGTCCTGCCGCATCCGCCGCTGCTGGTGCCCGAGCTGCTCGGCGGCGGCGACGCCGAGGCCGCCGGGGTCCGCGCCGCGTGCCTGGCCGTCGCGCGCGAGCTGGCCGCCGCGTCCCCCCGCTGGATCGCCGTGGGCGCGGGCCGCACCCCGGCCACCGGGGTGGGCACCTTCCGCGGCTACGGCGTCGACGTGCGCGTCACGCTCGGCGACGGGGACGGGGAGCCCGACCCCGCCTGGCCGCTGCCCGCGCTGGTCGCGGGCTGGCTGCGCGAGCACGCCGGGGCCGAGCGCGTCGACCTGCGCCTGGTCGACCCGGACCTGGACCAGGAGTCCTGCGCCGAGCTGGGCAGCGACCTGGCGATGGAGGAGGCGGCGCTGCTGGTGCTCGGCGACGGCTCGCACCGCCACGGCGACCGCGCCGTGGGCCGCCCGGACGAGCGCGCAGGCGAGTTCGACGCCCGCATCGGGCAGGCCTTCGCCACCGTCGACACCGGCGCGCTGCGCGCCATCGACCCGGTGCTGGCCGACGAGCTCGGCGTGGCGGGCCGCGCGCCCTGGCAGGTCCTCGCGGGCTTCATCGACGCCGACGGCCGCGACTGGCGCGCCGCGCACGCCACGACGCTCATCCCCTTCGGCGTGGCCTACCACCTGGCGATCTGGGAGCCCGCGTGATCGCCGTGGTCGGCCCGACCGCCACCGGCAAGTCCGACCTGGGCGTCGCCATCGCCGAGCGCGTGGACGGCGAGGTGGTCAACGCCGACGCCATGCAGCTCTACCGCGGCATGGACATCGGCACCGCCAAGATCACCCCCGCCGAGCGCCGCGGCGTCCCGCACCACCAGCTCGACGTCCTCGACGTGCGCGAGACCGCCTCGGTGGCCGCCTACCAGCGCCACGCCCGCGCCGACGTCGAGGCCATCCGGGCCAGGGGCCGCACGCCCGTGCTGGTCGGCGGCTCCGGGCTCTACGTGCAGGCCGTGCTGGACGACCTCGACTTCCCCGGGACCGACCCCGACCTGCGCGCACGGCTGGAGGGTGAGCTGGCCGAGGTCGGCGCCGCCGCCCTGCACCAGCGCCTCACCGGCCTCGACCCGGTCGCCGCGGCCGCGATCCTGCCCAGCAACGGCAGGCGGATCGTCCGCGCGCTGGAGGTCATCGAGCTGACCGGCCGCCCGTTCTCGGCGACCATGCCCCGCCCGGGCCCGCCACGCTACGGGGCCGTCATCGTCGGCATCGACCGCGACCCGGACGAGCTGGACGCGCGGGTGGACGCCCGCGTCGAGCGCATGTTCGCCGCGGGCTTGGTGGACGAGGTGCGCGCGCTGGAGGCCCGCGGCCTGCGTGAAGGCCGGACCGCCTCCCGCGCGCTGGGCTACCAGCAGGTCCTGGCCGCCCTCGACACCGGCGACTTCGCGGCGGCCGCGGCCGAAACCGCCCGCGCGACCCGCCGCTTCGTCCGCCGACAGCGCTCGTGGTTCCGCAGGGACAAGCGCGTCACCTGGCTCGACGCCGCCCGCCCCGACCTGCTCGACGCGGCCCTCGCCGCCGTAGGCTGGTGACATGCCCATCCCGTTCCGCAAGGGCCACGGCACGCAGAACGACTTCGTGCTGCTGCCCGACCCCGACGGCGACCTCGACCTCACCGCCGCCCGGGTGCAGGCGCTCTGCGACCGCCGCCGCGGCATCGGCGCGGACGGGGTGCTGCGGGTCGTGCGGAGCAAGGCGGTGCCCGACGCCGACCTCGACGGCGACACCTGGTTCATGGACTACCGCAACGCCGACGGCTCCATCGCCGAGATGTGCGGCAACGGGGTGCGCGTCTTCGCCCGCCACCTGGTCGAGCACGGCCTGGTCGACGGCGCGGAGTTCCCCGTCGGCACGCGGGCAGGCGTGCGGATGGCGACCGTGCACCCTGACGGGGACGTCACCGTCGACATGGGCCGGGTCCGGCTGCTGGGCGCCTCGACGGCCGTGGTCGACGGCCGCGCGCTCACCGGCACCGGCGTCGACGTGGGCAACCCCCACCTGGTCTGCGCCACCGACGACCTCGACGCGCTCGACCTCACCACCCAGCCCGGCTTCGACGCCGGGGTCTTCCCGCACGGGGTGAACATCGAGTTCATCACCCCCGCGGGCGGGACCGAGATCCGCATGCGGGTGCACGAGCGCGGCGTCGGCGAGACCCGCTCCTGTGGCACCGGCACCGTCGCCGCGGCCGCCGCCGCGCTGCGCGAAGCCGGTCTCGGCGAGGGCGAGGTGACCGTCCACATCCCCGGCGGCACCGTCCGCGTCGGCATCACCGGCGACGCGGCCACCCTCACCGGCCCCGCCGAGTTCGTCGCCGACGGCGTGCTCAGCGACGGCTGGTGGTCACGGCACTAGCGGGCGCGACCAGGCGGTCTTGAACCACAGGGTGGCCAGCACGACCATCGCCACCTCGCTGATCACCAGGCCGATGCCCGGCCCGGGCGAGTTCAGCCCGGCCGAGGACTGCCGGGTCCAGATGGCCAGCAGGCCGTCGACGGAGGCGAACCAGCCGCCAAGGGCGCAGACCCAGGTCAGCGCCCACAGCCGGGTCGTCAGCGCCAGCGCGGAGGCCAGCACGCCGAACAGCAGCGAGGTCGCGGCGAAGAGCCGGGGCACCATGCCCGCCTTGCCCGCGGCGTCGCCCGCGCCCAGCAGAACCTCCCAGCCGGGGGCCGAGCCCATCCACGGCAGCAGGTAGCCGACCATCAGGGCGAAGACGGCCACGGCCAGCACGACCGCGCGCCCGCCCAGCTCGACCCGGCGGGACGCCCGCCGCTCGACCTCGTCCACCTCCGCGCGCAGCGCGTCGTCGTCGGTGCTCATCGGACTGCGCATCCGCTCTCCGCCGGGGTCGGGGGCGGCGCGCCGAAGCCGGGCAGGCCGAGGCCGACGCCGCTGGTCTTCGGCCGCAGCCCGGCCTCGTGGTTGTCGCCTGCCCGGGTGCGCCGGTGCGAGACCAGCGGCCCGTCGGCGACCAGGTGGTGGGGCGCGGCGTAGGTGACGACCGCCTCCACGACGTCGCCGGGGCGCACGCCGTCCGCGGGGGTGAAGTGGACCAGCCGGTTGTCCCGGGCGCGCCCGCTCATCCGCCGGGTGTCGGCGTCCTTGCGGCCCTCGCCGGTGGCCACCAGCAGCTCGACGGTCTTGCCGACGACCTGCTTGTTCAGCTCCCAGGAGATGCTGTCCTGCAGCTCGACCAGCCGCTCGTAGCGCTCCTGCACGACCTGCTTGGGCACCTGGTCGGCCAGCTCGGCCGCGGGCGTGCCGGGCCGCTTGGAGTACTGGAAGGTGAACGCCCCGGAGAACCGGGCCTGCCGCACGACCTCCAGCGTCGCCTCGAAGTCGGCGTCGGTCTCGCCGGGGAAGCCCACGATGATGTCGGTGGTGATGGCCGCGTCCGGCATGGCCTCGCGGACCTTCTCCAGGATCGACAGGTAGCGCGCCGACCGGTAGGAGCGGCGCATGCGGCGCAGGACGTCGTCGGAGCCGGACTGCAGCGGCATGTGCAGCTGGTGGCAGACGTTGGGGGTCTCGGCCATCGCGGCGATGACGTCGTCGGTGAAGTCCTTCGGGTGCGGGGAGGTGAACCGGACCCGCTCCAGGCCCTCGACGCCGCCGCAGGCGCGCAGCAGCTTGCCGAAGGCGTAGCGGTCGCCGAACTCCACGCCGTAGGAGTTGACGTTCTGCCCGAGCAGCGTCACCTCCAGCACGCCCTCGGCGGCCAGCGCCTGCACCTCGGCCAGCACGTCGCCGGGGCGGCGGTCCTTCTCCCGCCCGCGCAGCGACGGGACGATGCAGAAGGTGCACGTGTTGTTGCAGCCCACCGAGATCGACACCCAGCCGGCGTACGCCGAGTCGCGGCGGGCGGGCAGCGTGGAGGGGAAGGTCTCCAGCGACTCCAGGATCTCCACCTCGGCGCGGCGGTTGTGCCGGGCGCGGTCGAGCAGCACCGGCAGCGAGCCGATGTTGTGGGTGCCGAACACCACGTCGACCCAGGGGGCGCGGCGGACGATCTCGCCGCGGTCCTTCTGCGCGAGGCAGCCGCCCACGGCGATCTGCATGCCCGGGTTCGCGGTCTTCACCGGCGCCAGGTGCCCGAGGTTGCCGTAGAGCTTGTTGTCGGCGTTCTCCCGCACCGCGCAGGTGTTGAACACGACGACGTCGGCGACCTGGCCGGGCCCGGCCGCCACGTAGCCCGCGTCCTCCAGCAGCCCGGACAGCCGCTCGGAGTCGTGGACGTTCATCTGACACCCGAAGGTGCGAACTTCATAGGTGCGCATCTCGGTGCCTGAGCCTACGCGCGTCCCGCGGCGGGCGTCCCCAGGGCCACCCGCGTCTGGCACGATCGCCGGATGACCCGGTTGCGGCTCGGCGTGGTGCTGGTGGCGCTGGTGCTGCTGGCCGCGTGCGACACCGGCTTCGAGCAGGTCCGGCTGCGGATCGGGGCCGGGCTGCCGGGCGGGGTCTACTACAAGCTCTCCGACCCGCTGGCCGAGGCGTGCCGCGCGCGCCTGGGCATGGCCCGCCCGGAGGTGCTGCAGTCGCGCGGCTCGCCGGACAACCTGAACCGGCTGGTCAACGGCGAGGTCGACATCGCCTTCAGCGCCGCGGACGTGGCCGCCGAGCTGCGCCCGGGCCCGCGCAGGCCGATGGCCCTGGCCCGGCTCTACAACGACTACCTGCACCTGGTCGTGCGCAACGAGGACCCGATCCGGACCGTCGCCGACCTGGCGGGCAAGCGGGTCTCGATCGGCGCGCCCGACTCCGGGGTCGCCGTCATGGCTGGCCGGGTCTTCGACGCCGCCGGGCTCACCGGCAAGCCGAAGACCAGGGACCTGGGCCTGAACGAGTCCATCGACGCCTTCACCGCGGGCGAGATCGACGCCTTCTTCTGGTCCGGCGGCCTGCCCACCGGCAGCATCGAGGAGCTGGCGAAGATCCGGCCGATCCGGCTGGTCGACATGAGCGACATCCTGCCCAAGCTGATCAACCGGTACCCGGTCTACAACGCCGAGCTGATCCCGGCCTCGACCTACCGGCTGCCCGGGCAGGCGGTGAACACCCTGGCCGTGCCCAACTACCTGCTGGCCACCGACGCCATGCCCGCCGACCTGGCCAGGGCGCTGGTCGAGACCCTGTTCGAGGCCCAGCCCGCGCTGGTGCGGGCCAACCGGGCGGCGATGGCCATCGACATCCACTCCGCGATCGAGACCGACCCGGTCCCCCTGCACCCGGGCGCGATCCGCTACTACCGCGAGCAGAAGATCTAGACCGGCCGCGCGGGCAGCACGACCGTGACCCGCAGGCCGCCGCCCTCGGGCAGGTCCAGCCGCAGGTCGCCGCCCGCCTTCTCCACCACGCGGCTGACGATCGCCAGGCCGAGGCCCGACCCGGGCACGTTCTGGTGGGCGTGGCTGCGCCAGAACCGGTCGGTCGCCCGCTCCAGCTCCTCCGGCCGCAGCCCGGGGCCGTGGTCGCGCACGGCCAGCTCCACCCGGTGGTCGGTGGCGGAGACCACCACGCGCACCCGTTCACCTGGCGGGGTGAACTTCAGGGCGTTGTCGAGCAGCGCGTCGAGGATGCCGTCCACCCCGCGGGCGGGGGCCAGGGCCACCACGTCCCCGGCCAGGCCCTCGATGTCGAGGTCGATCCCGCGCGCGAGGGCCACCACGTCCCAGTCGGCGACCCGCTCGGCCACCACCTGGTCGACGTCGACCGGCACCAGGTCGCCAGCGGCGCCCTCCGCGCGGGCCATGGCCAGCAGTTCGTCGAGGATGCGCTTGAGCCGGTCGGCCTCGGCCGCCGCGGCCTCCCGGTGCACCTCGGCCGCCTCGTCGACGTGGCCCTCCAGGTTGGCCAACCGCAGCTTGAGCGCGGTCAGCGGGTTGCGCAGCTGGTGGGAGGCGTCGGCGACGAAGGCGCGCTGGGCGGCGAGGGCGTCGGCGACGCTGGCGGCCATCTGGTCGAAGGACCGGCCGAGCCTGCGCAGCTCCGGCGGCCCGTGCGCGCTGCCGACCGGCTCCACCTCCCGGCCGCCGACCACGGCCCCGACCAGCGCGCCGGTGGCGTCGTCCAGCCTGCGCACCGGCCGCAGGATCCACTGGATGACCGGGACGGCGACCAGCAGGGCCAGCGCGAACGCGGCCACCCCGCCCGCCGCGATGAGCAGCCACCACCACAGCACCCGGGTCCGGATGCGGTCGGTCGGGGACACGCTGACCACGGCCCCGCGCACGTCGGCGTCGACCAGGACCGGCGCGACCATCACCATCGGGCTGTCGTCCCAGGGCATCAGCAGCGACCCGGACTGCGGCCTGCGCCCGGCCAGCGCCTCGTTGAGCTGGGTGCGCACCAGCGGGTCGTCCAGGTCGATCTCGTTCTGCCCGAAGCGGCCGGAGCCGACCTGGGCGCGCGAGTCGCGGTCGACCACCACGATGTCGATGCCGTACAGCTCGTGGTAGCGCCGCAGCTCGTCGCGCATGGCGGAGGGCTGGTTCTCGATCAGCGGGCGCTGGGCCATCGAGGCGTAGTGGTTGATGTCGGTCAGCCGGTCGAGGAACATGTTGCGCTGCTCGGTGCCCGCCACCGACAGCGCCAGCGGCACGCCGAGGCCGAAGACCACCAGGGCGACGAGGAACCAGACCATGCCGAGCAACCGGGTACGCATCCCACCCCCGTCCATCCTGGGGTCAAGGATGCCTCACTCGGCGCGGTCGGGTTTGCGGGCCAGCCGGTAGCCCACCCCGCGCACGGTCTCCACCAGCGCGGGCCTGCCGAGCTTGGTGCGCAGGTTGGCCACGTGGACGTCGAGCGTGCGGTTCTCCGCCGCGCCCGCGCGGCCCCACACCTCGGCGAGGATGTGCTCGCGGGAGCACACCGCGCCGTCGGCGGCGACGATGAGCCCGAAGACGGCGAACTCCTTGCGGGACAGCGCGACCGGCGAACCGTCCACAGTGACCTCGTGCCGGTCGAAGTCGATGTGCACCCCGTCCAGCTCGGCGGTCCCGGTGGCGCCCGCGGTGGCGGTGGGCGCCTTGCGCCTGCGCACCGCGTGCACCCGCGCGACGAGCTCATCGACGTCGTAGGGCTTGACCAGGTAGTCGTCCGCGCCCGCCCGCAGCCCGAGGATGCGGTCGTCGACCTCCCCGCGCGCCGACACCACGATCACGGCCACGTCGCTGGCCGCCCGGATCTGTCGACACAGGACGACCCCGTCCACATCGGGCAGGCCCAGGTCGAGCAGCACGACGTCGACCTCGCCGATGGTCTCCAGCACCCCGGCGCCGCAGGCCAGCCTGCGCACCGCGAGCCCCCGGCGGACCAGGGCGGGCACCAGCGCGTCGGCCACCCGGTCGTCGTCCTCCACGAGCAGCACTCGCACCGCGGCTTCCTCCAGTTCCGGCAGGGGTGTGACAGAGTTGAGACCCTAAGTGTTGCTCAAGCCCGCTGGACAGGGGCGCCGACCGGAGTAGGTTTCCGGCATTCCGCCCGCCCGTCCGTCGAATGCGTTCGTGGAGGACATCGAATGACCGGCTCGAACGCCGCTCCGCCCATGATCAGGATGGAGGCGGTGAACAAGTTCTTCGGCCCCCTGCACGTCCTCAAGGAGATCACCCTGGAGGTGCCCAGGGGGCAGGTCGTCGTGGTGCTGGGCCCGTCGGGGTCGGGCAAGTCGACGCTGTGCCGGGCGATCAACCGGCTGGAGCCGATCAACTCCGGGGTCATCGAGGTCGACGGCAAGCCGCTGCCCGCCGAGGGCAAGGAGCTGGCCCGGCTGCGCGCCGAGGTCGGCATGGTCTTCCAGAGCTTCAACCTCTTCGCCCACAAGACCATCCTGGAGAACGTCACCCTCGGCCCGATCAAGGTGCGCAAGCAGCCCCAGGCCGAGGCCCGCAAGACCGCGATGGAGCTGCTGGAGCGCGTCGGCATCGCCAACCAGGCCCAGAAGTACCCCGCCCAGCTCTCCGGCGGCCAGCAGCAGCGCGCCGCCATCGCCCGCGCCCTGGCCATGCGCCCGAAGGTCATGCTCTTCGACGAGCCCACCTCCGCCCTGGACCCGGAGATGGTCCAGGAGGTCCTGGACGTGATGACCACCCTCGCCAAGGAGGGCATGACCATGCTCGTGGTCACCCACGAGATGGGCTTCGCCCGCCAAGCCGCCGATCGGGTGATCTTCATGGCCGACGGCGAGGTCGTCGAGGACAGCACGCCCGACTCGTTCTTCAGCGCGCCCAAGTCCGGGCGGGCGAAGGACTTCCTTGGCAAGATCCTGACTCACTGACGCAGCAACCCACACGATCGGCCGACCGGGACCGCCGGCCGACGAGATGTAAGGAGCCCTACATGCGACTCCGGCGCCTCCTCGCGGGCACCGCGTCCGCGGCCGTCGCGCTCACCCTGGCCGCCTGCGGCCAGGGCGGCGGGACGGACTCCGCCGCGCCGCCGCCCGCCACCGACGCCAAGTTCGAGGCGGGCACGACGATGGCCAGGCTGCAGAGCGCTGGCAAGGTCACCGTCGGCACCAAGTTCGACCAGCCGCTGTTCGGCCTCAAGGGCCTCGACGGCAAGCCGCAGGGCTTCGACGTCGAGATTGCCAAGATCATCGCCGCCAAGCTGGGCATCGCCGCGGACGACATCAACTGGGTTGAGACCCCCTCCGCGGTGCGCGAGGAGGTCATCGAGCAGGGCCGGGTCGACTTCGTCGTCGCCACCTACACGATCAACGAGAAGCGGCGCGAGCGCATCACCTTCGCCGGGCCGTACTACACCGCGGGCCAGGACCTGATGGTGAAGGCGGACAACTCGGCCATCACCGGCCCCGAGTCGCTCAAGGCCGCCAACGCCAAGGTCTGCTCGGTCACCGGCTCGACGCCCGCCGAGAAGATCAAGGAGTACGTCGACACCGCCAACCTGGTGCTGTTCGACGTGTACTCCAAGTGCGCCGACGCGCTGCAGAACGGCCAGGTCGACGCCGTCACCACCGACAACGTCATCCTGATGGGCCTGGTCGACAAGAGCAACGGCGCGTTCAAGCTCGTCGAGAAGCCCTTCACCCAGGAGCCCTACGGCATCGGCATCAAGAAGGCCGACGTCAAGTTCTGCGAGTTCATCAACGAGACGCTGAAGGGCGCGGCCGCCGACGGCAGCTACGAGAAGGCGTGGAAGGAAACCGCGGGCAAGGTCGCCCCGGAGGTCCCCACCCTGCCCACGGCTGACGCCTGCAAGTAACACCCAGTCGATCAGGGCGTCCACCACCGCGGGGGGCGCCCTGATCCGCTACCGGGTCACGGAGTCCACGTGAACGTCATTCTGGATAACTTCGCCCTCTACCGGGACGGGTTCCTCAAAACCCTGCTGATCTGCGGATACGCGCTCGTGGGCTCCTTGGTGCTCGGCACCGTCATGGCTGCCTTCCGGGTCTCGCCGGTCCCGCCGCTGCGCTGGGCGGGTCTGGCCTGGGTGACCGTGTTCCGCAACTGCCCGCTGACCGTCGTGCTGTTCTTCTGCGCGTTCGGCCTGCCCGCCATCGGGATCAACGCCCCGTACTTCTGGTTCGGGGTCTCCGGCCTGGTCCTCTACACCTCGGCGTTCGTCTGCGAGGCGGTGCGGTCGGGCATCAACGCCGTGCCGACCGGCCAGGCCGAGGCCGCCCGGGCCATCGGGCTGACCTTCACCCAGTCCCTCGGCACGATCATCCTGCCGCAGGCCGTGCGCACGGTCGTCCCGCCGCTGGGCAGCGTGATCATCGCGATGATCAAGAACTCGGCGATCGTCGGCGCGTTCGGCGTCGGCGGCGAGCTGTTCTCGGTGTCGGCGACGCTCACCAGCGCCCGCGGCGAGGCGGCGCTGCCGGTCTTCATCGGCGTGATCATCGGTTACCTGGTCATCACCATCCCGAGCGGCATGCTGCTCGGCTGGCTGGAGCGGAAGGTGGCGATCGCCCGATGACCGCGTCTGTGCTCTACGACGCCCCCGGGCCCAGCGCCAAGCGCCGGGTGCTGATCAGCAGCATCTTCGCGGGTCTCATCCTGCTGGGTGTGCTCGCGTTCGTGGGCTACCAGCTCAACAAGCGGGACCAGTTCGCCGAGGAGAAGTGGGGCCCGCTGATCAACCCGGGCAACGAGAACTTCGTCCCGGTCTGGACCCTGCTCGCCGAAGCCCTGGTCAACACGCTGCTGGCCGCCGGGCTCGCGGTCCTGTTCTCGCTCGTGCTGGGCACGCTCCTGGCGATCACCCGGATCACCGCCAACCGCTGGTACCGGTGGCTGGTGGTCGGCCTGATCGAGCTGCTGCGCGGCATCCCGGTCGTGCTGGCGATCTTCTTCGCGGCCCGGGTGCTGCCCGAGTTCGGCGTGAACATCTCGCTGCTGTGGTACCTGGTCATCGGCCTGACGGCCTACAACATGGTGATCATCGCCGAGATCGTCCGCGCGGGCATCAACTCCCTGCCCAAGGGCCAGCGCGAGGCAGCGGACTCCCTGGGCATGACCCGCGGCCAGGTGCTGCGCCTCATCCTGCTCCCCCAGGCGTTCCGCGCCATGCTCCCCGCGCTGATCAGCCAGCTGGTCGTCGTCCTCAAGGACACCTCGCTGGGCTTCATCATCAGCTACGAGGAGACCGTCCGGGTCGCGGGTTACATCATCCAGAACCTGGACAACCCCATCCAGGTGTACTTCATCCTGGCCGTCATCTTCATCGTGGTGAACTACGCCCTCGGCAAGCTCGCCGAATACGTCGAACGCCGCCTCAGCCGCAGCCGCAAATCCGCGGACGAATCCCCCGTCCACGCCGACGAGATGGTCGGCGCAGGAGCAACCGGCACCGGCGCCTGACCCTCGACGCATGCCCCGGTCCCCACGACCGGGGCATGCGCGCGTCAGGCCGAAGCGCGATCAACGGAACCCGCGACGCCGCTTCCCTGAGGGTGCGCGCATGGGACGTGCCGGAGGCCCTGGTCCGAGGGGGACCAGGGCCTCCGGCGTGCACGGCTAGCGGCGGAACAGCTTGTTGCCGAGCCAGACGATGGGGTCGTACTTGCGGTCGGCGACTCGTTCCTTCATGGGGATGAGGGCGTTGTCGGTGATCTTGATGTGTTCGGGGCAGACCTCGGTGCAGCACTTGGTGATGTTGCAGAAGCCGAGGCCGTGCTCGTCCTGGGCGGCTCGGGTGCGGTCGGCGGTGTCGAGGGGGTGCATCTCCAGTTCGGCCACGCGCATGAGGTAGCGGGGGCCCGCGAAGGACTCCTTGTTGTCCTCGTGGTCGCGCACCACGTGGCAGGTGTTCTGGCAGAGGAAGCACTCGATGCACTTGCGGAATTCCTGCGAGCGCTCGACGTCCACCTGCTGCATCCGGTACTCGCCCGGCTGGAGGTCCTTCGGCGGGGTGAACGACGGGATCTCCCGCGCCTTGGTGTAGTTGAACGACACGTCCGTCACCAGGTCGCGGATCACCGGGAAGGTGCGCATCGGGGTGACGGTGACGACCTCGTCCTCGGTGAAGGTCGACATCCGGGTCATGCACAGCAGCCGGGGGCGGCCGTTGATCTCCGCCGAGCACGAGCCGCACTTGCCCGCCTTGCAGTTCCAGCGGACAGCCAGGTCGGGCGCCTGGGTGGCCTGCAGCCGGTGGATGATGTCGAGGACGACCTCGCCCTCGTTCACCTCGACGTCGAAGTCGTGCAGCTCCCCGGCGTCCGCGTCGCCCCGCCAGACCTTGAATTTCGCGGTGTAGGCCACGTCAGGACGTCCTTCCCGGGTGCGCCGCCAGCTCGGCGTCGGTGTAGTACTTCTCCAGCTCCGGCAGCTCGAACAGCTCCAGCAGGTCCGGCCGCATCGGTGCCTGCTCCTTGCGCTCGACCACCACCTCGGGCACCAGCCCGCCACCGGAGGTGGAGCAGACCAGGAGGGTGTTGCGCCACTGGGAGTCCATCTGCGGGTAGTCGTCGCGGGTGTGCCCGCCGCGGCTCTCGGTGCGCAGCAGCGCCGCGCGGGCGACGCACTCGCTGACCAGCAGCATGTTGCGCAGGTCGAGGGCCAGGTGCCAGCCCGGGTTGAACTGGCGGTGCCCCTCGACGGTCACCTCGTTGATCCGCGCGCGCAGCCCCTTGAGCTTGTCCAGCGCCTGCTCGATCTCCTCGGCCTTGCGGATGATGCCGACCAGGTCGTTCATCGCCTGCTGGAGCTCGTTGTGCAGGGTGTAGGGGTTCTCCGCGGCCTCGGTGGGGTTGAACGGGGCCAGCGCGGACTCCGCGGCGGCGTCCACAGCGGACTGCGGGACGGCCGGGCGCTCGGCGAGGGCCTGCACGTAGTCGGCCGCGCCCAGGCCCGCGCGCCTGCCGAAGACCAGCAGGTCGGACAGGGAGTTGCCGCCGAGGCGGTTGGAGCCGTGCATGCCGCCGGAGCACTCCCCCGCGGCGAACAGGCCGGGCACGGTGGCCGCCGCGGTGTCCGGGTCGACCTCGATGCCGCCCATGACGTAGTGGCAGGTCGGGCCGACCTCCATCGGCTCGGCGGTGATGTCGACGTCGGCCAGCTCCTTGAACTGGTGGTACATCGACGGCAGCCTGCGCTTGATCTCCTCGGCGGGCAGCCTGCTGGCGATGTCGAGGTACACCCCGCCGTGCGGTGAGCCGCGCCCCTCCTTCACCTCGGTGTTGATCGCCCTGGCGACCTCGTCGCGCGGGAGCAGGTCCGGGGTGCGGCGGTTGTTCTCCTGGTCGGTGTACCAGCGGTCGGCCTCCTCGGGGCCGTCCGCGTACTGTCCTTTGAAGACGTCCGGGATGTACTGGAACATGAAGCGCTTGCCGTCGGAGTTCTTCAGCACGCCGCCGTCGCCGCGCACGCCCTCGGTGACCAGGATGCCCTTGACGCTCGGCGGCCACACCATGCCCGTCGGGTGGAACTGCACGAACTCCATGTTGATCAGCGTCGCGCCCGCGCGCAGGGCCAGCGCGTGGCCGTCGCCGGTGTACTCCCAGGAGTTCGAGGTGACCTTGAAGCTCTTGCCGATGCCGCCGGTGGCCAGCACCACGGCGGGCGCCTCGAACAGCACGAACCGGCCGGACTCGCGCCAGTAGCCGAACGCGCCCGCGATCCGGTCGCCGTCCTTGATCAGCTCGGTGACCGTGCACTCGGCGAAGACCTTGATGCGGGCCTCGTAGTCGCCGAACTCGGCGTGGTCCTCCTGCTGCAGCGAGACGATCTTCTGCTGCATGGTGCGGATCAGCTCCAGGCCGGTCCGGTCGCCGACGTGGGCCAGGCGCGGGTAGGTGTGCCCGCCGAAGTTGCGCTGGCTGATGCGGCCGTCGGGGGTGCGGTCGAACAGCGCGCCGTAGGTCTCCAGCTCCCAGACGCGGTCCGGGGCCTCCTTGGCGTGCAGCTCGGCCATGCGCCAGTTGTTGAGGAACTTCCCGCCGCGCATGGTGTCGCGGAAGTGCACCTGCCAGTTGTCGTTGGCGTTGGCGTTGCCCATCGACGCGGCGCAGCCGCCCTCGGCCATCACCGTGTGCGCCTTGCCGAACAGCGACTTGCACACCACCGCGACGCGCAGGCCGCGCTCGCGGGCCTCGATCACCGCTCGCAGTCCCGCTCCGCCGGCACCGATCACTACGACGTCGTACTGGTGCCGCTCGACCTCGGTCATAGAAGTTGTTGCTCTCTCTGTTGTGGTGGGGGTCAGGAGATGATGCGCAGGTCGCTGATCGCGCCGCTGGCCACGAGCATCACGTACAGGTCGGTGACGACCAGGGAGGCCAGCGTCGTCCACGCCAGCTGCATGTGGCGGACGTTGAGCTTGGAGACCAGCGTCCACAGGCGGTAGCGCACCGGGTGCTTGGAGAAGTGCTTGAGCCGCCCGCCCGCGATGTGCCTGCACGAGTGGCAGGACAGCGTGTACGCCCAGAGCAGCGTCACGTTGACCACGAGGATGATCCCGCCGAGCCCGAGGCCGTGGGTCAGCGCCGAGATCGCGTCGTAGGTGTTGATGATCGAGATGAGGAACGCGACGTAGAAGAAGTAGCGGTGCGCGTTCTGGATGATCAGCGGGAACCGGGTCTCCCCGGTGTAGCGGTCGTGCGGCTCGGCCACGGCGCACGCGGTGGGCGACTGCCAGACCGAGCGGTAGTACGCCTTGCGGTAGTAGTAGCAGGTCAGGCGGAAGCCGAGCAGGAACGGCAGGGCCAGGAAGCCCAGCGGGATCCAGCCGGGCAGCTCCGGCAGCGGGGTGCCGAAGTGGCTGGACCCCGGCACGCAGGACTCGCTGATGCACGGGGAGTAGAACGGCGTGAGGTAGCCGTGCTCGGGCACCCAGTACGCCGATCCCCAGAACGACCGGATGGTCGCGTAGACGACGAAGGCCGCCAGTCCCAGGTTGGTCAGCAGCGGCGGCAGCCACCACCGGTCCGTCCGCAGGGTCTTATCCGGGATGCGGGCCCTGGTGGGGGCGCCGACGCCGTACTTCATGCGCGTCCTCGTCGTGTCGTGGTGGGGGAGGAGGGGGCTAGCGCTGATAGCCCCCCACGCCCTCGTCGTCCGCGCCGTGCCACAGCGCGGGGTCGTAGGGCGTGTCCGGCACCACCACGACGTCCTCCGCCTGCCGCGGAGCCGGGGCGTGGGCGGGCTGCACCAACTCGCCCGCGTCGATGTCGAGCCGGTCGACGTCGTTGGCGATGCGGCGCACCGCGGGGACGTCGCCGTACCGCGCGCGCAGGGCGCCGACGCAGTGCCGCAGCTGTCCGATGGTCCGCTGCAGCTCGCTGTACTCAGTGCTCGACATGTCCGCACCTCCGTGGCCGGTCGGTTCGTGGCCACCGCGCCCGAGCGGTCTGTCCCGGGCCCGGCATCCCCTCGCCGCCGACTCTGCCGTGTCGATGCCAGGTGTGACAAGTACCACAGGGTGCGCGCCGCAGCGCCACCGAACCCCTAGGAAGCTGCCGCCACGGCCTGTGATCTCACTCACAAACCCCCGCTGTACTGCGGAAACACCGGGTGGCCTTGATCACTCGTCCGACCACTCGGCACCGAGTTCAGCCCGCACGACCCGGTAGGCCAACCCCTGCCCGTAACCCTTCCGCGCGAGCATGCCGACGAGCCTGCGGATCTTGGCCTGCTCGTCCACACCGGACATGGCCCGCAACCGCTTCCGCACCAGCGCGGCGGCGCGCTCCTCTTCGGCGTCGTCGTCCACGGCGCCGACGGCCTCGGCCACCACCGAGCTGTCCACCCCGCGCCGCTTCAGCTCCACCGCCAGCGCCCGCCGCCCCAGCCCCTGGTGCTCGTGCCGCGACCGCACCCACATCTCGGCGAAGGCGGCGTCGTCGATGAGCCCCGCGGCGTCGAACTTGCCCAGCACGGCCTCGGCGACGTCATCGGGTATCTCCCGCCGCCGCAACGCCTGCGCCAACTCGGTCCGCGTGTGCGGCCGCATGGTCAACAAGCGGTAGCAGATGTCCTTGGCCTTGACCGCCGGGTCCACATCGTCCGCCCGCCCCCGGCGCGCCCGACCACCCCTCGGCTCCCCCGACCGGGCCGCCTCTTCCCCCAGCTCACCAGCGGCTCCCCCACCCGGGCCAGCACCAGCCCGACCTCCAGCCCGAGCCGCCCCCGCCCCTCCGGCCCGAGCCGACCCCGCCCCCTTGCGCCTCGGTCGCACCGGAGCCTCCGCCTCCTGCTCGCCGACCTCCCCCAGCTCCTGCCCACGAGCAGGCACATCCCGCTTCCCACCCCGCGCCTGGACCGAGTCGAGCCACGCCTGGGCGTCCGCAAGCGCCCCACCACCCCCAGACCGGGCCGGCTTCCCCACCAGCCCAGCATCGCGGCCAACCGACTCCCCAGCTGGCCCGACACCAGGACGAATCGACTCCGCCGTCGTCCGCGGAGCCTCAGCGTGCCCCGATTCCCGCTCCGCCTGCGAAGCCCCCTCGGCCGCGTCAGGCGTCTCTTGGGCTACTGCGTCAGCGCGAGGCGGGCGCCGCGAAGTGCCGGAGCGCGGCTGCGGGCTCGGCCACGCGGCCTCCGAGGAGGGCAGGTCCTCCCCCGACGCAGCCGACGACGCGGGGTCAGGGGGCAGCTCGCGCTGTCGCGCCCGTCCCGTCCCGCTCCCCGGCTCCGGGTCTGCGTCGTCCCAGCCCGGCAGGACGTCGGGGGGACGGGCCGGAGTGACCACCCAGTCGTCGGGCCACTCCGACCGCCCCGCCATCAGAAGTCGACCGGCGCCGGGGCGGTCGTCTCCTCGGCGTCGAGCTTGGGACCGATGCCCAGCTTCTCCTTGATGCGCTTCTCGATCTCGTTGGCCACGTCCGGGTTCTCCAGCAGGAACTTGCGGGCGTTCTCCTTGCCCTGGCCCAGCTGGTCGCCCTCGTAGGTGTACCAGGCGCCCGACTTGCGCAGGATGCCCTGCTCGACGCCCATGTCGATCAGCGAGCCCTCGCGGCTGACGCCCTTGCCGTAGAGGATGTCGAACTCGGCCTGCTTGAACGGCGGGGCGACCTTGTTCTTCACGACCTTGACCCGGGTGCGGTTGCCGACCGGCTCGCCGCCGTCCTTGAGGGTCTCGATGCGGCGCACGTCGAGGCGCACCGAGGCGTAGAACTTCAGCGCCTTGCCGCCGGTCGTCGTCTCCGGCGAGCCGAACATGACGCCGACCTTCTCGCGCAGCTGGTTGATGAAGATCGCCGTGGTGCCGGAGTTGCTGAGCGCGCCGGTGATCTTGCGCAGCGCCTGGCTCATCAGCCGGGCCTGCAGGCCGACGTGGCTGTCGCCCATCTCGCCCTCGATCTCCGCGCGCGGCACCAGGGCGGCCACGGAGTCGATGACCAGGATGTCCAGCGCGCCGGAGCGGATCAGCATGTCCGCGATCTCCAGCGCCTGCTCGCCGGTGTCGGGCTGGGAGACGAGCAGGGCGTCGGTGTCCACGCCGAGGTTCTTGGCGTAGTCGGGGTCCAGCGCGTGCTCGGCGTCGATGAACGCGGCGATGCCGCCCGCCCGCTGGGCGTTGGCGACCGCGTGCAGGGCGACGGTGGTCTTGCCGGAGGATTCCGGGCCGTAGATCTCCACGACCCGCCCGCGCGGCAGGCCACCGATGCCGAGCGCGACATCGAGGGCGATGGAGCCGGTCGGGATGACTTGGATCGGCGCCCGGGTCTCCTCGCCCAGGCGCATCACCGAGCCCTTCCCGAAGTTCTTGTCGATCTGGGCCAAGGCCAGTTCGAGGGCCTTGTCCCGATCGGGGGCTGCTGGCATCGTCGTTCCACCTTTTCGAGACTGCTTCGTGCTCACGCCGTTGACGCTACGGGCTGGGGCCGACGATTTTCCGCAGACATCGCCGTCCTGTGGACAACCGGTCCCGCTGTGGATGGATCGTAGCGAACACGTGTTCGAGCCTGTATAACGACACGCCGTCAGCGGCGCTCGGCGGGCACCTCGAACGCCTCGCAGACCGCCCGCCAGATCTCCTTGGTCGACAGCCCGGCGTCCAGCGCCTGGTCCACGGTGCGACCGCCCAGAGCTGCGAAAACGTGGTCCCGGGCGATCGTGTCGGCGCGCAGCGGGCCGAACTCGTCGGCCAGCCGGGCGCGGAAGGCGGTGATACGCATCGCCGCCAGTCTAGGCGTCCGTAGACTGGCGGCCGTGCGCATGCAGATCCCCCCGCCGTCGGAGACCGAGTCGCTGATCCTGGACCTCGGGATCATCGCCGTCCTGGTCGCGGCGATCGTCACCGGCTTGCTGTACTACCGCAACCGGCGCTGACTCAGCCCGAGCTGGTCGGCTTGACGTTGCGCTCGAAGTACTTGGCGAGGTCGGCGGGCCCGTCGCCCGGGGTCAGCTTGGCGACCGAGCCCATGATCGGGGTGCCGTCCACGCTGAAGAGCAGGATGCCCGCCCCTTCCAGGATCTCCACCTCGTAGTAGGTGCCGCTGAGCTTGCCGCCGTTCCACGAGCCGGTCTTGGCCTCGGCCTTGCTCTCGCCCATCCCGGAGAACACCGCGTCGATGTTCTGGTCGACCAGGTCGGCGGAGTCGAAGTGGTAGTAGAGGGCGATGTAGCCGTCGTCGAGGGTGCACGTGGCCGACTTCGCGCCCGGGGTCGGGATCGACCGGGTGCCCAGGTTGATCCCGGACTCACAGTCGCCGTTGGTGATGACCTGGCCCGCGACCTCGCGCATGCAGGGGGTGAACCCGGCGGCGTCGGTGTTCTTGTCGCCGCAGTCGGCGGCCAGGTTGCCCGAGCCGCCGCCGGAGGTGGCGATGATGATGCTGACGACGCCGACCACCACGACCGCGACGACCGCCGTGGCCAGGTACCACATCTTGTTGCTGGACTTGGCGGGCTGCGGCGCCGCGGGGTAGTGCGGCAGCGGGGTCGGCTGCGAGGGCGGGCCGGGGGTGCCGACCGGGATCGGGGCCGAGGGCGGGCCCTGGGCGGGCACCGGCGTCGAGGGCGGGCCGGGGCGCTGCTGCTGCTGGACGCGCGGGGGGAACTGCGGCTGCGCGGGCTGGGCGGTGAAGCCGCCCGTGCGCGGCACCATCGTCTGCGTGCGCTGGACGGTCTCGATGGCCCCGCTCATGTCGCCGGTGCGCATCGTGACGCCCTCCTGGGGCACGTGGTGCGCGCCCAGGGCGACGGCGGTCTCCGGCTGGTCGAGGCTGGTCGGCACGACCCGCAGCTGCTCGGCGATCAGGGTGGCGATGAGCGGGATGCGGCTGGAGCCGCCGACGAGGTAGATGCCCGCGAGCCGGTCCGCGCCCATGCCGGTGGAGCGGATGGTGGCGGCCAGCAGCTCGACGCTGCGCAGCAGGCCGGGGCGGATCAGCGCCTCCAGCTCGACCCGGGTGACCAGCACGTCCTCGAACGGCTCCGGCAGCGGCACCTCGGTCTGCGGGTGCCGCGACAGCGCCTCCTTGGCCGCCTTGACGTCCTCGCGCAGGGCGCGCTGGGCGCGGCGGTCGCCGGTGGACTCCGGGCGCAGCAGCCGCTGCCAGCCCGCGGGGTCGCGGTGGGAGACCTGCCTGCCGACGTGCTCCAGCAGCGCCTGGTCGACGTCGAGGCCGCCGAGGTCGGGCAGGCCCGCCTCGGCCAGGACGACGAACCCCTTCTGGGTGGCCCCGACGACGGCGACGTCGAAGGTGCCCGCGCCCAGGTCGTAGACGGCCAGGGCCTGGCCGGGGGCGAGCTTCTGGCCGGGGAAGGACGCGAAGTGCGCCGCGGCGGCGACCGGCTCGGGGACCAGCACGATGTTGGCGCCCATGCCCGCCTGCCGGGCCGCGGAGAGCAGCACGTTGCGCCGCACCGGGCCCCATTGGGCGGGGTGGGTCAGCCGGACCTCGTCAGGCTTCTTGCCCGCGAGCTGGCGGGAGGTCTCGTCGGCGACGCGGCGCAGCACGCCCGCGAGCGCGTCGGTGACCGGGACGACGACGTCGCCGAGCAGGAGGGTGCCCTCGTCGACGCGGCGCTTGGGGTTGGGCTCGAACCGGGAGGGGTCCAGGCGGGCCCGGCGCTCGGCGTCGCGGCCGACCACCAGGCCGCCGTCCTCGGCGGCGAACACCGCCGACGGCATCATCGACGACCCGTCGACGTCCACCACCCGCGGCGGACGACCGTGCGCGGCCAGCACGGCGACGGTGTTCGACGTGCCGAGATCCACGGACAGGACGTTCACTGCGCTCCCCTCGGTCGAGCAACCCCGGCCGCGGTCAGCGGCCACCCCCGGGATGTCGGGTGTGATGCTGCCATGCCCGATCGGGTTCGTGGTCGGGGTCCTGGCAAGTGGCCGCCCTGTCAAGGCGCTGCCGCAGGCTGTGGACGGTCCGGCCCTGTGGATAACTTCCGACGGCCGTCGTCCCCCTGGGTCAAGATGGCCCTGTGAGCAGCGACGTCCTCGAAGTGTTCAGCCCGGCCACCAGGCAGTGGTTCACCGGGGCCTTCGCCGCGCCCACCGCCGCGCAGGCGGGGGCGTGGCTGGCGGCCGCGGCGGGCGAGCACGCCCTGGTCGTGGCGCCGACCGGCTCCGGCAAGACGCTGGCGGCGTTCCTGTGGGCGCTGGACCGGCTGGCCGCCGACGGGCCGCCTGCCGAGGCCAAGCACCGGTGCCGGGTGCTGTACGTGTCGCCGCTGAAGGCGCTGGCGGTGGACGTGCAGCGCAACCTGCGGGCGCCGCTGGCGGGCATCCGGCAGGCCGCGCACCGGCTCGGCCTGCCGGAGCCGGACATCACCGTGGGCATGCGCACCGGCGACACCCCGGCCGACGAGCGGCGCGCGTTCGCCCGCACGCCTCCGGACGTGCTGGTCACCACGCCTGAGTCGCTGTTCCTGATCCTCACCTCGGCGGCCAGGGAGTCGCTGCGCGGGGTGCGGACGGTGATCGTCGACGAGGTGCACGCGGTCGCCGGGACCAAGCGCGGCGCGCACCTGGCGCTGTCGCTGGAGCGGCTGGACGCGCTGCTGGAGCGGCCCGCGCAGCGCATCGGGCTGTCGGCGACGGTGCGGCCGGTGGAGGAGGTCGGCGCGTTCCTCTGCGGCGGGCGGCCGGTCACCGTCGTGCGGCCGGAGTCGGCCAAGACGATCGAGGTGCGGGTGGAGGTGCCGGTCGAGGACATGGCCCGGCTGGACGAGCAGCCGCCGATGACCGAGGAGGACGGCATCCGGCCGCCGCCGCGCAACTCGATCTGGCCGTCGGTGGAGCGGCGGGTGCTCGACCTGGTCCGCGCCCACCGCTCGACGATCGTCTTCGCCAACTCGCGGCGGCTGGCCGAGCGGATGACCGCGCGGCTCAACGAGCTGGCCGAGGAGGAGGTCCCCGACCTCGACCGCTTCCCGGCAGAGGCCATCGGCCAGTCCGGGCTGGCGCGCACGACCACCCCGGTGGTGGCCCGGGCTCACCACGGGTCGATGTCGCGCGAGCAGCGGACCAGGGTGGAGGAGGACCTCAAGGCGGGCCGCCTGCCGTGCGTGGTGGCGACCTCCTCGCTCGAACTGGGCATCGATATGGGCGCGGTCGACCTGGTGGTGCAGGTGGAGGCCCCGCCGACGGTGGCAGCCGGGCTGCAGCGGGTGGGCCGCGCCGGGCACCAGGTGGGGGCGGTCTCGCGCGGGGTGATGTACCCGAAGTTCCGCGGCGACCTCGTCTCCTGCGCGGTGGTGGCCGAGCGGATGTCGGCGGGGGCGATCGAGGCGGTGCGCTACCCGCGCAACCCGCTGGACGTGCTGGCCCAGCACATCGTGGCGATGACGGCGGTGGAGCCGTGGGCGGTGGACGAGCTGGCCGCCGTGGTGCGGCGGGCCGCGCCGTACGCGGCGCTGCCCGACTCGGCGCTGTACGCGGTGCTGGACATGCTCGCCGGGCGCTACCCGTCGGAGGAGTTCGGCGAGCTGCGGCCGCGCATCACCTGGGACCGGGTCGGCGGGGAGCTGCGCGGGCGGCCGGGCGCGCAGCGGCTGGCGGTGACCTCCGGCGGCACCATCCCCGACCGCGGGCTCTTCGCCGTCATGACCCCGGGCGAGGAGGGGCGGCCCGGCTCGCGGGTGGGCGAGCTGGACGAGGAGATGGTGTACGAGTCGCGGGTCGGCGACACCTTCCTGCTCGGCACGTCCGCGTGGCGGGTCGAGGACATCAGCCACGACCGGGTGACCGTCACGCCCGCGCCGGGCGAGCCCGCGCGGATGCCGTTCTGGAAGGGCGACTCGCCGGGGCGGCCGCTGGAGCTGGGCCGGGCGCAGGGGGCGTTCCTGCGGGAGCTGGCCGCCGCCGAGCCCGCGGCGGCCCGGGAGCGGGCGGCGGCGGCCGGGCTGGACGAGTGGGCGACCGACAACCTGCTGGCGTACCTGGCCGAGCAGCGGGAGGCCACCCGGCACATCCCCGACGACCGCACGCTGCTGGTGGAGCGCTTCCGCGATGAGTTGGGCGACTGGCGGCTGGTGGTGCACTCGCCGTTCGGCGCGCAGGTCAACGCGCCGTGGGCGCTGGCCATCGGGGCCCGGCTGCGGGAGTCGCGCGGGGTGGAGGCGCAGATCGCGCACTCCGACGACGGGATCGTCGTGCGGCTGCCGGACACCGTCGACGACTCCGGCCGGGAGCTGGTCGCGGGCGCGGAGGACGTGATCCTGGCGCCGGAGGAGGTCGAGCAGGTCATCGTCGCCGAGGTGGGCGGCTCGGCGCTGTTCGCGTCCCGGTTCCGCGAGTGCGCGGCCCGCTCGCTGCTGCTGCCCCGGCGCGACCCGCGGCGGCGGACGCCGCTGTGGCAGCAGCGGCAGCGCTCGGCGCAGTTGCTGTCGGTGGCGGCGAAGTACGAGCAGTTCCCGGTCGTGCTGGAGGCGATGCGGGAGTGCCTGCAGGACGTCTACGACGTGGCGGGCCTGCGCGAGCTGATGGCGGACGTGCGGGCGCGGCGGGTGCGGGTGGTGGAGGTCCAGACGCAGAGCGCCTCGCCGTTCGCCCGCAGCCTGCTGTTCGGCTACATCGGGATGTTCCTCTACGGCGAGGACGTGCCGCTGGCCGAGCGGCGGGCGGCCGCCCTGTCGCTGGACAGCGCCCTGCTGGCCGAGCTGCTCGGCTCGGAGGCCATCCGGGAGCTGCTGGACCCGGAGGTCGTCGCCGAGGTCGAGCGGTCGCTGCAGCGGCTGACCCCGCAGCGGCACGCCCGGCACACCGAGGACGCCGCTGACCTGCTGCGCTTCCTGGGCGACCTCACCGAGGCCGAGGCGGCGGCGCGGGGCGTGCGGCCGGAGTGGCTGGCCGAGTTGGAGCGGGCGCGCCGGGCGCTGCGGGTGCGCATCGGCGGCGAGGAGCGGTTCATCGCCGTCGAGGACGCCGGGCGGGTGCGCGACGCCCTGGGCACGGCGCTGCCGGTCGGGGTCCCGGAGGTGTTCACCGAGCCGGTCCCCGATCCGCTCGGCGACCTGCTGGCGCGCTACGCCCGCACGCACGGGCCGTTCCCGGCCGCGGAGGCCGCGGAGCGGTTCGGCCTGGGCGTGTCGGTGGTGACGGGCGTGCTGGAGCGGTTGGCGGGGTCCGGCAGGCTGGTGCGCGGCGAGCTGCGGCCCGGCGGCACGCACACCGAGTACTGCGACGCGGACGTGCTGCGGCGGCTGCGGCGGGCGTCGCTGGCCCGGCTGCGCGCCGAGGTCGAGCCGGTCGAGCCCGCGGCGCTGGGCCGGTTCCTGCCCGGCTGGCACGGCATCGGCCGCAAGCAGCGCGGGCTGCCGACCGCCGACGACGTGCTGTCGGTGGTCGAGCAGCTGGCGGGCGCGCCGCTGCCTGCCAGCGCGCTGGAGTCGCTGGTGCTGCCCGCCCGGCTGCCCGGCTACAGCCCGGCCCTGCTCGACGAGCTGACCGCGGCGGGCGAGGTGACCTGGTGCGGCACGGGGTCGCTGGCCGGTGGCGACGGCTGGGTCGCGCTGGCCCCGTCCGACGTCGCCGACCTGCTGCTGCCGGAGGTGGAGGAGGCGGTCCCGGAGACCCCGCTGCACGGCGCGGTGCTGTCCGCTTTGGACGGTGGCGCGCTGTTCTTCCGCCAGCTCGCCGACCGGGCGGGCGCCGTCCTGCTCGACGGCGGAGCCGAGGCCCCCGGGGACGCCGACGTCATCGCCGCGCTGTGGGACCTGGTGTGGGGCGGCCTGATCACCAACGACACCCTGGCGCCCCTGCGCGCGGTGCTGTCCGGCGGCGGCGCCCACCGCCCCCGCCGCTCCGCCCCGCGCGGCCGCTACGCCAGGATGCGCGCGACCCGCCCGAGCATGCCCAGCCGCACGGGCCCGCCGACGGTGGGGGGCCGCTGGTCCCTGGTCCCCGCCCGCGAGCTCGACGCCACCCGCCGCGCCCACGCCCGCGCGGAGGCGTTCCTGGAACGGCACGGCGTGCTGACCAGGGGCGCGCTGGACACCGAGCGGGTCACGGGCGGGTTCAGCGGCGTCTACAAGGTGCTGCGGGCGATGGAGGAGTCCGGCCAGATCATCCGCGGCTACGTCGTGGAGGGCCTGGGCGCGGCCCAGTTCGCCAGCCGCGGCGCCGTCGACCGCCTCCGCGCACTGTCCCGTTCGGACGATTCCCCCGTCGAGGCCGACGCCGTCGTCCTCGCCGCCGCCGACCCGGCCCAGCCCTACGGAGCCGCCCTCCCCTGGCCGGACCCGATCGGCCCAGGCGGCCACCGCCCCGCCCGCAAGGCAGGCGCCCTGGCCGTCCTGGTCGACGGCACCCCCGCCCTCTACGTCGAACGCGGCGGCCGCACCCTCCTGTCCTTCACCGAACACGCCCCCACCCTCCGCTCAGCCGCCGCAGGCCTCTCCCGCGCAGTCCGCGACGGCTGGCTGGGCGAACTCTCCGTCCAACGAGCCGACGGGGAGGTGGCACTCACGTCGTCCTTGGCCGAAATCCTGCGCGAAGCAGGCTTCCGCGCAACCCCCAAGGGCCTCCGCCTCCGCGGCTGACCACCTGCAGAAAGGGACGGGGTTGCTAGCCGGGCAAGCTCGGGGCCTGAGCCGCCGCGACCACCTCCGGACTGAACAACCTGGCTCTGATGCCCCTTCGGCCTGCCTGGGTGGGTGGAGGCTGAGGCGTCATCGGTGGGGTGAGCGGGTTCGGCTGCCGGGGGTGCCTCCGGTCCTCCCTGGGTGGCCGGGTGGTTGGGGCGTGGTCGGGTGTTGGGCTTGGGCCGGCTTCGTGGGGTGGGGTTAGCGCGGGGTGAGGATGCAGAACTCGTTGCCCTGGGGGTCGGCGAGGACTGTCCAGGGGACGGCGGCTTGGCCGATGTCGCAGGGGGTGGCGCCCAGGGCTTGGAGGCGGGCGGCCTCGGTGGCGAGGGAGGTGGTCGGGTAGGGGGCCACGTCCAGGTGGAGGCGGTTCTTGGTGGTCTTGGGGGCGGTGGCGGGGAGGAATTCGAGCCAGGGGCCGCGGGAGTCGGGGTGGCGCAGGGCTGGGGTGCCAGCGGGGTGGCGGGTTCGGGTCCAGCCTGCTGCGGCTCGCCAGAAGTCGGTGGAGGCGGTGGGGTCGGGGGTCTCAACGACGATGGCGGCCAGGGCTCCGGTGGTGGCGTACTCGGGGCGGGGCTCGAGGACGCAGAACTCGTTGCCCTCGGGGTCGGCCATGACCGTCCAGGGGACATCGCCCTGGCCGATGTCGATTCGGCGGGCGCCGAGGGATTCGGCTCGGGTGACGGTGGCGGCGTGGGCTTCGGGATTGGCGGAAGCCAGGTCCAGGTGGACGCGGTTCTTGGCCGTCTTCGGGTCCGCGACGGGAACGAAGACGAGTTCAAACGGGCAACCGTCGGCCGGGGTGGGCTCGACATCCGCCTCGTCGGCGTCGATGAAGGTCAGGGGCCAGGAGAGCAGGGCCGACCAGAACTCGGCCAGGCCCCGGAAATCCGCGGCGTCGACAACCACGCTGACCAACCGAGTCGCCATACCGGCACCGTAGCCGAACCAGGTCGACCGATGGGAGGGCAGCGAGCGGGGGGCTGGGGGTGGTGAATGGGGAGCGCGGGGCGGCGGGGATGGCGAGCGAGACCGCCGACGCCGCGCACGGGAGCGCGCCGCGGCCGGGGGTGGCGAGCGGGGCCGCCCGAAGTGGTGATCGGGAGGGCGGGGTGGCGAGCGGGGAGGGCGGGTGCCCTCCCCGCTCGGTCACTTGGTGGCCAGGCGGAGTAGGGCCCAGAATTGGGCTATGGCGTCGAAATCACCGGATTGGGTGACGGATCGGTCGTAGACGGCGCGGCGGCCCCAGAGCCAGAGGTAGAGGTTCATCGGGTCGCCGGTGATTTGGGCGTTGGCGGGGGTTGTTTCGGGGGCCTCGGTTGTCGAGGTGCCGGTTGGGTGCATTGTGGACAGCCAGGTGCGGTGGGTCGAGCGGATGGCGACGGTGGCGGGGCGGGTGGCTGCGACGCCCTGTTCTGCCAGGCGGTGGGTGAACCACAGCGTCAGGACCTCGTCGATGCCGTCGAGCGCCACCTCCGCCGGGATCGGCGTGAGGTCGCGGGACTGGGCGGCCTCGATGTCGGTGCGGTGGATCGTGGACTCGTGGGCCATGCGGCGCCGCCAGAAGGCGTACGTGCGGTCCGTGGGGTGCCAGGTCTCGCACGGGGTCTGCGGCGGGTGGGCGGCCAACTCCCCCAGCAGGGCCCGCAGGCCGTCGCGGAGGTAGTTGGCGACCGTTTCGCCGTCGTGGGGTTCGCGTTGCCAGATGGCGGGGCGGACGCCGGTGCGGATCCAGGTCACGACCATGCGGTAGACGCTGCCGAGGTGGCGGGCCGTCTCGCCGACGGTGAGGCCGGGGCAGCCGGGGACGGGGCGGTCGGGGTCGGCGCCGTCGGCGGCGGCGGCCGCGCGGGTGCCCTCCCGTTCCACCACGTCCAGCAGGTCGTCCTGGGTGAGCGGCCGGGTCACCGCCGGGAGCCGTGGACGGCGCGGTGCACCAGGGCGACGAACAGCCCGGCCTGGCGGGCCAGGTCGTCGGCCGCGCGCGGGCCGACCCGGTCGACCAGGCCCGCCTGCACGGCCGCGCGGGTGCCCGAGCAGGAGGCGAAGAACGCCGACCACTCGCGCAGCTCCGGGGCCACCGACGACAGCAGGGTCCAGACGCTGGTGGGCTTGGCCCGCCCCCGGTGCGGCCGCCCGCGCACGGCGAGCAGCGCCGCGGCCGCACGCAGCGCGCTGAGGTAGGCGTCGGCGAAGCGGTAGGCGGGGTGGGACTGGCGGGCGGCTTCGGTCAGACCGTCCTCGGCCTGGCGCAGCAGGGCCACCGCGGTGGGCGGCACGGCCGGGGTGACGGGGAAGTCCAACGTGCTGGTCATGGGGGACTCCTCTCCTCGACTGGACCGCTGGTGGGACCGCCGAGGGGAGCCGGCGGGGGCTCGGCGGCGAGGCGCTTCCCCCGCCGCACCGCCGAGCCCTATCGAACTCATGTTCGACAATACCACCGTAATCGCAGGAAGGGGCCGTATCAACTGCCGCAGCCCGAAGGTGATGTGATGGAGCGGTGACCACACTCGACCACCCCGCCGTGCGGACGATCGCCGCCGAACTGCGGGACAAGGGCATGGCCGATGCCGCGGCCGGGATCCGGATCCTCGACGACGACGTGCGCACCGCGGCCGCGGCCGCCGCGGCCCTGGGCGTCGAGGTCGGCGCGATCGCCAACAGCCTGGTCTTCGCCGCCGACCACGGCGGGGACCGGCGCCCGCTGCTCGTGCTCACCTCCGGCAGGCACCGCGCCGACCTGGCCAGGCTCGCCGCGCTCACCGGAGCCGACGCGATCACCCGCGCCGAGCCCGCGTTCGTGCGCGAGCACACCGGCCACGCCATCGGCGGCGTCGGCCCGGTCGGCCACCCCCGGCCGGTGCGCACGCTGGTCGACACCGCGCTCGCCGACTACCCGGTCGTGTGGGCCGCGGCGGGCCACCCCAAGTCGGTCTTCCCCACGACCTACGCCGATCTGGTGATCCTCACCGGGGGCACCGCTGCGGCCGTCGCCGCGGGAGAGGATGATCCCATTCCGTGACCGCCGCCCCGTCCCCCCACGTGCAACGGTTCGTCGCGCTCAGCGGCGACGAGCTGCGCGCGCGGCTGCGCGAGGCCCTGGACCTCTACGTCACCGCGATGCGCTACCCGCAGGGCACCGCCGAGCAGCGGGCCCCGATGTGGCTGGCGCACATGATGCGCGAGGGCTGGCGCTGCGTGGCCGCCATCGACGACCGCGACCGCCTGGCGGGCATCGCCTACGGCTACCGCGGCGCGCCCGGGCAGTGGTGGCACGAGCAGGTCCGCCGCGGCGTGACCGAGCAGCGCGGCGCGGCGGTGGCCGAGCTGTGGATGGCCGACTACTTCGAGCTGACCGAGCTGCACGTGCGCCCGGAGACCCAGGGCCGCGGCACCGGGGCCGAGCTGGTCACCCGGCTGCTCGACGGCGTGCCCAGCGCGCACGTGCTGCTGTCGACCCCGGAGGGCCCGTCGCGGGCTTGGCGGCTGTACCGAAGGCTCGGCTTCAGCGACGTCCTGCGGCACTACCGCTTCGCAGGCGACCCGCGCCCCTTCGGCGTCCTGGGCCGCACGCTGCCCCTGGACCAGGGCTGACGGGGACGGCCAGCGCCGTCCCCGTCCGGGCCGCTACAGCGCGGCCAGCCGCTCGCGCAGCGTGTCCAGGCCCATGCCGCCCATCTCCAGGGCGCGCTTGTGGAACGCCTTGAGGTCGAACGCCGCGCCCGCCCGCGCCTTGGCCTCGTCGCGCGCGGCCAGCCACAGCCGCTCGCCGAGCTTGTACGCGGGCGCCTGGCCCATCCAGCCCAGGTAGCGGTCGACCTCGTCGACGATGCAGTCCGGGTCGGTGATCGTGCGGGTGCGCAGGAACTCCACGGCCAGGTCGCCGGTCCACCGCTCGCCCTCGTGGAACCCGGTGCCGCTGGGGATCCGCAGGCCCAGGTGCACGCCGAGGTCGATGACCACGCGCGCGGCCCGGAAGAGGTGGGCGTCGAGCATGCCCAGCAGGTCGCCGTCGTCGTCGAGGTAGCCGAACTCGCGCATCAGCCGCTCGGCGTAGAGCGCCCAGCCCTCGCAGTGCCCGGAGGTGTTCGCCAGCGACCGCTGGAAGCGGTTGAGCGTGCTGCCCTGGTACACCGCGGTGGCGATCTGCAGGTGGTGGCCCGGCGCGCCCTCGTGGTAGACGGTCGTGACCTCGCGCCAGGTGGAGTAGTCGGTCCGGCCCTCCGGCACCGACCACCACATCCGGCCCGGGCGGCTGAAGTCCTCGGTGGGGCCGGTGTAGTAGGCCCCGACCACGCCGCCGGGCGGGGCGATCAGGCACTCCAGCGCCATCAGCTCGTCGGGGATGTCGAAGTGCACCCCGCGCAGGTCGGCCAGCGCCCGGTCGGACAGCCCCTGCATCCAGTCCTGGAACGCCTGGCCGCCGGTGATCCGGTAGCGCGGGTCGGCGTTGAGCGCCGCGGCCGCGCCCGCGATGCCCGCCCCGGGCGCGATCCGCTCGGCGACCTGCTTGATCTCGCTCTCCACCCGGGCGAACTCGGCCCAGCCCCACTCGTACGCCTCGTGCAGGTCGATCGTCGCGCCGAGGAAGTTGCGCGACCACAGCTGGTAGCGCTCCTCGCCTGCCGCGTCGTCCTTCGGCGCGCGGGGGGCCAGCTCGCGGGTCAGGAACTCGGCCAGCTCGCCGTAGGCCGCGCCCGCCTTGGCGGCGGCGTCGTCGAGGTCGGCGCGCAGGCCGCCGGTGACGTCGGCGCCGCCGACGAACGCGGTGAAGTGCTTCTCGGCGGTGATGCGGCACTGGTCGGCGGTCTTGACGACCTGGCGCAGCGCGGGGACGCGCCCGGCGTCGGCCGCGGCCAGCAGCGCCGACCGGTAGCCCGCCAGCGCGTCCGGGACGGCCGCGAGCCGCTTGGCGACGACCGCCCAGTCCTCGGCGGTGTCGGTGGGCATCAGGTCGAAGACCTGGCGCAGGTCCTGCGGCGCGGAGGCGATCACGTTCAGCGGCGCGGTCAGCTCGCCCGCCTCGTACAGGTCGACCTCGACCCCGACCCGCTCGGTGAACACCGCCTTGGCGTCGGCCTCGGACGTGGTGGCGGGCTCGGCGGCGGCCATCGCCGCCAGCGCCGACCTCGCCAGCTCGGCGCGCGCCGCCACCCCGTCGGGCGACAGGTCGGGCAGCCGGTCGTCGTGGCCGACGATGCCCTCGTACGTCGCCAGGATGGGGTCCAGCGCCGCGAGGTCGTCGACGTAGGAATCGCTGATCTTGTGCACACCGTCATGTGGGGACGCCATGTCCGCACGCTACCTGCCGGTCACCACCGGGTGGCACCGGATTACCTCCCGCTGGCAGCCCCGGGCAGGTACGGCAGGATGGCCGCGTGCACCCCCGCGAAACCGACAGCAGGCCCCGTTTCCGCAGGCGGGTGGTCGCCGCCGCCCTCGCCGCGGTCGCCACGCTCGCGCTCTCCGGGTGCGTGCGCGTGCAGGCCGCGCTCGCGGTGTCCGACAGCGACACCGTCTCCGGCCAGATGGTCATCGCCTCGGTGCTGCTGCGCGAGGACGACAAGGGCCCGGCGCTGAGCGTGCCGCCGGAGCTGGAGGCCAAGGTCAAGCTCCAGCCCTACGCCGCCGACGGCTACGTCGGCTCGACGGTCGCCTTCCAGGACCTGACCTTCGCCGAGGTCAGCCTGCTCACCCAGACGCTGACCCCGGGCAGGCAGTACCGGCTCAGCTTCCGCCGCTCCGGCAACCTGGTCACGATGGCGGGCTCGGCCGACCTCAGCGACCTGCCCGCCGACCGGGCCGACGTGCGGCTGCGGGTCGCCTTCCCGGGCACGGTGATCCAGACCAACGGGGTGGACGAGTCGGGCACGGTGACCTGGACGCCCAAGCCGGGCGCGGTCACCGAGTTCCTCGCCACGATCGAGTACAGCGACCGCTCCGGGGTGTCCTGGACCAAGTGGGTGACCATCGTCGGCGCGGGGGCCGTCGGCGTCGCCCTGCTGGTCGTCTTCCTCGCCCTGGTCGCCCACCGGCGGGACCGCCGCCCGCCGGTGCGCCACCACTAGGCCCGGGCGGGCACCAGGCCCAGCCTGGCCACCACCTCGCGCGTGGCCTTGGAGCGGTTGAACGTGTAGAAGTGCAGCACGTCGACGCCCTCGGCCAGCAGGCGCTGGCAGGTCTCGGTCACGATGTCGACGCCCTCGGCGCGGAACGCCTTGGCGTCGTCGACCAGCGGGTCGAGGCGGGCGGCGATGCGGGCGGGCACCGGGGCCCCGGACAGCTCGACGGTCTTGGCCAGCACCTTCGGGGTGGTCATCGGCATCACGCCGGGCAGGATCGCCGCGTCGCAGCCGCGGGCGGCCACCCGGTCGCGCAGGCGCAGGAAGTCCTCCGGCTCGAAGAACAGCTGGGCGATGGCGAAGTCCGCGCCCGCGTTCAGCTTGCGGACCAGGTGGTCGGTGTCGGTGTCGAGGTCGTTCGAGCGCGGGTGGCCGTAGGGGAAGGCGGCCACGCCGACGCAGAAGTCGCCGAGGTCGCGGACCAGCCGGACCAGGTCCTCGGCGTAGGCCAGGCCCTGCGGGTGCTTGACCCACTCGCCCATCACGTCGCCGGGCGGGTCGCCGCGCAGCGCCAGCACGTTGCGGATGCCCTGCTCGGCGAACCAGCCGATGACGTTGCGCAGCTCGGCGACGGAGTGGTTGACGGCGGTCAGGTGCGCCATCGAGCACAGGTCGGTCTCCCGGGCGAGCCTGCCGGTGGTGCGCAGGGTGCGGTCGCGGCTGGAGCCGCCCGCGCCGTAGGTGACGGACACGAAGGCCGGGTCCAGGCCCTCCAGCTCGCGGATCGCCCGCCAGAGGCGCTGCTCGTCGGCCTCGTCGCGGGGCGGCATGAACTCGACGGAGAAGACCGGACGTCCCGCTCTGATGCGCTCCACCACCGTGGTCATGGCTTAAAGCGTATCCAGCCAGCGGGATGGGGCCCATCTCGTGGACTGCTGGTTCCACCCAACGGAACAACGCAGTGGGGCGCACCACCCCGGCGCGACCGCGGCCGCGCGCACAGCGGACGATAGCGGGGTGCACCAAGCGCTGCGACCCACTCCAGAGGCCCCGATCGACGAGGCGGTGGCCGCGCACGTCGAGCGGGCCCTGACCGACTACCTGGCGACCCGGCACGCCGACATGGCCGAGGCCGCGCCCTCGTTCGGCACGGCGGTGGCCTCGCTGGCCGGGTTCGTGCTCGGCGGCGGCAAGCGGCTGCGGCCCACCTTCGCCTGGTGGGGCTGGCGCGGCGCGGGCGGGTCCGGCACCGGCGTCGACGCGCGGGCCGTGCTGCGCGGGGTGAGCGCGCTGGAGCTGATCCAGGCGTGCGCGCTGGTGCACGACGACCTCATGGACGCCTCCGCGATGCGCCGCGGCAAGCCGACCGTGCACGTGGAGTTCGCCGCCCGCCACCGCGAGGCGGGCTGGCACGGCGACCCGGAGCGCTTCGGCGCCGCCACCGCCATCCTGCTCGGCGACCTGGCCCTGGCCTGGGCCGACGACATGTTCGCCACCTCCGGCCTGGACGCGGGCAGGCTGGCCGCCGCGCTGCCGCCGTGGCAGGCCATGCGCGCGGAGATGCTGGCCGGGCAGTACCTCGACGTGCTCACCCAGGCCCGCGGCGACGAGTCGGCGGCCACCGCGCTGAGCGTGGCCCGGATGAAGACCGCCGCCTACACCGTCGAGCGCCCGCTGCACCTGGGCGCGGCGCTGGCGGGCGCGCCCGCGCCGACGGTGGCCGCGCTGCGCGCCTTCGGCGCCGACATCGGCCTGGCCTTCCAGCTGCGCGACGACCTGCTCGGCATGTACGGCGACACCGGCATCACCGGCAAGCCCGCGGGCGACGACCTGCGCGAGGGCAAGCGCACGCTGCTCATGGCCTTGGGCATGGCCGACCCGCGCCGGGCCGACCTGCTGCGCGGCGCCCTCGGCGACGTCGACCTGACCGAGCAGACCCTCTCCGACGTCCGCGACGCGCTGATCGAGGTGGGCGCGGTGGCCGAGGTCGAGCGGCGCATCGACGCCCTCACCGCGACCGCGCTGGCCGCGCTCGACCGCGCCGACCTCGCCGACCCCGCCGCCCGGGTGCTGGCCGACCTGGCCGTGGCCGCGGGCCGCAGGACGAGCTGAGCCATGCGCACCATCACCGGCCGGACCGACCACGTGGTGGTCGTCGGGGCGGGGCTGTCCGGGCTCTCCGCCGCGCTGCACCTGGCGGGCGCGGGCCGCGAGGTGACCGTGCTGGAGGCCGCCGACGCCCCCGGCGGGCGGGCCGGGCAGGAGGTCATCGCCGGGCACCGGGTCGACACCGGCGCGACCGTGCTCACCATGCCCGAGCTGATCGACGAGGCGCTGTCGGCGGTCGGCGGCTCGCTGTCGGAGCTGGACCTGGTCCGCCTCGACCCCGCCTACCGCGCCCACTTCGCCGACGGCAGCACGATCGCCGTGCACACCGACGCCGCGGCGATGGAGGCCGAGGTGCGGCGGGTGGCAGGCCCGCGCGAGGCGGCGGGCTACCGCAGCCTGCGGGCCTGGCTGACCGAGCTGTACCGGGTGCAGCGCGACCGGTTCATCGGGTCCAACTTCGACTCCCCCGCCGACCTGGCCCACCCCGACCTGGCCCGGCTGGCCGCGCTCGGCGGGTTCGGCAGGCTCGGCCCCGCGGTGGCCCGGCACCTGTCCGACGAGCGCCTGCGCAGGCTGTTCTCCTTCCAGTCCCTGTACGCGGGCGTGGCCCCCAGCCGCGCGCTGGCCGCCTACGCGGTCATCGCCTACATGGACACCGTGGCGGGCGTGTACTACCCGCGCGGCGGGATGGGGTCGGTGGCCGAGGTGATGGCGGCGGCGGCCGGGCGCGCGGGCGTGCGCTTCCGCTACGGCACGGCCGCGGCCTGGCTGGAGCGCATCGGCAGCCGGGTGCGCGCCGTGCGCACCACCGCGGGCGAGCGCGTGCCCTGCGACGCGGTGGTGCTGACCGCCGACCTCGCCGCGAGCTACCGGCTGCTGGGCATCACCCCGCGCAGGCCGCTGCGGCTGCGCTACTCCCCCTCCGCGGTCGTGCTGCACACCAGCTCGCCGCGGTCGTGGCCGCAGCTGGACCACCACACGATCTTCTTCGGCGGGGCGTGGGAGCGCACCTTCGCCGAGATCACCCGGCGCGGGCGGCTGATGGGCGACCCGTCGCTGCTGGTGACCCGCCCGACCAAGACCGACCCCGGCCTGGCGCCCGCGGGCCGGGAGCTGGTCTCGGTGCTCGCGCCGTGCCCGAACCTGGCGGTCGGCCCGATCGACTGGCGGCGGGTCGGCCCGGCCTACCGGGCCGAGCTGGTCGCCGAGCTGGCCCGGCGCGGCCTGACCGGGTTCGGCGCGGAGACCACCGACCTGCGGCTGGTCACCCCGGCCGACTGGGCGGCGGCGGGCCTGGCCGACGGCACGCCGTTCTCCGTGGCGCACACCTTCGCCCAGACCGGCCCGTTCCGCCCGCGCAACCTCGTCCCGGGCGCGGACAACGTGGTGCTCGCGGGCAGCGGGACCACCCCGGGCGTCGGCATCCCACCGGTGGTCATCTCCGGCAGGCTGGCCGCCCAACGGGTGACCGGCACCGGGCAGGCGGCGCGCCGCTCGCGCGGTCGGGGGGAATCTGTAAGCGGAATGTGAGCAGACGTCCCACCCCGGGGGAACCCCGCGGCGGATAATGCCCGGGGCGGGGCACGGCGGTGAGGAGCGGGCGATGCGGATGCTGGGACGGCGGCGCGGCGGGATCGTGGTCGCGGTCGGCGCCGTGCTGGCCTTGGGCGCCGCCTGCACCTCGGCGGTCCAGGGCAGCCCGGAGGCGGTCCCGGTCGCCCCCGCCACTGCCGGGCAGACCGCCGCGCAGTCGCTGCTGGACCTGGCCGAGTCCGGGGCCGTGCGCTACGCGGGCACGATGACCGCCTCCGGCGAGGAGGTCGGCTTCGACCTCGTCGCGGCCCGCACCGGCGAGATCCAGGGCGAGGTCGTCATCGCCGGGCAGCCCGCGTCGGTTCTGGTCGTCAACGACACGATCTACCTCAAGGGCCCGGCGGCGTTCTGGAACGAGATCACCGGCATCGGCGGCACCGGCCGCGCCGCGGCGATCGCGGGCCGCTGGGTGCAGACCCCCAGCGGGCTGCTCGGCCTGGAGTTCGGCGGGGTGTTCGCCCCCGAGGCGCTCAGCAGCCAGCTCGCCCGCGGCGCCGACGCGGCGGGCGACGAGCCCTTCGCCGACGGCGCGACCGAGTCCGTCGCGGGCGTGGACGCGGTGCGGGTGGCCACCGAGGGCGGCACGCTCTACCTGGCCGCGGAGGCCCCGCACGGCGTGGTCAAGATCGAGGCGGAGCGGCTGGGCCGGGCCGACCCGACCAGCGTGGCCGACCTGAGCGCGCAGGTCGAGGACGCCTCGGCCGACCTGAGCGCCTTCTACGCCAAGCTGGCCGAGAACGCCGAGGCCCTGGCCGCCCCGGTCGACGCGCTCACCACGGTCACCGAGGGCGAGCACAACTTCGACGCCTGCGGCGCCCAGAGCTGCTCGATCATCGTGCGGTTCACCAACTCCAGCAAGCTCGCCGTCACCGTGTCGGTGCGCGGCACCTGGCAGGGCGACGGGCAGCCGCTGGGCGTGTGCGAGACCAAGGCGGGCCCGGTGGAGCCCGGCAAGCAGGGCGAGGCGCGGTGCACGCTGACCACCGCCCAGTGGAAGCAGTTCTACCAGCGGGCCAACTCCGTGCCCGGCAACCACCCGTACAGCGTGGAGTGGTCGACGCTGGTGCTGGCCGACGCCCCGGACCTCGACCAGCTCCGCGAGCGGGCCGCCGTCGAGCCCGCGGTCGCCTCCGACCGCACCGAGGGCAGCCACTTCGTCTACGCGCTGGCCTACGGCGACGGCCAGGTGTGGAAGTACGGCGTGGCCGCGGGCGAGACCTGGCGCGACCACGCGGCCCGGCAGATCCCGGCCTGCTTCGCGGCGACCAAGGCGCTGTGCGCGGTGGACCTGGTGACCGCCACCGACAGCCCGGTGGCCGGGTACCGGCTGCTGGGCCAGCTGGTCGCCGAGGGCTGCCCCGTCGGCCAGTGGGCGGCCTGTAAGCGCTGACACAGCGGCACCGGCCCCGGCCGGGCGCTGTGCGACGATGCCGGGGCCATGCGCGCCGACCCCGACCTGGCCGCGGCCTACCGGGCCTGCCGCCGCATCAACGCCGAGCACGGCCGCACCTACTACCTAGCGACCCGGCTCCTCCCGCCGCACCGGCGGCCCGCCGTGCACGCCCTCTACGGGTTCGCCCGGCTGGCCGACGAGATCGTCGACGCCCCCGGGCCCGACCCGGCGGGCGCGCTGGGGGCGCTGGAGGCCGAGCTGCGGTCGGCCTTCTTCGGCGCGCCCGCGCACCCGGTGCTCGCCGCGCTGGCCGACACCGTGGACCGCTACGCGATCGACCCCGAGCTGTTCGCCGTGTTCCTCAAGTCGATGCGCATGGACCTGACCATCACCGACTACCCGGACCTCGACGCGCTCGCGGAGTACACGCACGGGTCGGCGGGCGTGATCGGGCTGATGATGCTGCCCGTGCTGGGCACGGCCGGACCGCGCGCGGACGCCGAACCGGCCGCAGCCGCGCTGGGCGAGGCGTTCCAGCTCACCAACTTCCTGCGCGACGTCGGCGAGGACCTCGACCGCGGCCGGGTGTACCTGCCCGCCGACCACCTGGCGGCCTTCGGCGTCGACCGGGAGCGGCTGCTGGCCACCCGGGCCGTCGGCGGCGACCGGGCGGTGCGCCGGGCCATCGCCCACCTGGTCGCCCACACGCGCGCGGTGTACCGGCGGGCCGAGCCCGGGATCGCCCTGCTGGACCCGGTGGCCCGCCCGTGCGTGGCCACCGCGTACCGGCTCTACGCGGGCATCCTCGACGAGATCGCCCGCGCGGACTACGACGTGCTCACCCGCCGCGCGGTGGTGCCCCGGCGCAGGCGGCTCGCGGTCGCCGCGCCGGGTGCGCTCCGGTGCCTGGCGGCCCGGGTCAGAACGCCAGGGCCTGGGCCCGGCGCTTGACCTCGCGGCCGCGGTTGCCGCGCAGCGCGTCGATCGGGCGCCCGGGCAGCGAGTCGTCGGCGGTGAACAGCCACCGCAGCATCTCGTCGGGGCTGTACCCGGCGTCGTGCAGCAGGGTGATCGTGCCGGGCAGTCCCTTGACGACCTCGGCGTCGGCGATGAAGTCCGCGGGCACGCCCAGCACGCCGTCGCGGCGCAGGGCGAGCAGGTGGTGGTCGCGCAGCGCTTGGTGGACCCGGGTGACGGGCTGGTCCAGGCGGGCGGCGACGTCCGGCAGCGGCAGGACCTCCACCTCGGGGTCGAGCACATCGGCGGCGGCGGGAATCGAGCTCACGGTTGTCCACTGTGCCATTGCGGCCCGCGTCCCCGCTATGTGAGGCAGCCGTGAAATCCGCAGGCGTTGCCACATTCCCAGCGGCGCGTCCGTACGATCGACCACTGTGCGGGAGACGGGTCTGATCGGGGCGCTGCTGGAGCAGCGCTACCGAGTCGACGCTCCGCTGGCGCGCGGCGGCATGTCAGCGGTCTACCGGGGCGTGGACACCCGGCTCGACCGGCCGGTGGCGATCAAGGTCATGGACCCGCGCTTCGCCGCCGACCCCAGCTTCGTCGAGCGCTTCGAGCGCGAGGCCCGCTCCGCGGCCCGCATCCACCACCCCAACGTCGTCGCCGTGCACGACCAGGGCCTCGACGGCGACCACGTGTACCTGGTGATGGAGCTGGTCGACGGCGGCACGCTGCGCGACCTGCTCGCCGAGCGCGGCGCGCTGCCGCCGCCGCTGGCGGTGTCGATCCTGGAGCCGGTGCTGGCCGCGCTCGCCGCCGCGCACGCCGCCGACCTCGTGCACCGCGACGTGAAGCCGGAGAACGTGCTGATCGGCGCGAACGGCGTGGTCAAGGTCGCCGACTTCGGCCTCGTGCGGGCGCTGTCGAGCCCGGGGACGACCAAGAGCAGCGTGATCCTGGGCACGGTCTCCTACCTGTCGCCCGAGCAGGTCACCACGGGCACGGCGACGCCGCGCGGCGACGTGTACTCCGCGGGCATCGTGCTCTACGAGATGCTGACCGGCGCGCCGCCGTACGTGGGCGACAACCCGCTGACGGTGGCCTACCGCCACGCCAACGACGACGTGCCGCCCGCGGGCGCGCTGGTGCGCGGCCTGCCGCCCGCCCTGGACGAGCTGGTCACCCGCGCCACCCGCCGCGACCCGCAGACCCGGCCCGCCGACGGCGCGGCCTTCCTGGCCGAGCTGCAGCAGGTGCGCCAGGCCTCGGCGCTGCCGCGGATGCGCATCCCGGTGCCCACGCCCAAACCCCTGCCCCCGGCCGAGGCGTCCGCGCCCCCCGCATCCGCCCCCTCCGCGCCTTCTGCGCCTTCTGCACCCCCCGCCCCCGCGACCTCCGCACCCCAGGCTCCTGCACCCCAGACGCCTGCGCCCCAGACCTCCGCGCCCCAGGCCCCCGCTGCAGTCGCCGCGGCGGTCGAGGCGGTCGCGGGCGACGAGGACCGCACCGTCACCACCGACCCGCCTGCCGCGAGCGACCCCGCCGACGAGCCGACCGAGCGCGCCGTGCCCGCGGTCGTCGACCCCGAGGCCACGATCCGGGTCAGCACCGGCGCGCTGGCCGCGGCCGGGATCGGCCCGGCCCCCGCGCTCGGGCAGGCCCCCGCCGTCGGCCACGCCACGGTGATGCGCCCGCCGCAGGGGTTCAGCGCGGCGGGCCCGCAGGGCACCCGGGCGATGCTGCGCTCGGACCTGGAGAAGGTCATCGAGGCCGCCCAGGCGCAGCCGCCGCACACCGGCCCCCAGCCGCTGCCCGGCCCGCCGCCCCCGCGGTCGGCCACCCGCAGGTACGTGGTGATGGGCATCGCAGGCGTGCTCGTCCTGGCCCTGCTCGGCACGCTGACCTGGTGGTTCACCTCCGGCCGCTACACCGTCGTGCCGTCGCTGGCGGGCGCGGAGGCGGGCGTCGCCGAGGCGGCGGCGCGCGAGGCGGGGCTGACCCCGACGGTGAACCGGAAGCCGCACAACGAGGTCCCGCAGGGCGTGGTGATCAGCACCGACCCCGGCGGCGGCGCCGAGGTGCTGCGCGGCGACCCGGTCACGCTGGTGGTCTCCGCGGGCAGGCCGGTGGTGCCCGACATCGCCCCCGGGGCCGACCCGGTGGCCGCCGAGGCCGCCATCCGCGACCACGGCCTGCAGCCCCAGCGCGACGACGCCGCCAACGTCCACGACGAGCAGGTGCCCGAGGGCATGGTGGTCGCGCTCAACCCGCCCGCGGGCACGGCGCTGGACCTGGGCACCCGGGTCGTGATCGTGCTGAGCAAGGGCCCGGCCCCCAAGCAGGTGCCGGACGTGCGCGGCAAGACCAAGGACGAGGCGTTCGCCGAGCTGACCAACCTCGGGTTCCAGCCGGTCGAGGGCGCCCCGGAGTTCTCCGCCGACGTCGAGGGCGGCCGGGCCATCCGCAGCGACCCGCCCGCGGGCACCTCGATCGACGCCAAGGGCAACAAGCAGGTCACCGTCGTCTTCTCGGCGGCGCTGACGGTGCCGGACCTCAGCGGGATGAGCGTGCCGGAGGCGCAGGCGAAACTCGCCGAGCACGGCTTGGCGATCGAACTGGCGCCCTTCTCCAACGGCAACGGCCGGGTGCTCACCCAGACCCCCGGACCGGGCACGCGGGTGCCGCCGGGGAGCAAGGTGCAGGTGTTCGCGTTCTAGAACGGGCGGGGCCTGCGATTGTCGCCGATACCAGCAGCGCAATTCGGATTCAACGGTCCCATCGGGTGATCGGCCAACTCATCCGCAAGTTGCGGTTCGTCCCGAAATGCGAGCGGTCAGGGCGTCCACAGCGCGGTGGACCGGATCACCAGGTTGGGCGCGCCGGGCTCGCCGGGGGCGGGCAGGGAGACCAGGTCGCGCACGATCTCGGCGAGGTCGGAGCCGTCGCGCAGCCAGACGACGCCGCCGCCGTCGCCTTCCAGCAGGCGCACACCGACCACGCGGGTGCGGTCGAAGAGGTAGAGGGCGTCGGTGTGCATCCGGTGGCAGCGGCAGCCCGCGATGCAGAGCAGCGCGCCCCGCTCGTCGGCCAGCGGGCGGAAGCGCCAGCCCGAGGTCCGCAGGGCCACCAGTTCGGCCAACTCGGGAAACCGCGCCACCGCGCTTGCCTCAGTGATCTGCGCCATCGAAGCCGCACCCTTCGTCGGATAGCGCGAACGGTAGAGGCAGCGCCGGGTGATCAGCCGCACGAAATCTGCGGAATCACCTGAGTAGGCACGGGAAGTAAACACGATCGGGGATGCGAAGAATCCCCGCGCCCGTTCCGGGCACGGGGATTATTGCGCGCGGAACTATTTACGAGCGAAGCATCTCGGCGACCAGGAACGCCAATTCCAGCGACTGCTGGGTGTTCAGCCGCGGGTCGCAGGCGGTCTCGTAGCGGCCGGACAGGTCCGCGTCGGAGATCTCCTGGGCGCCGCCGAGGCACTCGGTGACGTCCTCGCCGGTCAGCTCGACGTGGATGCCGCCGGGGTGGGTGCCCAGCCGCCTGTGCACCTCGAAGAAGCCCTGCACCTCGTCGACGATGCGGTCGAAGTGGCGGGTCTTGTAGCCGGTGGAGGACTCGTGGGTGTTGCCGTGCATCGGGTCGCACTGCCAGATGACCTTGTGCCCGGACGCCTCGACCTTCTCCACGATCGCGGGCAGCACGTCGCGGACCTTGGCGTTGCCCATGCGGCTGATCAGGGTCAGCCTGCCGGGCTGGTTGCGCGGGTCGAGCCGCTCGACGTACTCCACGGCCATCTCCGGCGTGGTCGTCGGGCCGATCTTGAGGCCGATCGGGTTGGACAGCAGCTCGGCGAAGGCGATGTGCGCGCCGTCGAGCTGGCGGGTCCGCTCGCCGATCCACAGGAAGTGCGAGGACAGGTCGTAGAGCCGGGCGTCGTCGGCCCGGGTGTCCAGCCGCAGCATCGCGCGCTCGTAGTCCAGCAGCAGCGCCTCGTGGCTGGCGTACACCTCGGCGGTGTGCAGCGAGGTGTCCTCGACCCCGCAGGCGCGCATGAAGCGCAGGCCGCGGTCGATCTCGGTGGCCAGGGCCTCGTACCGCTCGCCTGCCGGCGAGGTGCGGACGAAGTCGCGGTTCCAGTCGTGGACCTGGGTCAGGTCGGCCATCCCGGCGCCGGTCAGCGCGCGCACGAGGTTCATCGCGGCGCTGGAGTTGGCGTAGGCCCTGATCATCCGGGACGGGTCGGGCACCCGGGCCTCGGGCGTGGCGACCAGCGAGTTGACGATGTCGCCGCGGTAGACCGGCAGGCCGAGGGCGTCGGTGGCGTTGGAGCGGGGCTTGGCGTACTGGCCCGCGATCCGCCCGACCTTGACCACCGGCATGCTCGCGCCGTAGGTCAGCACGACGGCCATCTGCAGCAGCGTGCGGATGTTGCCGCGCAGGTGCGGCTCGGTGTTGTCGGCGAAGGTCTCCGCGCAGTCGCCGCCCTGCAGCAGGAACGCCCGGCCCTGGGCGACCTCGGCGAGGCGGCCGTGCAGGCGGTCGATCTCGGCGGGCACGGTGATGGGCGGCACGCTCTCCAGCACGGTGCGCACCTGCCGCACCTGCTCGGCGTCGGGCCACTGCGGCTGCTGGGCGGCCGGGCGGGCCAGGGCCTCGTCGAGGCGGGCGCGCAGGGTCGGCGGGAGCGGTGGGAGCTCGGGAAGCGTGTCCACCGGCACGTCCACGGTCCAGTTCACGTGCCCAGCGTAGGAGGTCGGGGCAGCCGCCCGCGCACCGGGACACCCGTCCCATGACGTGGACGCAATCGCTTGCAGGGTGGTACGGCCCCGCCCCCGGTCGGAATGATGGCGGCGGTGACCCCGGACCTGGATTCGGCCACCGCCGAACGACTCCTCGCCACCGCCGTCGCCAACATCCGCCGGGACTACCCGGTCCACTGGATGCACCTGATCCACTCCCCGGGCGACCTGAGACCGCAGCGCGAGCTGCACCCGGTCTTCGCGGGCTCCTACGACTGGCACTCGTGCGTGCACCAGACCTGGCTGATCGCGCGGCTGCTGCGCGTCTTACCCGGCCTCGGCGGAGCCGACGCCGCCCGCGCCGCGCTCGACGAGCTGGCGACCCCGGAGGGGGCGCGCACCGAGGCCGTGTTCTTCGCCACCGCGGAGGGCGCGTTCTGGGAGCGCCCGTACGGCTGGGCCTGGCTGCTGACCCTGACCGCGGAGCTGGGCTGCTGGCCCGACGGGCAGCGCTGGTCGGCCGCGCTGGCCCCGCTGGCCGAGGTGATCCGCTCCCGCTGGCTGGACTGGATCACCGCCGCCCGGCTGCCGATCCGGGCGGGCACGCACACCAACAGCGCCTTCGCCATCGGCCTGGTCATCGACGCCGCCCGCGCGACCGGCGACGACGAGCTGGCGGCGGCCTGCGCCGAGGCCGCGGAGCGCTTCTTCGGCGCCGACCGCGGCTACGGCGGCTTCGAGCCCAGCGCCGCCGACTTCCTCTCCCCCGCCCTCGTCGAGGCCGACCTGCTGCGCCGGGTCCGCGAGCCCGCCGCGTTCGCCGAGTGGCTCGACGCCTTCATCCCCGACCTCGACGGCCCGCGCTGGGCGACCCTGCGCACCCCGGTCGAGGTCGACGACCCGGCCGACCCGTACGGCTCGCACCTGTCGGGCCTGGCGCTGTCCCGGGCCTGGTGCTGGCGTGGGATCGCCGAGGGCCTGCCCGCGGGGCACCGCCACCGCGACCTGGCCCGCGCGGCCGCCGACGAGCACCGCACGGCGGGCCTGCGCTACGTCTTCGGCTACGGCTACGCCGCCGAGCACTGGCTCGGCACCTTCGCCGCCTACCTCGACCTGGGCGCGCTGCGGGCGTAGTCGAGCAGCTCCGCGGTCGGCCTGCCCCGGCGCGCCGCCCCGATCGCCACCACCGCGGCCACCGCCCGGCACCAGCCCTCCAGCCGGTCCGGGCGCAGGTCCGACACCGCGAGCAGGGCGTCGCGCCGGGCGGGGATGCCCGGGCCGTCGAGGACGTAGTCCACGGCGTCGAACTCCGGCTCGCCGAGGGTGCCGTGCGGGTCGATGACGACCGCGCGCCCGCCGACGAGCACGTTGTCGCGGTGCAGGTCGCCGTGCAGGAGCACCGCGCGGTCGACCGTGGCCGCCAGCGCCGAGCACGCGGCGGCGGAGGCGGCCAGGTCGTCGGCGGTGACCGGGCCCTCCGGCCGCGCCCGGCCCAGGAACGCCGCCGTGCCCTCGGCCAGGTCCGGCCTGCCCGGCGGCGGCGCGGCGGCGTGCAGGTCGGCCAGCAGGGCGGCGAACTCGGCTGGCTCGGGCCAGCCGGGCTCCCCGGCCACGTGCTCGATGAGCAGGGCGCCGTCGGCCGCGGCCAGTACGCCGGGCACCCGGCCGGTGGGCGCGAAGGCGCGCAGCACGTCGGCCTGCTGGCGGGCGGCGGTGGCCTGCTCGGGGAAGACCTTCAGCACCACCGGGACGCCGTCGCGGCGGGCGGCCACGGTCGCCCCCGAGTTGCCGCCCGGGTAGGGCTCGCCCAGTTCCAGCCCCCACTCCGCGGCGATCCGGTCGAGCAGCGGCGGCAGCCGGTCGAGCCACCCGCCCACGTCCGGGCCGTACCGGCGCAGCATCCGCCACCGCACCTCGTCGAGGTTCACAGCGGCGGTCTGCGGTCGGCCCACGGGTGGGCGCGCTCGTACTGGCCCGACAGCGACAGCAGCAGCCGCTCCGCGCCTGCCGGGCCGACCACCTGCACGCCGATGGGCATGCCGATCGCGTCGAAGCCGACCGGCAGCGCCGCCACCGGGTAGCCCAGCACGTTCCAGGTCGGGAAGTAGGTGATGTGCGCGCCGACGGCGGCGAGCGTGGCCGACGCGCCGCTGCCGTGGTAGCGGCCGATCCGCGTGGGCCTGCGGACCCAGCCCGGCTGCAGGATCAGGTCGTGGTCGGCGAAGAAGCCCGCCATCAGCGCGTGCAGCCGCTCCTCCGCGGCCCGCGCGGCGGACAGCACCCGGTCGGGCACCTTCGCGCCGACCCGGGCCAGCCTGCGGGTGCGCGGCTCCAGCCACTCCGGGTGCGGCAGCGCGGCCGCGTCGTCGGCGATCCCGCGCAGGTAGCGGACCAGGAACTGCGGCCAGGGGCGGGCGCCGATGGGCAGGTCGGCCTCGGTCACCCGGTGGCCGAGGCCCCGCAGCCGGTCGGCGGTGTCGGCGACGGCCCGTCGGTACTCCGCCGACATCGGTGGGCGGCCGACCGGGGTCTTCCAGACCAGCGCGATGCGCAGCGGCGGGGGCGGGGTGTCCACCGCGGCCCGGTGGCCGGGCTGCCCGGACAGCACCTCGACCAGCGCGGCGGCGTCGGCCACGCCCCGGCCCAGCGCGCCCAGGCCGGAGAGCCCGTGCCACACCTCCGGGTGCGGGATGAGCCCGCGGCTGGTCTTGAGCCCGAACACCCCCGACGCGCACGCGGGGATGCGCACCGACCCGCCGCCGTCGGAGCCGGTGGCCGCGCCGACGATCCCGGCGGCGACGGCCGCCGCGCTGCCGCCGGACGAGCCGCCCGGGGTGTGGTCGAGGTGCCACGGGTTGCGGGTCGCGCCGTAGGCCAGGGTCTCGGTGAACGGCCACAGGCAGCGGTCCGGCGTCAGCGTCCGGCCGACGATCACCGCGCCCGCCGCCCGCAGCCGGGCCACCGCGGGGCTGTCGGTCGCCGCGGGCGGGAACTGGGGGCGCCCGCCCGCCGCGGTCACGTCGCCCGCGACGTCGATGTCGTCCTTGACCGCGATCGGCACGCCCAGCAGCGGGGTGCTCTCCCCGGCGTCGATGCGGTCCTGCGCGGCCTCGGCCGCCTCGCGCGCGTCGTGCACGGCGCGGAAGGCGTTGATCACCGGGTCGACCGCGCGCAGCCGGGCGAGCACGGCGTCGAGCAGCTCCGGCGCGCGCACCTGCCCGGCGCGCAGCGCCCGCGCCTGGGCGTCCGCCCCGGCCCAGAGCAGTTCCATGCCCGCAGACCCTAGTGCGCCCGCCCCGGCCGATCACCGGGGCGGGCGCGGGGTCCGTCAGCCGAAGAAGACCTCGGCCTCGGCGTAGCGCTCCAGCGGGACGGTCTTCAGCTCGGCGGTCGCCTCGGCCAGCTTGACGCGCACGATGTCGGTGCCGCGCAGGGCGACCATGACGCCGAAGTCGCCGTCGGCGACCGCGTCCACCGCGTGCAGGCCGAAGCGGGTGGCCAGCACCCGGTCGTAGGCGGTCGGGGTGCCGCCGCGCTGGGTGTGGCCCAGCACGACCGCGCGCGACTCCTTGCCGGTGCGCTCGGCGATCTCCTCGGCCAGCCAGGTGCCGATGCCGCCGAGCCGGACGTGCCCGAAGGCGTCCTTCTCCCCGGTCAGCAGCACCTCGTCGCCGCCCTCGGGCAGCGCGCCCTCGGCGACCACGATGATCGGGGCGTACTCGCGCTCGAAGCGCCGCTCGACCCACTCGACGACCTTGTCGACGCTGAAGGGCCGCTCCGGCACCAGGATGACGTTCGCCCCGCCAGCCAGGCCCGAGTGCAGCGCGATCCAGCCCGCGTGCCTGCCCATGACCTCCACCACCAGCGCGCGGTGGTGGGACTCGGCGGTCGTGCGCAGCCGGTCGATCGCCTCGGTGGCGATGTGCACCGCGGTGTCGAAGCCGAAGGTGTAGTCGGTCGCGCCGAGGTCGTTGTCGATCGTCTTCGGCACGCCCACGACGCCGACGCCGTCGTCGGTCAGCTTCTTGGCCACCCCGAGGGTGTCCTCGCCGCCGATGGCGATGAGCGCGTCGACGCCCTGGTCGGCCAGCACCGCCTTGATCTTGTCGACGCCGCCGTCGACCTTGTAGGGGTTGGTCCGCGAGGAACCGAGGATCGTGCCGCCCCGGGTGAGGATGTCCTCGACGTCGTCGAGGCCGATGGGCCTGCTGATCCCCTCCAGGGGCCCCTGCCAGCCGCTGCGGAACCCGACGATCTCCCAGCCGTGGGCTTCGATGCCCTTGCGCACCACAGCCCGGATGACCGCGTTCAGACCGGGACAGTCACCGCCACCGGTGAGCACGCCGACCCGCATGGGGAATCCCTCCGATTTGATTTCGATTCAGTGACAGCCGTCACCGACTAGCCTGCCACCCACTGAATCGGTATAGCAACCAGGGGTCCACGAGCTGGACTCAGCGGCCCCCGCGGCGGCGCCACAGCTCGTCGATGACCCGCCAGCGCACCAGGTTGTGCCGGGCGTCGGCCAGCGCGTCGTGGGCGTCGGCAGGCGGGGCGGGCAGCGGCGGCCTGCCCACGTCCTCCCAGCGCTGGCGCAGCTCGCGGGTGAACCGCGGCAGCTCGCGCGGCAGGGCGGGCATCGCGCCCCACAGCTGGCCGAGCGCGACGTGGTCGTAGGCGCCGAACCAGGCCCACAATTCGACACGGCCCTTGCCCGCGGTGAGGAAGGCCATCAGGTCCCGGCGGATGGCCGCCCGGTCGCGCCAGGCCCGGTCGCTGGGCGGGGGCAGCTTGTCGAGCACGTTGTCGCGCACCCACGGCCCGGCCTTGTCCGGGTTGAACTCGGTCGATACCGCGTAGAACTCCCGGCCCTGCTCGTCGACGACACCGATCGACACCAGGTCGATGGTCGTTCCGTCCTCGATGAACTCGGTGTCGTAGAAAAACCGCACCCGCGGACTGTATGTCAGCTCGCCTCGGCCGCGGGGAGGCGGTCCGCGGCGGCCTCCTTGGCCTTGGCGGCATACATGTCGACGTACTCCTGGCCGGACAGCTCCATGAGGGCGTACATGATCTCGTCGGTGATGGAGCGCTCGATGAACCGGTCGCCGTCGAGGCCCGCGTAGCGGGAGAAGTCCAGCGGCTCGCCGACCACGATCCGGATGGGGTGCGGGCGCCACATCTTCGAGCCGATCGGGTTGGCCTTGTCGGTGCCGAACATGGCCACCGGGATCACCGGGACGCCCGCCTGCAGGGCGATGCGCGCCACACCGGTCTTGCCGCGGTAGAGGCGGCCGTCGGGCGAGCGGGTGCCCTCGGGGTAGATGCCCATGAGCTTGCCCTCGCGCAGCAGCCGCACAGCGGTGTCGAGGGCGTCCTGGGCGGCGCTGGCCCCGGATCGGTCGATCGGGATCTGCCCGACGCCGGTGAAGAACCACTTCTTGAACCGGCCCTTGATGCCCGGCTCGGTGAAGTACTCGATCTTGGCCGGGAAGGTGACCCGGCGCTCGACCATCAGCGGGAGGAAGAACGAGTCGGAGACGGCCAGGTGGTTGCTGGCCAGCAGCGCGCCCCCGGTGGCCGGGATGTGCTCGCGGCCCTCGATCCGCGGGCGGAAGAACAGCCGCAGCAGCGGGCCGAGCAGGATGTGCTTCATCAGCCAGTACACGCCGACCTCCGTCTCCCGGGCGATCAAGGGTAACGCCGGTCCGCGCGCCGGAGATGATCCGGTCATCCCGGGCTTGGTCCGTGCGACCATGACGTGTCCAGGTCTGACGGAGGTGGCGGTGCCAGCAATCGCGGGCGCGGAGCAGTTCGCGCACGACGGCTCGACCGAGATCGGCGTGGTGCTCAGCCACGGGTTCACCGGCTCGCCGTTCAGCCTGCGGCCGTGGGCCGACCGGCTGGTCGCCGAGGGGTTCAGCGTGCGGCTGCCGCTGCTGCCCGGGCACGGCACCCGCTGGCAGGACATGAACCGCACCACCTGGCCGCAGTGGTTCGGCGAGATCGACGCGGCCTTCGTCGAGCTGCGGGAGCGCTGCTCGGCGGTGTTCGCCTTCGGCCTGTCGATGGGCGGGGCGCTGTGCCTGCGGCTGGCCCAGGTGCGCGGGGCGGACGTGGCGGGCCTGGTGCTGGTGAACCCGTCGGTGATGTCGCTGCGCCGGGACATCCGGCTGGTGCCCGCGCTGTCGCGGCTGGTGCCGTCGATACGCCCCATCAGCGACGACATCGCCAAGCCGGGGGTGACCGAGCACGCATACCCCCGTACCCCATTGCGCGCGCTCGCCAGCCTGACCAAGCTGTGGGCAGCGGTCCGCGCCGACCTGCCCGCGGTGGCGCAGCCCTTGCTGCTGATGCACTCGGCGGTGGACAACGTGGTGGAGCCGGAGAACTCGAAGGTGGTGTTGGCCGAGGTGAGCAGCACCGACGTGACCGAGGTCGTGCTGGCGAACAGCCGCCACGTGGCGACCCTGGACCACGACGCCGACCTGATCTTCGACCGCAGCGTCGCCTTCGCGCGCCGGGTGGGGGCAGGTGACCTCGGGTGAGCGGCAGGCTGGGGGACGGCCGGGGCGACAGCCCCGAGGACATCGACGCGGCGTTCGCCCAGATCGTCGCCGACCTCGAACGCGAGGGCGTGGGCCGCTCGGTCCCCCCGGATGAGCCCCCCGCCGCCCCGGAGCCGCCCACCGAGCCCACGACCGTGGTCCGCCCGGGCGACTCGTGGCGCGGCTACCAGGACGAGTACGACGCCTTCGACGACAACGACGACGAGCACTACGAGCCGCCCGAGCCCCCGCCGCTGCCCCGCCTGCGCTGGCCGACCCTGCTGGCGATCGCGATGCTGGTCCTCGGCGTGGTCCTGCTGCTCCTGCCCGCCATCACCCCGATGGACGGCCGCTTCGCAACCCCGATCGGCCTGGTCTGCCTCGGCGGCGGCATCGGCCTGCTCCTCCTGCGCACCCGCCGCACCTCCCGCCTCGACCCCGGCGACGACGGCGCCGAGGTCTGAGCCGAGTCCCGCCATCCCGCTCGGCGCAGGCCGAGGCTGAGCCCCGGCGACCGCGCACCGCGAGTCAACCGCCTCCGGCCCGGGGTGTCGGGCGCTGGACCGGTCATCCCGTCCGGAGCAGGTCGGCGGCCAGGGCGGCGGCGCCGACGAGACCGGCGTCGTCGCCGAGCTGGGCGGGGCGGACCCGGGCCAGGGGGCGGTGGCCCGCGCCGGTGAGCGCGGCGGCGTAGCGGGCGCGGGCGTCGTCGAGGAAGAGCTCGGCGGACTCGGACACCCCACCGCCGATGACGATGACCTCCGGGTCGTAGACGTCGGCGGCCAGGGCCAGGCCGTCGCCGAGCCAGCGGGCCAGGTCCGCGACGGCGCGCCGGGCGACCGGATCCCCCTCGCGGGCGGCGGCGGCGACCTTGCGGCCGGTCAGGCCGCCGGGATCGGCGGCGGCCTCGCGGGCCAGGATCGACACCGGGCCGGGAGCGGCCCCGCGGGCCGGGCCGGAAGCCGGGTCGGCGGCTTCGCAGGCCGGGAGCAGCTCCGGGCAGGCAGCAGCCTCGCGGGCCGGGAACGAAGCCGGGCAGGCTGCGGCCCCGGGAGCCGCGGTCGGGGCCTGATCGGCAGCCCCGCGCGCCGGGGGCGAAGGCGGGCGGGCAGCGGCATCGCCGGTCGGGGCCGGGCTGGTGGCGAGCAGGTCGAGGGCGGTGGCGGCCAGGGCGGTGCCGCTGCAGTAGCGCTCCCAGCAGCCGGACTTGCCGCACCCGCACGGCCTGCCGCCCGGGACCAGCCGCAGGTGGCCCAGTTCGGGGGCGACGCCGTGCGCGCCGCGGAAGACCTCGCCGTCGAGGAGGAGGGCGCCGCCGATGCCGGTGCCCAGCGCCACCAGGAGGCCGACCCGGGCGCCGCGCAGGGCGCCGTGGCGGTGCTCGCCGATCGCGGCGGCGTTGGCGTCGTGCTCCAGCACCACCGGCAGGCCCAGCCGCGCGGACATGCGGTCGGCGACCGGTGCGGCGCGCCAGGGCAGGTGCGGGGCGAAGAGGACGGTCCTGCGGTCCGCGCCGACGAACCCGGCGACGGCCAGCCCCACCGCCCCGACCTCGTGCCTGCGCGCGAGCGCCCCGACGACCGCGGCGACGACCTCCTCCAGGGCGTCCTCCCCCGGCGGCGTCTCCCCGCGCGCGGTGTCGACGACGCGCCCGGCGGCGTCCACCACCCCCGCACGCACGCTGGTCCCGCCGACGTCGACGCCGACGGCCCTCACGTCCGCCGCACCGGGATCCGCTGCACCCGCCCGGACGCGGGCGGCGGCTTCGGCGGCGGGGTGAAGCCGGGCATGTGCGGTGCCTCCTCCGGCGCCCACCGGTCGGCCAGCACGGCGCGCAGCAGCGCCACGAGGTCGGCCATGCGCTCCAGGCTCTGGGCCGCCAGCACCGACGGCTCCCCGCGCAGCAGCGCGATCACCCCGCACAGCGGGCACCACTCGCACGCCGCGGAGTCGTGGTCGTTGGCCGCGACCCGGTCCAACCACGGACCCGCCTGCTCGGCGACGGCGGCGAACAGCAGCGACAGCTCCTCCGCCAACCGGCTCCCCGGATCAGCCGACACGCGATCCCCTCCCAGCGACGACGAACGCCAGCCCCCGCCCGATCGGGTTCCGCCCATCCTCCCCGACACCGGTCACGGCTGCTCGTCCGCCGCGGGGGTGAACCGCAGGACCAGGCCCGCGCCGCCCGCCTCGGCGTCGGTGATGGCGTGGTGGCGCAGGACGAGGGGCAGGGCGATCAGCCTGCGGGCCCCGTCCACGGTGACCGCGAGGTCGTCGCCGATGCGGGCCAGGTCGAGGGTGGTGTCCGGGGTGATGGGGATGGCGATGGTCAGCAGGTGGTCGGGGCCGTCGGGGGTGATCGACAGCAGCTGGGTGGCGGGGGCGGCGGCGGTCAGCGGGTCGTCGGGGCCGTAGAGGTCGTCGGCCAGGGCGCGCAGGGCGGGGATGCCGACCGGTTCGGCGGCGCGGTGGCCGACGACGCTGACCGGCAGGGCGGGGTCCAGTTCGGACAGCACGGCGTCCTGTTCGGACCGGCGGGTGCGCAGCCACGCCGCCGCCGGGCCGGGCCAGCCGCGCGCGGCGGGCACCAGCCGGTTGACGACCAGCGCGTCGACCCGGATGCCGCGCAGCGCCAGGGCGGTGAGCATGCGGCGGGTCTCGGCGACCACCAGCCGCTCCGGGGTGAGCACCAGCCGCACGCCGGTCACCGCGGGGTCGGCCAGCACCGCGCGCAGCCGCGCCAGCTCGGCGGCCAGCTTGCGCAGCTCGCCGAAGCGCCCGGCGAACCCGGCCGCGGCCTCGGGCAGCGCCAGCAGCCGCAGGGTCTCCGCCGTGGGGCCGCAGTCGACCACGACCGCCTTCCACGGCCCGGCCGACGCCAGCCGCACGACCTCCGACAGCGCCAGCAGGTCGTCCACGCCGGGCAGGACCGACAGCTCCTCGGCGTCCACCGCGTCCAGCCCCAGCCGGGTGAACAGCGACCGCGCCTGGGCGCGCAGGCCGGCCCACGACCGGTCGGCCAGCGCCCGCGCGTCGATGTGCGCCGCCCACAGCTGCTTGTCCACTTCGGACGGCTCGCCGGTGAGCGGGGCACCGAAGGCGTCGGCCAGCGAGTGCGCCGGGTCGGTGGAGACCACCAGCACCTTGTCGCCGGAGTCGGCCACGCGCACGGCCGTCGCCGCGGCCAGGGTGGTCTTGCCCACCCCGCCCTTCCCGGTGAACAGCAGGAGGCGCATCAGTCCTGTTCGGCCCGGCGCTTGAGCTCCTTGAGCGCGATGTCCATGATCATTTTCTCGGCCTTGCGCCGGAACAGCCCGATCATCGGCACCACCAGCTGCACCGAGAGGGTGTAGGTGACCTCGGTGCGCCCGCCGCGCTCCACGAGCCGGTAGCGGCCCCGCTGCGCGCGCTGCATCTGGCCCTTGACCAGGTTCCACTCCACCGAGAGCCCGTCGTCGGCCCAGGTGTAGGCCAGCGTGTACTCGTCCTTGAACATGCCCGCGTCCAGCACGAAGGCCACCTGCTCGGCCCTGCCGCCCGCGTCGGTGGCCAGCACCTGCGTCGACTTCACCGCGTCGGCCCACTCCGGGTACGCCGGGAAGTCCGCGATGACGGCCATGATCCGCGCGGCGGGCGCGTCGACGACGATGGACTGGGTGGACTCGTCGGCCATGAGCGCAGAGGCTACCCGGTCACCACCGCAGGACGTAGGGGGTCTCGGTGCGCTGGAAGTGCCCGACGTTGGCGCACTCGGTCGCCGCGAACCGCAGCCTGCGGCACATCGGCTGGTGCACGTGCCCGAACAGCGCCCACCGCGGCCGGTCGGCCAGCATCCGCCCGACCAGCCCGGCCGAGCCGTGCTCGACCCGGCGGGCCACCACGTCGTAGGTCAGCTCGGGCAGGTCCGGCGGGGCGTGGCTGCACAGCACGTCCACCGGCGGCAGCGCGGCGACCGCGGCGTCGTACTCCTCCGGCGGGCGCAGGTACGGGCGGAACACCGCGGTGGGCGGGGGCTTGGGCAGCCCGGAGGGCAGCAGCGCGCCGCCGATGAAGCCGAACCGCAGGCCGCCGAGCTCCACGACGTCCCCGTCGAGCACGTGCACGCCGCCGCCCGCGTACTCCGGCCACAGCGCGGGCAGGTCCACGTTGCCCGGGGTGGCGTAGGTGGGCGCGGGCAGCGCGGCGAAGAGGGCCGCGTACTGCTCGCGCACGGCCGCCTCCACGGTGGCGCGGGCGTCGGCCAGCCCGGCCCACAGGGTCCGGGCGTAGCGGCCCGCGTCGCCGGGCTTGCCGTCGCGGCGCAGCCGGGCGAACTCGCGCACCACGTCCGGGCCGAACACCCGGCCGAAGATCCCGCCGGAGTGGTCGTGGTAGTCCACGAAGTCGATCAGGTCACCCAGCACGACCAGGGCGTCGGCGCCGTCGCCCGCCCGCTTGAGTGCCTCGACGTTGCCGTGCACGTCCGAGACGACATGTACCCGCACCTGATCGAGCTTACGGCGCGCACCCGGGCGCGCGTCCGGCCTCCAGGGCCGCCTTGATGCCGAAGGCCAGGGCCTTGGCGGCGAGCTGGCGGCGGGTCTTCTCCCGGTGCAGCCTGCGCGGCGACGGCGAGCCGGGTGGCAGGTCGGCGCGCAGGAAGTAGTGCAGCAGCGTGCCGTCGAGCACCGGCTCCAGCCAGACCTCCATCGTCCCGGTCAGCGCGCCGGTCACCGTCCAGCGGATGCCCTCGTCGCCGCGGTCGGCGTAGACCTGCGGGCGCAGGTCGGGCCAGAAGCCCCGCCAGGCGGCGGGGTCGGCGAAGACCGCGGCCACCGCCGCGGGCGGGGCCACCACGAATGTCTCGTCAACCACATCGACCTGCGGCACGTCGAGCAGGATGCCAGACCGGCGCGCACGCCCCGCGGAGCCCGGTCTACCGTGCTTGGGTAGCCATCCCAGAACTCGCGGAGGGATCCCGTGCGCGAATACGGCGTGCCCCCGATCAGCACCGTCGCACCCGACGAGAGCCTGACCGACATGGTGTGGGCCAACGCCGAGCGCTTCGCCGACGCCGTCGCCTTCCGGCGCCGGGTGGACGGCACCTGGATCGACGTCACCACCCGCGAGTTCGCCGACCAGGTGCTCGCGCTGGCCAAGGGCCTGATCGCGGCGGGCATCCGCCCCGGCGACCGGGTGGCGCTGATGTCGCGCACCCGCTACGAGTGGACGCTGGTCGACTTCGCGGTCTGGGCCGCGGGCGGGGTGACCGTGCCGGTGTACGAGACCTCATCGGCCGAGCAGGTGGCCTGGATCCTGGCCGACTCCGGGGCGGTGGCGGTCGTCGTCGAGGACGACGGGCACCGGCGCACCGTGGAGGGCGTGGTCGACCGGCTGGGCGAGGTCGTGCGGGTCTGGCAGATCGAGCCCGGCCACGACTGCTCGATGGCGGAGCTGGCCGAGCTGGGCGCCGACCTCCCCGACGCCGAGGCGCACGCCCGCCGCCGGGCCGTGGGCTCGGCCGACCTGGCCACGCTGGTCTACACCTCGGGCACGACCGGGCGGCCCAAGGGCGTGGAGCTGACCCACGCCAACCTGCTGGCCGAGATCCGCGCCGACATCGCCGCGTTCCCGCACCTGCTGCGCCCGGGCAACTCGATGCTGGTGTTCCTGCCGCTGGCCCACGTCTTCGCCCGCGCGATCGCGCTGTGCTGCGTGTACGCCCGCACCACCGTCGGCCACCTGCCGGACGTCAAGTCGCTGGTCGCCGACCTGTCGACGTTCCGGCCGACGTTCGTCGTCGCCGTGCCGCGGGTGTTCGAGAAGGTCTACAACTCCGCCCGGCAGAGCGCGCGCGCCGCGGGCCGCGGCCGGGTCTTCGAGCTCGCCGAGGCGCTGGCGGTGCGCTACAGCCAGGCGCTGGACAAGGGGCCGGTGCCGCTGGGCCTGCGCGTGCAGCACGCCGTGGCCAGCCGGGTGGTCTACGCGCGCCTGCGCGGGGTGCTCGGCGGGCGCTGCGTCGCGGCGATCTCCGGCAGCGCCCCGCTCGGCGAGCACCTGGCGCACTTCTTCCGCGGCATCGGCGTGCCGGTGTACGAGGGCTACGGGCTCACCGAGACCGCGGCGGCGATCTGCGTCAACACCCAGCCCGCGTTCCGGGTGGGCACGGTCGGCAGGCCGGTGGCCGGGGCGCGGGTGGCCATCGCCGACGACGGCGAGGTCCTGCTGCGCGGGCCGATGGTCTCCCCCGGCTACTGGCGGGGCGAGCGCACCGGCGCGTGGTTCGCCACCGGCGACCTCGGCGAGCTCGACGCCGACGGCTACCTGCGGATCACCGGCCGCAAGAAGGAGCTGATCGTGACCGCGGGCGGCAAGAACGTCGCCCCCGCGGTGCTGGAGGACCGGGTCCGCAGGCACCCGCTGGTCAGCCAGTGCCTGGTGGTCGGCGACCGCCGCCCGTTCATCGCCGCGCTGGTCACCCTGGACCCGGACTTCGCCCGGCCGTGGGCGGCCGAGCGCGGCAAGTCGCCGGAGTCCCTGCCCGAGGACGCCGAACTGCGCGCGGAGCTCCAGACCGCCGTCGACGAGGCCAACCGGGCGGTCTCGCGCGCGGAGTCCATCCGGGCGTTCGTCGTCCTGCCGCGGGACTTCACCGAGGAGGCCGGCGAGGTCACCCCCAGCCTCAAGCTGCGGCGCGACACGATCCTCAAGACCTACGCCGACACCATCGCCGCGATCTACGACCGCCGGTAGGCGGGCTCCCCCGCCAGCAGCCGTTCGAGGCGGGCGGTGCGGTCGCGCCACGACCAGGCCCGGCGCATCCACTCCCGGCCCGCCGCGCCCATCGACCGGGCGCGGTCCGGGTCGGCCAGCAGCGCGGCCACCCGCTCGGCGACCTCGGGCACCGAGCGGCCGTCGACCACGTGGCCGGTGTGCCCGTCGTCGACCGTCTCCGGAGCCCCGCCGGAGTTGCCCGCGACCACGGGCAGGCCGGTGGCGGCGGCCTCCAGGAAGACGATGCCCAGCCCCTCGACGTCCAGGCCGCGGCCGTGGGTGCGGCACGGCATGGCGAACACGTCGCCCGCGGCGTAGTGGGCGGGCAGCTCCGACCACGGGACCGAGCCGGTGAACACGACGTGGTCGGCCACGCCCTCCTGGGCGGCCAGCGACACCAGCGCCGAGCGGTAGGGCCCGCCGCCGACCAGCAGCAGGGCCGCGCCCGGCACCCGCTCGCGGATGCGCGGCAGCGCGCGGATCAGCACGTCCTGGCCCTTGCGCGGCATCAGCCGCGACACGCACACCACCACCGGCCGGTCGCCGAGGCCGTGCCGGGCCCGGATCTCGAGGCGGGCGGCCTCGTCGGGGCGGTACAGGTCGGTGTCCACCCCCGACGGCAGCAGCTCCAGCGCCGCCAGCGGGCCGAACGCGGCGGCGAAGCGGCTGCGGGTGTACTGGCTGACGTAGGTGACCACGTCGGTCGTCGAGCCGATGCGGCGCAGCGCCTGGCGGGCCAGCGGCAGCATCGACCAGCCGACCTCGTGCCCGTGCGTGCTGGCCACCGCGCGCTCCGCGCCGAGGCGGCCGAGCAGGGCCAGCGGGGCGGCCGCGCCGTACCAGACGGTGCCGCAGCCCTCGGCCCGGATGATCTCGCGGGCCCGGCGGGCCACCGCCGGGGTGGGCAGCATCAGCTTGCCGGGGTGGCGCACCACCGGGAACGGCTGGCGCGCGTCGAACTCGGCCGCCCCCTCCCACGCGGGGGCGTAGACCACCAGGCCGGGCAGGCGGGTGGCGAACGAGTGCAGGTAGGCCTGGATGCCGCCCGGCCGGGGCGGGAAGTCGTTGGTCACCAGCAGGGTGCGGCGCATCAGCCCAAACTAGTCGAGCGCCGCGGCGGCCCGGGCCACCGGCTAGCCGAGCACCTCGGCGAGGTGCTCGCGCCACCGGTGCAGCAGGGCGGGCCGGTCCAGGCCGATCGCGCCGAGCAGCAGCGCGTCGGTCTCGGCCGCCGAGACCGGGCCCGCGCCCGCCACCGACCGGTACAGCTCGACCAGCTCGCCCTCGCCGAAGCGCTCGGCGATGAACCGGGCGATCGACCACGCCTGCTGGTAGGCCAGGTCCAGCTCCTTGTCCCGGGCGCGGAAGGCGCGGTCGTCGGGCAGGCCCGGCGGCGGGCCGCTGGCGCGCACCTGGGCGGCCAGGTCGGGCGCGCCCTGGGCCAGGGTCAGGCCGCTGTCGCGGTAGCCGACGTAGTCGGCGAAGCCCTCCAGCAGCCACATCGGCGAGCCGTCCACGGTGCGCCCGCGCGCGGCGACGTGGGTGATCTCGTGGCGCAGGACGACCTTGAGCGAGGCGACCGACAGCGCCCGCGCCCCCACCGGGCTGAGCACGACCCGCTGGCCGACGGCGAGGTTGGCCGCGGTGTCCACCCGGTCGGCGGTGGCCACGGCGACCACCGACTCCACCGGGAAGTCCGGGCCGACCAGCGCCCGCATCTCCGCCGGGCTGTCGGGCAGGATCAGCGCGACCTTGCCCGACCAGTCCCCGCCCCACACCCCGGTGACCGACCGCACGGCCGGGTCCAGCTCGCGGACCAGCCGGTCGACCATCGGCTGGCTGCCCGGGTGGGCCAGCACCAGCCCGGTCTCGGTCGCCACGACCTGGCAGGGCGCGAAGTCCCACGGGCCGCGCCAGGTCCGCCTGCCCAGCTCGGCCAGGGCGGTGTCGGAGTGCAGGTACCAGTCGTCGCCGCGGCGGGCGAACAGGTAGCCCATGTCGCGCGCGGTCGGCACGGAGTCCACCCCGCGCAGGGCGTAGTGCAGCTCGACCCCGGGCGCCCACAGCTCCGCCGCGGTCGGGTCGGCGTCCGGCAGGCCGGTCAGGTCCAGCACGTCGGCGGCGTCGACGGCGTAGGACCAGTGCGCCAGCGGGACGCCGTCGAGGTTGTCGAACAGGTCCTGCTGCGCCTCCCGGAACCAGGGCTCGGCCTGCGGGTCGACGGTGGCCAGGAAGGCGGCCTCGTCGCGGTCGCGCACGGCGGCGGCGCGGCGGGCCAGCAGCGCCGAGACCGCGTCGCCGCGCACCACGTCCCCCGCGGCGGGGGCGGCGGGCGGCACCGCGCCCATCGGCCGCCCCTGGCCGGACTGGCCGGGCGGGCCCGCGTCCTCGGCGGGCAGCGACACCAGGGCGACCCCGGCCGCCGCGATCACCGCGACGACCGCGCCCAGCCACGCGCGCGTCCGAGCCCTGGAGGCCATTGGCGCATCGTAGGGGAGGAGTGGAACGGGGCTGTAGCCAACCGGCTACAGCCCCGTCACCTCGCCCTGGTCGGCGCCGTGATCAGCCGACGATGCGCTTGGCCCCGAAGTAGTCCTTGCCGCCCCCGTCGATGGTGTCGGTCTTCACCGGCACACCGAAGGTCGAGGCGTGCACGATGCGGCCGCCGCCGATGTACATCGCCACGTGGTGGATGCTGCTCGCGCTGTTGCCGTAGAAGACCAGGTCGCCGGGCCGCAGCTCGCCGCGGGACACCGACACGCCCACGCCCCACTGCGCGCGGCTGGACCGCGGCAGGGACACCCCGGCCTCGCGGTAGGCGTAGACCATCAGCCCGGAGCAGTCGAAGGAGTTCGGCCCCTCGGCGCCCCACTCGTAGGGGTCGCCGCGCTGGGCGAGGGCGGCGTCCATGGCCACGCCCGCCGCGCCGGGCGGGGCGATGTAGGTGCCGTTGTCGCTCGGGCCCTGCAGCTCGGCGTTCTCCTGGGCGGTCAGCCGCTGCAGCGCCTGGTCCACCTCGGACATCTGCTTGGCCAGCTCGTCGCGCTTCTTGGTGATGTCGGCGGTGAGCTTCTCGGCCGCGGCCTTGGCCTCGGCCGCCCGGCGCTGGCCGTCCTCGGCCTGCTTGCGGGCCTCCTCGGCGGTGGTGACCGCGGAGGTGTAGGCCGAGAGCGCCTGCTCGCTGTCGGCGGCCAGCACCGACAGCGCCGAGGCGCGCTCCAGGAAGTCGTCCGGGGAGTCGCCGGTCAGCAGGGCGGAGATCTTGTTGAACCGCGCGCCCTGGAAGGACGCGCTGGCCAGGTCGTCGACCTGGCCGCGGAAGGCCTCCTCCTGGTCGCGGGCCTTCTTCTCCAGCGCCTTGGCCGCGGCGACGTCCTTGGTGGCCTTGTCGTACTCGGCCTGCTTGGCCTTGAGGTCGTCCTTGGCCTTGAGCAGGTCCTCGTTGACCTTGGCCGCCTGCTCGTTGAGCTTGCGGTACTGCTCGACGGCTTCGGACGAGGTGGTCGGGGGCTGCGCCATCGCGGGTGAGGGGGAGAAGCTCACCACCGCGACGACAGCCGTGACGCCCATGGCGCTCTTCAGGGCTCGCTTGAGTCGATGCGACGCCACGTCGCGCGTGCTCCTTACGTCCTCTGACCGCCTCGCCTGCTGGCGCAGACCGCGGGGGACCGGTCCGGCCCGGGGGCCGAGCGGGGCGGCGATTCCGCGTCGTCGCCCCGGGGTAGGCGACGGGCTGCCGCGAAATCTCGGACAGGTTACGAAACGTGAGCCACGCCGTCCACCGACCGTGCCGCGAACGCCCGGAGATTCGCGCCGAACCCCCATCAGAGCAGTGCTGACTGCACCGTGTGATGAGCGCAACAGCCCAGTTCACCCGATCGGTGAACCGCTCACCGATCGACTTCGACCGCTCGCCGAGCCGCCGATTTCACCCGGGCGTGTCGGGATTCAGGCCGACTTCTCCACCGGGGTCAGGCGCAGCCGCGGGATCATGCCCGCGTCCGCCAGCGCGTCGATCGCCGCCCGCTCGCACGGGTCGAATTCGACGGTGGGCGGGGCGCCCAGCAACACGCTGATCACGCAATCGCGGCACGTGTCGGCGGCGCGGACGGCGCACCGGTCGCAGTCGATGACCATGACCGAACTCCTTTCCCGGCTCCTCGCTCACCGCTGGAAGCTACGGCCGGGCACCGACAATTCTCAGCCGGTGTATTCCCAGTGCCACGGCTCCTCGCGCCCGCGCCCGGCCTGGGCCCACGCCGGATTCGACCAGCCGAAGAGCCCCGCGTTGGCGGCCATCCACCGGTATTGCGGGGTGCCGAAGGACTCGATTCCGCCGCACAGGTCCACCGCCAGCCCCCATCCGTGATTGCTGGTCCCCGGCACCGCGGCCAGCGCCGGTTTCTCGGCGTAGAGCCGCACCTGGGCGGCGAATGCCCGATATGAGTCCGTGATGCACACCGGCCTGCCGAATTCGGCGGCGAACGCCGCCGACAGCGCCTGGTAGGCCGCCGCGGCGTCGCAGCGCAGGGCGTGCGCGCCGACCCCGATCCGGCACAGCGCGGCCTGCGGGATCAGCCCGTTGGGGTAGCCGCCCCACGCCCCGGCCGCCTCCCCCGGCCCGCGCGGCGGGAGCTGCACGCCGCCGCAGCGCCAGGTCAGCCCGCCCGGCTCGGCCGCGGGCACCGGCCGGGCCGGGCGCGGCCCCAGCGCGGGCCGGGCGAAGCCGACCACGGTGTCCGGGCCGGGCAGGTCGGTGACCACGACCCCGGCGAGCCGGGCGTCGGCGGCGAGCATGGCCCGCCCGTCGAGCACGACGCCCACCGACTGCACGCCGAGCCGGGTCGGCCCGATGAACACCACGTCGCCGGGCTGGGCGTCGGCGGCCGGGATCGGGGCCAGCGTCGCGTACTGCTCGCCGATGAGCCCCGGCACGGTCTTGAAGGCCGCCTTGACCAGGCCGTCGCAGGAGTAGGCCACCGGCCCCTCCCCCTTGGCGGGCACGTACGGCTTGCCCAGCGCGCCGATCGCGGTGCCCACCGCCGCGATCGTCTCGGCGGGCAGCACCAGCAGCCGCCCGCCCCCGGGCAGCGCGGCCTCGGCGACGCCCGCCTGCGGGCCGCCCTCGCCGGGCAGCGGCCGCAGGCCGGGCGGCAGCCGGGCGGGGTCGCGCAGCGCAGCCGCGGGCGGCGCGACGATGCCCGCGGCGGCCAGCCGGTCGGTGTAGGCCCGCCAGTTGGCCGCGGTGGCCGCGTTGCGCTCGCGCTGGGCGCGCTGCGCGGCGACCACGGCGGCGTCGGTCTCGGCGATGCGCCCGCCCATCTCGCTGGACACCGCGGCGGCCCGGTTCGACGCATCCGCGGTGCGGCGGTCGAGGTCGGCCCTGCGCTGGGCGGCGGTGTCGCGCGCGGCCAGCGCCGAGCGCTCGGCCGCCGCGGCGTCCGCCTGCCGCTGCAGGGCGGCGACCAGCGTCGCCTCGGTGTCGGCGCGCATGCGCTCGACCAGGGCGCTGCCCTGCAGGAAGTCGGCGGCGTCGTCGACGACGAGCAGCACGTGGAAGCCGCCGGGGCGGGCCTGGGTGGCCAGCAGGGCGGCGGTGAACCGGTCGACCTCGGCCTGCCGGGCCGCCACGACCGCGTCGGCGGCGGCGCGCTCGGCGCTGGCGGCCTCGGCGGCCTCGGTCGCCGCCGCCAGCTCCTTCTCCGCGGCCTCGACCAGCCCCGCGAGGTCGGCCAGCTCCCGCTGCACCTCGGTCGCGGTGCGCTGGAGGGCGGCGACGGCGGGGTCGGCGAACGCCTCGCCGGGCCGCGGGTCGGGCACCGGCGCGCCCGGCCCCGCGCCTGCCTCGGGCCGCGGCGGCTGGGTCGGCTGGGCGCTCACCGGGACCGGCGGCGCCGCCACCGCGAGCAGCACCGCGGCGGCCAGCACGCGCGACAGCATCGCCCTGGTCAACGACGCGCCCCGCGCTCAGATGCGCCCGAGGCGGGCCAGCAGCACGGCCGAGGGCACCGGGTGCGCGCCCCGCCTGCGCACCGAGTCGGCCACCGCCCGGTCGGAGGTGGCGACCACGACCGGCCTGCCCTCCGGCTCGGCGGTGACCAGCGCGCGGATCACGTCGTCGGCGAGCACGCCCGGGTCGCTGAACAGCACGCGGACCCCGCGCGGCGCGGCGACCGGGACGGCGACCACGCCCGCGCCGTCGAAGACCAGCGTCACCTCGGCCGAGGTGCGCGCGGCCAGCGAGGCGAGCTGGCGCACGAGCCGGTCGCGCTGGTCGGCCAGCGACAGCTCGGGGTAGCCGGTCTTGGTGACGTTGTAGCCGTCGACCACCAGGTGCACCGACGGCAGCGCCAGCAGGCGGTCCAGCGCGGCCGGGTCCTCCACCCGCCCGGCCATGCCCTGCGCGGCCGTCGCGCCGCGCACCAGGTCGGCCGGGCGCGGGCCGCCGCCGCCCAGGGCCAGCTCGCGGCGCAGGCCGGTGACCGCGCCGTCGAGGGTGTCCACCAGCAGCGCCAGCCGCACCTCGTCGGCCTGGCGGGCCTCGCGGGCGGACTGGCGGGCGATCTCGGCGTCGGCCTCGGCGCGCTCGGCGCGGGCCCGCTCGTGCTCGACCCGCTCGCGCTCGCGGTCGCGCTGCTCGGCCACCGCGGCCAGCTCGGCGTCGACCTCGGCGCGCAGCCGGGCCAGCTCAGCGGCGGCGGCCGCGGCGGCGTCCTTGGCCTCGCGCAGCTTGACGCCCTGCTCGCGCAGGCGCTTGCGCAGCCGCTCCAGCTCGGCCTCGCTCTCGGCCCGCACCCGGTCGACCGCGCCCGCGGAGTCGTCCAGCAGGGCCTGCACCCGGGCCAGCTCGGCCTCGGTCTTGCGCAGCTTGGCCACCGCCGCGTCGCGCTCGGCGCGCAGCGCGGAGTCGGCCACCCGGCGGCCGATCAGCTCGACGTAGTGCACCGCCGAGTCGTCGTCGAGCAGCACCGCCGCGGCCGCCGCGGCCACCGGGTCGCCGCCGCCGACGTCGAGCGCGGCGGGCCGGTGCTCCCGCACCCAGGACACCACCGCCGTGCGGAAGGCGGGCAGGTCGCGCAGCGCGCCGATGAGCGCGCCCGCGCCCAGCCGCGCCCGCTTGGTCGGGGCGAAGCGGGCCACCGCGCGCAGCGGCTGCGGGACGTCGACGGCGGGCAGCGCCCCGACCGCCTCCGCCCCCAGCTCGGCCAGCCGGACCCGGACCGGCTCCGGCAGCCCGGCCCAGTCCACAGTGGAGTCGCGGGCCCCGGCATCGGGGTCCGCGCTGGGCTGCGGGTCGGCGGGCGGAGCCATTTCTCCAGATTAGTCGTGGACGGTAACGACGCAGTGCGCGCACCGTCGAGTTCCTGCCGGTCGGGATTCTGCCTGCCGGGTTTCTGTCGGTGCCGTGATCTAGCTTCGACCCGATGACTGGGCAGCTGACCTTCGACGAGCTGGGCACGCCGCTGCGCGAGACCACGTTCGTGGTGTTCGACCTGGAGACCACCGGCGGCAGCCACGAGACCGACGCCATCACCGAGTTCGGCGCGGTCAAGGTCCGCGGCGGCGAGGTCATCGGCGAGTTCGCCACCCTGGTCGACCCCGAGCGCGGCATCCCGCCCGAGGTCGTGGCGCTGACCGGCATCACCGAGGTCATGGTCTCGGCCGCCCCCCGGCTGAGCACCGTGCTGCCCGCGTTCCTGGAGTTCGCCGCGGGGTCGGTCCTGGTCGCCCACAACGCGGGCTTCGACGTCGGGTTCATCAAGGCCGCGTGCGCCCGGCTGGGCTACCCCTGGCCGAAGCCCACGGTCGTCTGCACGGTCAAGCTCGGCAGGCGCGTGCTGAGCCGGGAGGAGGCGCCGAGCTGCCGCCTCTCCGCGCTGGCCGCCCTGTTCCGGGCGGGCACCGTGCCGATCCACCGCGCCCTCGCCGACGCCCGCGCCACCGTCGACGTCCTGCACGGGCTGCTGGAGCGGGTCGGGTCGCTGGGCGTGCAGTCGCTGGAGGAGCTGCTCGGCTACCTGCCCGAGGTGACCGACGCCCAGCGCCGCAAGCGCACGCTGGCCGAGGACCTGCCGCACGAGCCCGGGGTGTACCTGTTCCGCGGCCCGTCGGAGGAGGTGCTCTACGTCGGCACCGCGGTCGACCTGCGCCGCCGGGTCCGGCAGTACTTCACCGCGGGCGAGACCCGGCGCAGGCTGCGCGAGATGGTGGCCCTCGCGGTCCGCGTCGACCACGTGACCTGCGCGCACTCGCTGGAGGCCGAGGTGCGCGAGCTGCGGCTGATCTCGGCGCACAAGCCCGCGTACAACCGCCGGTCGAAGAACCCGCACAACGCCTGGTGGGTCGTGCTGACCGACGAGCCGTTCCCGCGGCTGTCGCTGGTCAGGGGCCCGCGCGAGGGCGCGCTGGGCCCGCTGCGCAGCCGGGCGCTCGCCGAGGACGCCATGCACGCCCTGCAGCAGGCGACCGGCATCCGCCCGTGCACCGTGCGCATCCCGGCCCGCTCCCCCTCGGCGACGCCGTGCGCCTTGGCCGAGCTGGGCCGCTGCGGCGCGCCCTGCGCGGGCCTGCAGACCGCCGCCGAGTACGCCCCGGCGGTCGCGGGCGTCACCGGCCTGGTCGCGGGCGCCCTGACCGACCCGCTGCGCCTGCTGGAGAACCGCCTGCTGGACCTCTCGGCCGCCCAGCGCTACGAGGAGGCCCGCACCGACCGCGACCGGATGAGCACGCTCATCCGGGCCCTGGACCGCGGCCAGCGCCTGGCCGCGCTGGCGCGCATCGCCGAGCTGGTCGCCGCCCGCCCGGACGGCGGGGGCGGCTGGGAGTTCGCCGTGGTCCGCCATGGCAGGCTGGCCTCGGCGGGCGTGGCCCCGCGCGGGGTGGCGCCCATGCCGGTCGTGGAGCAGCTCGTGGCCTCGGCCGAGACGGTCTTCACCGGTGAGGGCCCGCTGCACGGCGCGCCCCCGGAGGAGGTGGCGGTGATCCTGCGCTGGCTGGACCGCCCCGGCACCCGCCTGGTCCGCACGTCCACGCCGTGGTCGGAGCCCGCGCACTGCGCCGCGACCTGGCGGCGCTGGCTGGAGCGGGCCGACCACGCCCGCGGCTTCGCCGCGCGGGCGGCTGACTCCGGCTGAGCTAGTCGTCGCCGATGGCGAAGGCGGCCTCGGTGTCGCGGCTGGAGTAGGAGCGGAAGGCGATGTGGGTGTCGGTGTCGAGCACGCCCTTCACCCGGCCGATGCGCCCCGGGACCAGCTCGGCCAGCGTCTCGTGGTCGCTCACCCGCACGATGGCGATCAGGTCGACGTCGCCCGCGCAGGAGTAGACCTCGGTCACCCCGTCGATGTCGGCGATCGCCTGGGCCGTCTCCGGGATGCGGTCCGTGGCGGCGTAGATGAGCACGATCGCCGTGACCATCGAAATCCTCCCCAACTCTGCCGGTCCGCCCACCCTAGTCCCCGCTACCCTGTGCCCGTGCAGACCCCGGACGAGTGGCTCGCCGACTTCGAGCGCAAGGTGGCCGACCTCCAGCAGAAGGCCACCGAGTTCAAGCGGGACCTGGAGGCCGCGGGCAGCACGCAGGTCTCCGACGACCGCACGATCACCGTCACCGTCGCCCCCAACGGCGCCCTGCTCGACCTCAAGCTGGACGACGCCGCCACCGCCAAGCCCGCCGCCGAGCTGGCCGCGGAGATCCTGAGCACCGCGCGCAAGGCCCGCCAGGCCGCCGCGACCAGCGTCGCCGAGGCGTTCGTCCCGCTCGGCGGGGACCGCGGCATCGTCCAGCGGGTGGAGCCCGACCCCGAGCCCGCCGAGCCCGCGGCCAAGCCCGCCCGGGAGGACGACGACTACAGCGAGACCACCCGCGTCTTCGACGACGAGCGCTGGTGAGCTAGAACCGGCCCGCGAACAGCAGCCGGACGACCTCGGAGGTGGTCTCCCGGCCCTCGTCGTAGCCGCCGTCGCCGCGCAGGTCGTTGAGGACCACCACGGTGTAGCGCTCGGCGGGCCCGACGAACCCGATGCTGTTCATCACCCAGCCGGTGTCCTCCTCGGCCCAGCCGTTCTTCGTCCCCGGCCGCGCCGCCGGACCGGCCGACCACACCCCCCACTGCTGGTTGGGCGCCACCGCGCGCATCCGGTCGACCAGGAACGCCCGGTCATCGGGGTCGAGCGAGCCCAGCACGAACACCAGCAGCCGGTCCAGGTCGTCCGCCGTGCACTTCTGGAAGCCCCAGTACGGGAACACCCGCCCGTACCCCGGCTGGGGCCGCAGCGTGGCCAGGCCAAGCCGCGGGAAGTGGGCGTTGAACAGCTGGTGGTCCTCCCCCGAGTACCGCATCCACAGGTCCGTGGCCGCCTGGTCGTCGGAGTCGTACAGCATCGCGGCCAGGTCGTCCCGGTCCTGCGCGGTGAGCGCGATCTCCCCCGCCCTGGCCCGCACCAGCAGGTCGGCCGCCATCGCCAGCTTGATGGTCGAGGCCGTCCAGACCTGCTCGCCCGCGTGCTCGTTGCGCCAGACGACCCCGGCCTCGCGGTCGCGCACCACGATGGCCGTCGCGCCCGGGCGGTCCGCGGCGTAGCGGCGGGCGAGGTCGAAGCGGCGCTGGAAGTCGCAGTCGAACCCCGACTCCGGGTGCGGGCAGGCTTCGGCGCTCGTCACGGCGGGTGCCTCCACAGGGGTCGACGGGGTTCCGCAGGCGGTCAGCACCACCAGCATCACCGCCGGTGCCCGTCTCATCACTCCGACACGCTATCGCGCCGAGGGGCGGCACCCCGGTCGGGTGCCGCCCCTCGGCGGGTGTCGCGCTCAGAGCTCCTTGGACGGGTCCTCGGTGGCCGCGATCTGCCGCCCGGTCTCCGTCGGGCCCGACGCCAGCTCGCCCGCCGCGCCGTGGCCCTGCTGGGCGGCGCGGGCCCTGGCCAGCGCCGCGGTCTCCTCCGGCGGGTCCGGGGTCAGCCACGACCCCTGCACCGGCTCGCCAGCCGAGCCCAGCTTGTTCATCTTCTTGGGCACCGGGGCACCCTGGTACTCCAGCGGGATCGGGTGGCCGTGGTCGTCCACCGGGCCCAGCGGCTGGTGCACCTCGATGAACTCGCCGTGCGGGAGCCGCTTGATGATGCCGGTCTCCACGCCGTGCTCCAGCACCTCGCGGTCCGAGCGCTGCAGGCCCAGGCAGATGCGGTAGGTGATGAAGTACGCCAGCGGCGGCAGCACCAGCAGGCCGATGCGGCCCATCCAGGTGGTCGCGTTCAGCGAGATGAAGAACTTCTCCGCCAGCACGTCGTTGGCCGCCGACAGCAGCGACACCATGAAGTAGGTGATCGCCATCATGCCCAGGCCGGTGCGGACGGGGACGTCGCGCGGGCGCTGGAGCAGGTTGTGGTGGGCGTAGTCCTTGGTGAACCGCCGCTCGATCCACGGGTACACCGCCGCGATGCCGGTCAGCAGCGGCAGGCCCAGCATGAACGGGAAGAACGACGCCGGGATCGTGTAGTTCCCGAGGTAGATCTCCCACGCGGGCCAGAGCCGGATGAGGCCGTCCGTCCAGCCCATGTACCAGTCGGGCACGGTGCCCGCGGAGATGTGCGCGGCGTTGAACGGGCCGAAGTTCCAGATGGGGTTGATCTGGAAGAGGCCGCCCAGCAGGGCGCAGACCGCGACCACGACGGCGAAGAACCCGCCTGCCTTGACCGCGAACACCGGCAGGATCCGCACGCCGACGACGTTGGTCTCCTTGCGCCCCACCCCCGGGAACTGGGTGTGCTTCTGGTACCAGACCAGCGCCAGGTGCACGCCGATGAGCGCCAGGATGATGCCCGGCAGCAGCAGGATGTGCAGCGTGTAGAGCCGCGGCACGATCTCGGTGCCCGGGAACTCCGAGCCGAACAGCAGCCAGTGCGTCCAGGTGCCGATCACCGGCAGGGTCAGGATCAGGCCGGACATAATCCGCAGACCGGCGCCGGAGAGCAGGTCGTCGGGCAGGGAGTAGCCGGTGAAGCCCTCCAGCGCGCCCAGCATGAACAGCAGGATGCCGATGACCCAGTTGACTTCGCGCGGACGCCGGAAGGCGCCGGTGAAGAACACCCGGAACATGTGCGTGACCAGCGCGGCCATGAACAGCAGCGCCGACCAGTGGTGCATCTGCCTGGCGAAGAGGCCGCCGCGCACCTCGAAGGCGATCTCCAGCGCCGACTCGTACGCCCGCGACATCTCCAGCCCGCGCAGGTTGACGAAGTCGCCCTGGTAGACGACCTCGACCATCGACGGGTCGAAGAACAGCGCCAGGTACGTGCCGGTGAGCAGCAGCACGATGAAGCTGTAGAGCGCGATCTCACCGAGCAGGAAGGACCAGTGCGTCGGGAAGACCTTGTTCATCTGGCGGCGCAGGCCGCCTGCCATGTGGTACCGGTCGTCGGCCCACTTGGCCGCCCCGCCCGCGGCGCGAGCGGCCATCGACCGGGGCTTCGTGGGAGTTGTGATCGCACTCATGACTTCCGCTCCCAGAACGCGGGCCCGATGGGCTCGATGAAATCGCTCTTGGCGTAGAGGTAGCCCGTCTCCTCGTCGAGGGCGATGGGCAGCTGCGCGAGCTTGCGGGTGGCCGGTCCGAAGATCGGCTTGGCGTAGGCCAGCGCGTCGAACTGCGACTGGTGGCACGGGCACAGGATGCGGTTGGTGCGCTGCTCGTAGAGCGACGTCGGGCATCCCAGGTGGCTGCAGATCTTCGAGTAGGCGTAGTAGTCGCCGTAGTTGAAGTCCTCCTGGCCCTTGTGCTTGACCACCCGGGCCGCGTCCTCCGGGCGCAGGCGGATCAGCATGACCGGGTTGTCCGAGCGCTTGAGCGCGACGGACAGCGCGTGCTCGTCATTGCGCTCGGACTCCCGGAACGGGAAGACCGTCTCCATCGCGCCCGCGTCGAGGTCGCCCGGCTTGACCAGGACGATCTCGTGCGGGTTGCCGGTCGCCCGGCGCAGGAAGACCTTCTCGCCGCTGGGCTCGTGCCAGCCGGTGTGCCACAGCGAGTCCTTGGTGTCGCTGTTGGCCCACGGGTCGCGGACCAGGCCGCCGATGGCGAAGACGCCCAGGCCCAGGCCCATGACGCCGGCGCCTGCGCCGAGCGTCGCCTTGATCATCGGGCGGCGGGTGATGGTGCTGCGGTTGCCCGCGTCGGCCAGCTCGGCCACGATCGTGGCCTTGTCCAGCTCGGGGGAGCCGCCGTCGTGGCGCTGCTGCACCGCGAGCTCGTGCGGGATGAACCGCTTGGTGTAGAGCAGCACGCCCACGCCGATGCCCAGGATGGACAGGCCCAGGGTGGCGCCCAGCATCGGGGTGTAGAGCAGGTACAGCGCGTGGCCCGGCTCGTTGTACGCCTTGTACTCGGCGGGCCAGAAGAGGAACACGCCCAGGAAGCCCAGGCCCGCGAGGGCGGCGATGGCGAACCAGAGCGCGACCACCCGCTCGGCGCGCTTCTCGGCGCGCGTGCCCTTGACCGGCCACGGGTCCGGGTACTCGACGAGCTCGACGCCGTCGAGCTTCGCGCCGAGCCGGACCAGCTCGTCGCGGGACATCTCGGCGAGTTCGGCCTCGGAGGGCAGCTCGTCGGGGTGCTTGGCGCTCATGCTTTCGCCCCAATCCACAGGGTGATGCCCACCAGCGCGGCGATGCCCACGATGAACGCGATCAGGCCCTCGGACTGCGGGCCGAGACCGCCGAGCGGGTTGCCGCCGGGGTTGTTGTTGCCGTCGGTGACCGACTTGACGAAGGCGATGATGTCCTTCTTCTCCTCTGGCGAGAGCTGCCGGTCGGAGAACTTGGGCATGTTCTGCGGGCCGGTCAGCATGGCCGCGTAGATCTGCTCCTCGGTCACCCCGTCCAGCTTGGGCGCGTACTTGCCCGAGGACAGCGCGCCGCCGCGGCCGGTGAAGTTGTGGCAGGACGCGCAGTTGAGGCGGAACAGGTCGCCGCCGCGCGCCGGGTTGTCACCGATGAGCGCGGCGCCCTTGCCCTCGGGCAGGACGACGCCGCCGCCCTTGGACTGCACGAAGGCCATCAGCGCGTCGATCTCGTCGGGCGAGAGCTTCGGGGGCTTGCGCTCGGCCTGGGCCTCCTGGCGCGACATCGGCATGCGGCCGGTGGAGGTCTGGAAGTACACGGCCGCCTCGCCGATGCCGATCAGCGACGGGCCGCGGTCCTCCACGCCCTCCAGGGCGGCGCCGTGGCAGGAGATGCAGGTCCGGTTGTAGATCAGCTCGCCCTTGCGCAGCAGCGCGGGATCCCCCTGGGCCTGGGCCACCGGCGGCTCGGGGGCCAGCGCGGTGTAGAGCAGCCCGACCGACAACAGGGCGAAGGACAGGGCGAGCAAGCCCGCCACCCGCCTGCGCAGCTTCGTCCGGCTGCGGAGTTTGTTGATCATTTAGCGGCAACCCTTGCTGTCAGTTCGGCGGAGCTGTGGTGGGAGCGCGAGGACATCACGGCACCAGGTAGATGACCGCGAACAGACCGATCCAGACGATGTCGACGAAGTGCCAGTAGTAGGACACGACGATCGCCGAGGTGGCCTGAGCGGGGGTGAACTTGCTCAGCCGCGTGCGGATGAGCAGGTACACGAAGGCGACGAGGCCGCCGATCACGTGCAGGCCGTGGAAGCCGGTGGTCAGGTAGAAGACCGTGCCGTAGGCGCCCGAGGGGATCGTGACGCCCTCGCGCACCAGCTGCACGTACTCGTACGCCTGGCCTGCGACGAAGATCGCGCCCATGACCAGCGTGAGGATGTACCAGCGGCGCAGGCCGAACACGTCGCCCCGCTCGGCGGCGAACACGCCGAGCTGGCAGGTGAACGACGACGCGACCAGGATGATCGTGAACGGCAGCGCGTAGGGCAGGTTCAGGTGGATCGGCTCGCCGGTCGACTCCAGGATCGGCGGCCACACCCCGCTGGAGTTCTGCGCCTTGACCGTGAAGAACATCGCGAACAGTCCGGCGAAGAACATCAGCTCGCTCGACAACCAGACGATGGTGCCGACGCTGACCATGTTCGGTCGGTTCAGCGAGTGGATGCGCTGACCGATTGAAGGGGCTGCTGCTGTCACGCGACGCATTATGTCCTGCGGGTAGGTACTGCGCCCGGTCGGGTCATGCGTGCATCCGGTCACACCAAAGTTGATCACGGAATGCCCGGGGAACTGGGCTTTCGGTTCTGCGGCCCGGCCCGCGAAATCGGCACGGAATGAGGGGCGGGAGGCCGTGGATGCGGCCAAGGTGGGGCCGATAGCATCGGCCACGCCCGACCTGCCCCCGTGGAGGACGCCATGACCGCGCAGCCCATGAAGATCCTGGTGTTCAGCCACCGCCCCCAGGTGCGCGAGACGATCATCACAGCCGTGGGCCGCCGCCCGGCCGCCGACCTCGGCCGGGTCGTCTACGTCGAGGTCGGGACCGTCGCGGAGGTCCTGATGGCGATGGACTCCGGCGACATCGACCTGGCCATCCTCGACGGCGAGGCCCAGCCGACCGGCGGCATCGGCCTGTCCCGCCAGCTCAAGAACGAGATCACCGACTGCCCCCCGATCGTGATCGCGGTCCGCCGCAAGGACGACCGCTGGCTGGCCACCTGGTCGCAGGCCGACGCGGTCGTCGTCCACCCGCTGGACCCGCTGACCGCCGCCGAGACCGTGGCCGACGTCCTGCGCACCAAGCGCCTGCCCGCCCTGCGGGGGTGAGCCCGGTGACCAGGACCTGGCCCGCGCTGCTGGGCCGCCTGATCGAGCGCACCGACCTCACCGCCGACGACACGACCTGGGCGATGGACCAGATCATGTCCGGCGAGGCCACCCCGGCCCAGATCGCGGGCTTCGCCGTGGCCCTGCGGGCCAAGGGCGAGACCCCGGCCGAGATCGCGGGCATGGCCGCGGGCATGCTCGCCCACGCCCGCCGGGTCGAGGGCGTCCCCGACGCCGTGGACGTGGTCGGCACCGGGGGCGACCAGGCCCACACGGTGAACATTTCCACCATGAGCGCCCTGGTCACCGCGGCCGCGGGCGTGCCGGTGGTCAAGCACGGCAACCGCGCGGCGTCGTCGAAGTGCGGCACGGCGGACGTGCTGGAGACCCTGGGCGTGGCCATCGAGCTGAGCCCGGCCGCCGTGGCCGAGTGCGTGCGCGAGGTGGGCATCGGCTTCTGCTTCGCCGCGGCCTTCCACCCGGCGCTGCGCTTCGCCGGGCCCGCCCGGGCCCAGCTGGGCATCCCCACGGCGTTCAACATCCTCGGCCCGCTGACCAACCCGGCCCAGCCGCGGGCGGGCCTGATCGGCTGCGCCAACGCCCGCCTCGCCCCGGTCATCGCGGGCGTGTTCGCAGGCCGCGGCGCCAGCGTGCTGGTGGTGCGCGGCGACGACAACCTCGACGAGATCACCACCACGACCACGACGAAGGTGTGGGCGGTCTCCGGCGGTGCGGTCCGCGAGGACGTCATCGACCCGTCCCGCCTGGCCATCTCCCCCGCGGCCCCGGAGGACCTGCGCGGCGGTGACGCGCAGTTCAACGCCGCGGTCGTCCGCGACCTGGTGGCGGGCAAGCCGGGCCCGGTGCGGGAGGCGGTCGTGCTCAACGCGGCGGGCGCCATCGCGGCGTTCACCGGCCTGTCCGGCGACCTGCACGCCGACCTCAAGGCGGCCATCGGCCGGGCCGCCGACGCGATCGACGGCGGCGCCGCGTCCGCCCTGCTCGACCGCTGGATCAGCCTTTCGCAGCGCCTGGCGGCCTAGCGCCCGGGATCCGATGGGGGCCATCCGCGCCCCCATCGGACCCGCTGCGCGCTACCGGTCCAGCACCTCGGGGTTCAGCAGGTTGCGCGGGCGCGTGCCCGCGAGCCCGGCCGCGAGGTTCTGCACGGCCAGCAGGCCCATCGCCTCGCGCGTGCCCACGGTCGCGCTGCCCAGGTGCGGCAGCAGGGTCACCGAGTCCAGGTCGAGCAGCTCGGCCTGCACCTGCGGCTCGCGCTCGAACACGTCGAGCCCCGCGGCGAAGATCTCCCCCGCCCGCAGCGCCTTGGCCAGGGCGGACTCGTCCACCACCGGCCCGCGGGCGGTGTTGACCAGGATCGCCGAGGGCTTCATGCGCGCGAACGCATCGGTCCCGAAGAGGTGGCGGGTGTCCGGGGTCAGCGGGCAGTGCACGGAGATGACGTCGGCCTCGGCCAGCAGGTCGTCGAAGGAGCGCCAGACGGCCCCGAGCGGCTCGGCGACCTCCGGGGGCAGCGGGCGTGGGTTGTTGTAAACAACTCGCATGCCGAAGCCCAGCGCGCGGCGCGCCGTGGCCTGGCCGATCCGGCCGCAGCCGACGATGCCCAGCACCCGGCCGTGCAGGTCGGCGCCCAGCATCATCCGGGGATCCCAGATCCACGGCGTCCCGGCGCGCAGGAACCGGTCGCCCTCGGCCACGCGCCGGGCACAGGCCAGCACCAGCGCCATCGCCAGGTCCGCGGTCGCCTCGGTCAGCACGTCCGGGGTGTTGGTGACCAGCACGCCGCGGCGGGTGCACTCCGGGATGTCGATGTTGTCGACGCCGACGGCGTGGTTGGCGACGATCCGCAGGTCCGGGCCCGCCGCGTCGAGCAGCTCGGCGTCGACACGCTCGGTGAGCACGGTCAGCAGCCCGCGCACCCCAGCCACCCTGGCCAGCAGCTCCTCGCGCGGGATGGCGGTCGGCGGCCCCTCATAGACCGCCACCGACCCCAGCCCGTCCAGGGCGGCCATCGCCGCGTCCACCATGCGGCGGGTCACGAGGACGTCAGGCACGGGTCACCTCCGCGGCCAGATCGGCGAACGCCCCGATCGCGGCCTTGATGTTGTCGGTCGAGTTGGCGTAGGAGAAGCGCAGGTAGCCCCGGCCGTGCTCGCCGAAGGCCGTGCCGGGCAGCACCGCGACACCCGCCTCGGTGAGCAGCCGGTCGGCCAGCTCGCCCTCGGGCAGGCCCAGGCCGGTGACGTTGGGGAAGGCGTAGAACGCCCCGCCGGGCCGCACGCACGACACGCCGGGGATCGCGTTGAGCCCGTCCACCACGACCTCGGCCCGCGCCGCGAAGGCCGCCCGCATGGCGTCGACCTCGTCGCGCGGGCCCTCCAGCGCGGCGATGGCCGCGTGCTGGCTGAACGCCGAGGTGCACGACACCGAGTTGATGACCAGCCTGCTGACCGGCTCCACCAGGTCGGGCGGGAAGACGCCGTAGCCGAGCCGCCAGCCGGTCATCGCGTAGGTCTTGGACCAGCCGTCGAGCAGGATCGTCCGCTCGGCCATCCCGGGCACGTCGAGCACGCTGCGGTGCTCCCCGCCGTAGCGCAGCGCCCAGTAGACCTCGTCGGAGAGCACCGTGAGGTCGTGGCGCATCGCCAGCTCGGCGATGGCCTCGACCTGGGCGCGGTCCAGTGCGCTGCCGCACGGGTTGTGCGGGGAGTTGAGGATGAGCAGCTTGGTCCGGGGCGTGATGAGCGCCGCCAGCTCGTCGGGGTCGACGGTGAAGCCGTTGGCCTCGCGCAGCGGCACCGGCACCGGTCGGGCGCCCGCGAACGCGGCGATGGAGGCGTACATGGGGAAGCCGGGGTCCGGGTACAGCACCTCGTCGCCCTCCTCGCACAGGGCGAGGATCGCGAAGAACATGATGGGCTTGGCGCCCGGGGTCACGATCACCCGGTCGGGGGTGGCGGCCATCCGGCCGTCGCGCTCCAGCGCCGCGCTCACCGCCGCCCGCAGCTCGGGGATGCCCGGCGCGGGCACGTAGTGGGTCATCCCCCGGTCCAGGGCTTCGCGCGCCGCCCGCGCGATGTGCGCGGGGGTGTCGAAGTCCGGTTCGCCGATCTCCAGGTGGATCACCGGGGTCCCGGCCGCCTCCAGCGCCTTGGCCCTGGCCAGCACCTCGAAGGCCGATTCGGTGCCCAGGCGGTCCATCCGACTGGCGAGCTTCACGAGCGGCTCCCTGTAGCGTCTGGCCGCGCGGGATCGCCGGGCGGCCGTGGTCCGGGTACCCGCGATCGTGCCGGTCCGGCGGCGATTCCGGGATCGGCCGGGAATACCGCCGCCCCCGGCGCGCGCGGGGACGGAATTCTTCCGCCATGGGAGCGTCGCACGAAAAGAACGCTGGGCACAGCCGCCCTTAAAGTGAAAAGACCGCCGTCCCCGATCGGGGGACGGCGGTCTCGTCAGGAGCGCGGCTCAGTCGTGGTCGGGCCGGGTGTGGTACTCGAACACCAGCCCGCCGACGGCCATCAGCACCAGCACGGTGGCGATGACCATCAGCCACACCTGCCAGAACGCCATCGCGAAGCCGAACGTCGCCGCCGACGCGGCCAGCGCCACCGGCCAGTAGCTGCCCGGGCTGAAGAAGCCCAGCTCGCCTGCGCCGTCGCTGATCTCGGCGTCCGGGTTGTCCTCCGGGCGCTGCTTGAGCCTGCGGGCGATGAAGTGGAAGTACGAGCCGATGATCAGCGAGAGCCCACCGGTCAGGATCAGCGCGACGGTGCCGACCGGCTCCTTCGCCCACACGCCGTAGACGATGGCCGCGAGGAAGAAGAAGCCCGTGGTGACGTCGAAAAGCCTGGCTTCGACCTTCATTGCTTGGAGTCCTTCGGTTAGGAGCCGGACGCTTCGCGCGCGGTGCGGTCGGTGTCGAACGGCTTGGTGGTCACCGCGTGCGGGGTGCACAGCTCGCCGCAGTTGATCTCGGCGAGCGCCTCGGCCGCGGTGAAGCCCTTGCCGGTGGCCGGGTTGACCTTGGTGCGCAGGTCCATGTACTGGTCGAAGACCTCGGGCGAGACCGCGCGCACCTCGAAGTTCATCACCGCGTGGTAGGTGCCGCACAGCTCGGCGCACCGGCCGACGAACGACCCCGGCTCGTCGATGGTGTTCTGGAAGGTCGAGTCCTGGTTGTTCTTGTCCGGGTGCGGGAAGACGTCCCGCTTGAACAGGAAGTCCGGCACGAAGAACGAGTGGATGACGTCGGTGGCGCGCAGCCGGTACTCGATCACCCGGTCGGTCGGCAGCACCAGCAGCGGGATCTCCGAGGAGGTGCCGATGGTGCGCACGGTCTCGTCACCCGGCGACGCGGGCTCGACCTGGTTGCCCGAGCCGTCCTTGTAGGACAGGTAGTCGAACTCCCAGTTCCACTGGAACCCGATCACGTCGACGACCACGTCGGGGTCGTCGGTCTCGGCCTGGACGTAGTTCTGGGTGGTGGCGGTGAAGTAGAACAGCACCACCACGATGATCACCGGGATGCCGGTGTAGATGAGCTCCAGGAAGTGGTTGTACTGGAACTGCTTGGGCAGCTTGTCCCCGCGCTTGCGGTGGGCCACGACCGGCCACAGGATCAGCGCCCAGGTGATGACGCCGATGATCAGCGCGGCCACCACCGACCAGGTCCAGAACACGCGCATCTTGTCGGCCTGCGGCGTGACGCCCTCCGGCCAGCCGAAGCGCAGCACCTCGCTGGTCGAGCAGCCGGTGGCCAGGACGGCGACGACGGCGACCAGCCCGGCCAGCTTCGCCGCGCGAGCCGTGCGGTTCCCGGGCCGGACGGCCCCGGTGGCCTGGGGTGGTGTGCCCACTGCGCGATCCTCCTCGACGCGATGACTCCGCGCTACCCGGACCAGGGCCTACTGACCCGTTCGGGAGCAACCGGAGCCTAGCCCAGCGACGGGCGCCACACCTGCAGAGGGTGATCGGAGCTAGGTCACACCGCCGCATGCCCGGGTTCGGCCGCGGTGGCCGGTTTCCGGGCCCGGCCCGGGTGCGGCTGACAGCCGCGCTGCCCGCCCCCTGCATACTGGCCTCTCCCCGCTCCGATACGAGAGGTGCGCGAGTAGCGTGTGCGGTCTCCTTGGCCTGATCTGCCCTTCCGACATGGACGCCGCCGCGGCCCGGTCGGCCGTCGGCGCGGCGATGCGGTGCCAGCGGCACCGGGGCCCGGACGAGAGCGGCACCTGGACCGGCGGCGAGGCCGTCTTCGGGTTCAACCGGCTGGCGATGATCGACATCGAGCACTCCCACCAGCCGCTGCTGTGGGGCCCGCCGGAGACGCCGCAGCGCTACACGCTGCTGTTCAACGGTGAGATCTACAACTACCTGGAGCTGCGGGCGGAGCTGACCGCCAAGTTCGGCGCGGTCTTCCACACCGACGGCGACTCCGAGACGATCGTGGCCGCCTACCACTACCTCGGCGAGGCCGCGGTGTCCCGGCTGCGCGGCATGTTCGCGTTCCTGATCTGGGACAACCACCGGCAGACCCTGTTCGGCGCGCGCGACCCCTTCGGCATCAAGCCGCTGTTCTACGCCGTCGGCCCGGGCGGGGCGGCCTTCGCCAGCGAGAAGAAGTCGCTGCTGGAGCTGGCCCCGGTGCTCGGGGTCAAGCTGGAGCTGGACAAGCGCGCGCTGCAGCACTACCTGACGCTGCAGTACGTGCCCGAGCCCGCGACCCTGCACGGCGCGATTCACCGGATCGAGTCGGGCACCTCGTTCACCCTGACCCCGGGCGAGGAGCCGAAGAAGCGGCGCTACTTCGTCCCGCGCTTCGCCCCGCGCCCGGTCGGCGGCCCGGCCGACGCGGAGAAGCTGTACCAGCGCATCGCCGACGTGATGAACGACTCGGTCCGCATGCACATGCGCGCCGACGTCACCGTCGGCTCGTTCCTCTCCGGCGGCATCGACTCCACGGCGATCGCGGCGCTGGCCAAGCAGCACAACCCGGACCTGATCACCTTCACCACCGGCTTCGAGCGCCAGGGCTACTCCGAGGTCGACGTGGCCGCGGAGTCCGCCGCCGCGATCGGGGTCAAGCACGTCGTCCGCACGGTCTCGGCGCCGGAGATGATGGAGGCCCTGCCGCTGATCGTCTGGTACCTCGACGACCCGGTGGCCGACCCGGCGCTGGTGCCGCTGTGGTTCATCGCCCGCGAGGCCCGCAAGCACGTCAAGGTCGTGCTCTCCGGCGAGGGCGCCGACGAGCTGTTCGGCGGCTACACGATCTACCGCGAGCCGCTGTCGCTGGCGCCGTTCGAGCGGGTGCCGGGCTCGCTGCGCAAGCTCATGGGCAAGGTCTCCGCCCGCATCCCGGAGGGCACCCGGGGCAAGGACCTGCTGCGCCGCGGCTCGCTGTCGCTGGAGGAGCGCTACTACGGCAACGCCCGCATCTTCCGCGACGACCAGCTCGCGCCGGTCCTGCGCACCTTCGACCCGGCCATCAGCCACCGCGACCTCACCGCGGGCCCGTACCGGGAGTCGGCTGGCTGGGACCCGGTGACCCGCATGCAGCACGTGGACCTCTACACCTGGCTGCGCGGCGACATCCTGGTCAAGGCCGACAAGATGACGATGGCCAACTCCCTGGAGCTGCGCGTGCCGTTCCTGGACCCGGAGGTCTTCGCGGTGGCCTCCCAGGTCCCGCTGGACCAGAAGATCACCCGGGAGACGACTAAGTTCGCCCTGCGCCAGGCCCTGCGCCGGGTGGTCCCGCCGCACGTGCTCAACCGCCGCAAGCTGGGCTTCCCGGTGCCGATCCGGCTGTGGCTGCGCGCGGAGATGTACGAGTGGGCGCGCGCGATCATCCTCGACTCCGAGACCGACGCGCTGCTGGACAAGAACGCCGTCCTGCGCCTGCTGGAGGAGCACCGGGCCGGGACGCTGGACCACAGCCGCCGCATCTGGGCGCTGCTGGTCTTCATGCTCTGGCACGGCATCTTCATCGAGCGCCGCATCCGCCCGGTCGTGCCCGAGCCGCACTACCCGGTCAAGATCTGAGCCTCGACCAGGGAGTCCAGCGAGATCCCGAGGGCGGCCGCGAGCGCGGCGACGGTGAAGAACGCAGGCGTCGGCACGCGCCCGCTCTCGATCTTGCGCAACGTCTCGACCGGCACCTTCGCCGCCGCGGCGACCTCGGTCATGCTGCGCGGCCCGCGGGCCTCGCGCAGCAGCCTGCCGAGCCGCTCGCCGCGTTCACGTTCCTGCTGGGTCAGCGGTGGGCGCACCATGCGGTCGAGTGTACGGGATAGAAATACCGGTATAGTTATCCCTATGATCGAGTTGAAGACCCCCGCGGAGATCGACGCCATGCGCGCGGCGGGCGCGGTCGTCGCCACCGCCCTCGCCGCGGTCCGCGCCGCCGCCACCGTCGGCGCCACCCTCCTTGACCTCGACGCCGTCGCCCGCGACGTGCTCTCCACCCACGGCGCGGGCTCGTCCTTCCTGGGCTACCACCCCCGCTTCGCCCCGACCCCGTTCCCCGCCGTCCTGTGCACCTCCGTCAACGACGCCATCGTCCACGGCATCCCCACCAGGACCCGCCTCCGCGACGGCGACCTGCTGAGCATCGACTTCGGCGCCCACGTCGACGGCTGGCACGGCGACGCCGCCATCTCCTTCGTCATCGGCGACCCCGACCCCACCGACCTGGCCCTGATCGAAACCTCCGAACGCGCCCTGGCCGCAGGAATCGCAGCAGCGGTCCCGGGCAACCGCATGGGCGACATCGCCCACGCCATCGGCTCCATCGCCCGCGAAGCCGGCTACGGCATCCCCCCGGACTTCGGCGGCCACGGCATCGGCCGAGCCATGCACGAATCCCCCAGCGTCCCCAACGAAGGCACCCCAGGCCGAGGCATGCGCCTGCGGGAAGGCCTCGTCCTCGCCATCGAACCCATGCTCCACAAGGGCGGCAAGGACCCCTACTACACCGACCCCGACGGCTGGACCCTCCGCACAACCGACCACAGCCGAGCCGCCCACTCAGAACACACCATCGCCATCACCGAACACGGCCCCCAAATCCTCACCACCCTCCCCTAACCCGCCCCGCCCCCACCCGACCCACACCCCTCACCCACACACGCAAATCCACCCACAGGATCCACCCAAGCAACGCGACAAGCTACTGCACATGCCCCGCCCACCCAACCCACAAGTCTCTAACCCCTGTCACCACAGCACCACCCACCTAAAGCAACACGACAAACTAATGCCCATACCCCGCCCACCCAACCCACAAATCTCTAACCCCTGTCACCACAACACCACCCACCTAAAGCAACGCGACAAGCCAATGCACATACCCCGCCAACCCAACCCAGCAATCTCTAACCCTGCCATCACAGCACCACCCACCTAACGCAACGCGCGCCCACCAACCATCCAATGGGGTGTATTCGGTTCTGTGGGGAGCGAAGTGGTGCTACCCTGCCCCGGCGCGGAACGGCTCCGCCGCTCCGCCCTTCTTTCCGCGCCGCGCCACTTCGCTTAGGGGCCCCGCAGAACCGAATTCACCCCATTGGATGCCCCCAAACCAAGTCGCGCACCACACTCGCCGCCCACTCACCCCCGGCAAATCAACCGGCACCGAACGCCAACTGTCCCGCGCCATCACTTCGCCTCGTCACAACGCCGATCCCCAACCACGGCGCCCCTTCAACACCGCCTCCCCCCTGCATCGCCGCCGGTGCCGTCGGGGTAGCCCCCGGCAGCCGTTGTCGCGGGCGTCGGTGCCGTTGGAGCAGGCCCCGAGCCGTTGTGGGAGGCCGTCGGTGCCGTTGGGGGAGGCCGCCGTTGGCGGGCGGCGGTGGGAGGGTGGTTCGCGATTTGCTTTTGGGGTCCGATGGGGTGGACCCGCATTCGCGGGTCCCCTAAGAAAAGCGGTGCGGCGCGGAAAGAAGGGCGGAGCGGCGGAGCCGTTCCGCGCCGGGGCAGGGTAGCACCGCTTTTCTCCCCACGAATGCGGGTCCACCCCATCGGACAGTGTTCGTTGCGCGTGTTGCGTGGGTGGGTGGTGCTGTTGATTCGTGGGTGGTGCGGGTTGTTGCGTGGGGATGCAGTTGGTTTGCCGGGCTGCAGTTGGTTGGGTTGCGGGGCTGCAGTCGGTTGGGTTGCGGGGCTGCAGTCGGTTGGGTTGCCGGGTTGCGGTTGTGTGCGTACGAGTTTGTGCCGGGTGGGCTAGATTCCCGGGAGGATGGGGGCGATTTCGTCGGCGGCTTCCTGGCCGTAGGCTCCGGCGATCCTGGTCAGGGCGGTGGTCTTGTCGAAGGTCCACTCCTGGGTGCCGACGGTCTCCAAGACCAGGACGGCGATCAGGGAGCCCAGCTGCGCGGAGCGTTCGAGGGTCAGGCCCTGGGTGACGCCTGCGAGGAAGCCTGCGCGGAAGCCGTCGCCGACGCCGGTGGGGTCGGCCTTGGCGGTTTCGGGGACGGCGCCGACGTGGATGCTGGTGCCGGTGGCGGAGACGATCTCGACGCCCTTCTCGCCCAGGGTGGTGATGCGGAGGCCGACGCGGGACATCACGTCGGATTCCGACCAGCCGGTCTTCTGGCGCAGGAGTTCCCACTCGTAGTCGTTGCTGAACAGGTAGTCCGCGCCCTCGATGAAGTCGCGGATCATCGCGCCGTCCATGCGGGCCATCTGCTGGGAGGGGTCGACGGCGAAGCGGTAGCCGCGCTGGCGGCACTCCTCGGCGTGGCGGACCATGCCCTCGGGGTCGTCGGGGCTGATCAGGACCAGGTCGAGGCCGCCGGTGTGGGCGGCGACCGGGGCCAGCTCGATGTTGCGGGACTCGGCCATCGCGCCCGCGTAGAACGAGGCGATCTGGCACATGTCGTCGTCGGTGGTGCACACGAAGCGGGCGGTGTGGGCGACCTCGGAGACGTGCACGCCCGCGCAGTCGACGCCGTGGCGCTCCAGCCAGGCGCGGTAGTCGGCGAAGTCGGCGCCCACCGCCCCGACCAGCACCGGCGCGCACCCCAGCACGCCCATGCCGAAGGCGATGTTGGCGCCGATGCCGCCGCGCCGGACCACTAGGTCGTCGACCAGGAAGCTCAGCGAGACCCGGTGCAGCTGCTCGGCGACCAGCTGGTCGGCGAACCTGCCGGGGAAGTGCATGAGGTGGTCGGTTGCGATGCTTCCGCTGACGGCAACGGGCACGAGGCGCTCCTGTCTCGGGCTGGTCGTCTGCTGCGACCACCCGGGCGGGTGGCCTTCGATCACTGTTCGACACTACCGGGGCGTACGTCTACCGACTCCCGTGCCGAGGTGCCTACTGTGCCGAAATGAGCACTCTGGAACCGGAGAACATCGACGAGCTGATCGCCGACTGCGCCGCCATCCCGGCCCGGCTCACCGCGGCGGGCGCCGCCCGGCCCGCAGGCCCGCACACGCCCTGGTCGGTGGACGAGCGCTGCTTCGCGCAGGTCGCCGAGCTGCAGCCCTACATCTGAGCACGGCGAAGGGCCGCGACGGGGAGGTCGCGGCCCTGGGGGTGGGGCGTCAGTTGAACGAGTCGCCGCAGGCGCAGGAGCCGGTGGCGTTCGGGTTGTCGATCGTGAAGCCCTGCTTCTCGATGGTGTCGACGAAGTCGATGACCGCGCCCTGCACGTACGGCGCGCTCATCCGGTCCACGGCGACCTTGAGCCCGCCGAAGTCCTTCATCAGATCGCCGTCGAGGGTGCGCTCGTCGAAGAAGAGCTGGTAGCGCAGGCCCGCGCACCCGCCCGGCTGCACCGCGATGCGCAGGTGCATGTCGTCGCGGCCCTCCTGGTCGAGCAGGGCCTTGGCCTTGGTGGCGGCGGCGTCGGTCAGCTCGACACCGTGGGTGGCGTCCTCGGTGCTGTTCTGCTGAGCGGTCGTCATCGTTCTCCCTCGGACAGGTCCGGAATTCACCCGTCTTAACAGCGTACGCGCAGGCTTTCTTCCCCATCGTCGCACAGCGGCCCGCGACCTGGGCAACCTCGTGGCGGGGGACTCACCGCCACTGGCGGGCGACGTGCTCGGCCAGGTCGGCGAGGGTGCCCGCGGGGTCGGCCAGGGCCGCGGCCACGGAACCGGCGTGCTCGGCGACCGCGTGCACCTCGGCGATGCCCACCGCCGCCGCCCTGGTCCGCCCGACGCTGGCCTGGCCTGCCAGGGCCAGGCAGGGCACCCCGCGCTCGGCCGCCGCCGCGGCGACCCCGGTGACGAGCTTGCCGCGCAGCGACTGCCAGTCGAGGCTGCCCTCGCCGGTGATGACCAGGCCCGCCCCGGCGACGGCGGCGTCGAGCCCGGTCGCGGCGCGCACCAGCCCCGCGCCGGAGGCCCGCTCGCCGCCCAGCGCCAGCAGCGCCGCGCCCAGCCCGCCCGCCGCGCCCGCGCCGTCGAGGTCGGCCACGGGCCGGGACCAGTCGGCCAGGACTTCAGCCCATCGGGCGAGGCCCGCCTCCAGCCGCTCGACCGCGGCTGGATCGGCGCCCTTCTGCGGCCCGAAGGTCGCCGCGGCCCCTTGCTCGCCGAGGAGGGGGTTGGTGACGTCGGTGGCGACCACGATCCGCGGCAGCGCGCCCGGCGCGTCCTCGGCCGGGCCGACCAGCTCGGCTCCGCCGTCGATGCGGGTGCAGCGGGCCAGCGCCGAGCCGCCCGGCGGCAGCGGCGCGCCGTCGGCGTCGACGGCGACCGCGCCCAGGGCGGCCAGCAGCCCGGCGCCGCCGTCGGTGGTGGCCGAGCCGCCCAGGCCGATGACGGCGCGCTTGTGCCCGCGGGCCGCGGCGAGCAGTTCGCCGACACCGCGGGTGGTCACCGCCTCGCAGGCATCCGGACGCCGGTCCTTGGGCACCAGGTGCAGCCCGCACGCCTCGGCGGACTCGATGTAGGCGGTGTCGCCGTGGCTGAGCCAGGTCGCGGTCACCGGCTCGCCGAGGGGGCCGGTGACGGTCTCGGTGCGCAGCTCGCCGCCGAGCGCGGTGCGCAGCACCTCGACGAACCCCGGGCCGCCGTCGGCCAGCGGGCGCAGCACCAGCTCGTGCCCGGGCGCGCCGCGGCGCCAGCCCTCGGCGATGGCCGTCGCCGCCTCGGCCGCGGTCAGCGTGCCCCCGAAGCAGTCCGGGGCTATGACGACTCGCACAAGCCGGAGCATAGCGATCACCGAGCTTGTCCTACCCTTGTCGGCGTGAGGTTCCTTCGCCGCAACCCGTCGACCGACCCCGCCGAGCAGGCCGAGGAGTCGGCCGTCACGGTGGGCGACGAGCCGCTGCCCAAGGGCTACACCCCGGGCAAGGGCCGCGCCACGCCCAAGCGCCGGGAGACCGAGCGCAAGCGCGGCCCGGTCGCCCCGCCGCCGAAGACCACCCGCGAGGCGATCAAGCGCTCGCGCGGGTCGAAGGAGCAGCGCAAGGAGCTGGCCGCCAAGCGCCGCGAGCAGCGCATGCAGCAGCGCGAGCGGATGATGGCCGGCGATGACAAGTACCTGATGCCGCGTGACCGCGGGCCGGTGAAGGCCTACGTCCGCGATCTGGTGGACTCCCGCCGCAACCTGCTGGGGCTGTTCATGCCGCTGGCGATTGTGGTGTTCGTCGCGCTGCTGTTCCCGTCGCCGATCGTGCAGTACTACGCCACGCTCGGCTGCCTGCTCATGCTGGTGGCCATGATCTTCGAGGCGGTGCTCAACGGGCGGCGGGTGGCCAAGCAGGTGCGGGCCAAGTTCCCGAAGGAGCCCGTCCGCGGGTTCGGCATCGGCTGGTACGCCTTCGTCCGCGCGACCCAGCTGCGCCGCATGCGCGTGCCGAAGCCGCGGGTCCAGCCTGGTGACGCGGTTCGTTAGCAGCCCGAACTATGCTGGGCGGCATGGAGTTTCGTCGCCTTGGCCGCAGCGGCCTGAACGTCAGTGAGATCTCGTACGGCAACTGGCTCACCCACGGCTCCCAGGTCGAGGAGGATGCCGCCCACGCCTGCGTGAAGGCGGCCCTGGACGCCGGCATCACGACCTTCGACACCGCCGACGTCTATGCCAACACCAAGGCCGAGGCCGTGCTCGGCCGGGCGCTGAAGGGCCAGCGCCGGGAGAGCCTGGAGATCTTCACCAAGGTCTTCTGGCCGACCGGCCCCGGCGGCCCGAACGACAAGGGCTTGGGCCGCAAGCACATCATGGAGTCGGCGCACGCATCGCTGCGCAGGCTCGGCACCGACTACGTCGACCTCTACCAGGCGCACCGGTTCGACCGGACCGTGCCGCTGGAGGAGACGATGCTCGCCTTCGCCGACCTCGTCCGCCAGGGCAAGGTCCTCTACGTCGGCGTCTCGGAGTGGAACGCCGAGCAGATCACCCGCGGCGCGGCGCTGGCCCGCGAGCTGAACGTGCCGCTGATCTCCAGCCAGCCGCAGTACTCGATGCTGTGGCGGGTCATCGAGTCCCAGGTGATCCCGACCTGCGAGCGCGAGGGCATCAGCCAGATCGTCTGGTCCCCGATCGCCCAGGGCGTGCTGACCGGCAAGTACCTGCCGGGCGCCGCGCCGCCCGCGGGCTCGCGCGCCACCGACGAGGCGGGCGGCAAGAACATGATCGCCCGCTGGCTCAGCGACGACGTGCTGACCGCGGTGCAGAACCTGCGCCCGCTGGCCGAGCAGGCGGGCCTGTCCATGGCCCAGCTGGCGGTGGCGTGGGTGCTGCAGAACCCCAACGTCGCCTCGGCCATCATCGGCGCCTCCCGCCCCGAGCAGGTCACCGAGAACGTCAAGGCCGCAGGCGTCAAGCTCGACGCCGACCTCATGACCAAGATCGACGAGGTCCTCCAGGGCGTCATCGAGACCGACCCGATGCACACGGTCACGCCCTGACGCAGACGGCCCCGCCGCCACCGCGGCGGCGGGGCTACGGCGCCGCCCGCAGTTCAGCCAGGAAGTCGCGGGCGGCGACTTCCTTCGGGTAGCGCGCGGCGATGGCCTCGGCCAAGTCCTGGTACAGCACGGCGAACGACGGCAGCGACGTGCGACCGGTTCCGAGCGCGCTGCGGCCGTGCTCGATCGCCTGGTCCAGCTCACCGGCTCGGGCCGCGACGATCCCCAACGTCCCCTGCGCCCAGGAGACGCGCATGGGCGACCGGCCGTGGGCGCCCGCCCGGATCACGTCCCGGGCGAGGGCTTCCGCCAGCCGGTCCTCACCGACGTAGCAATGGCAGTCCATGGCGTAGAAGTCGTACTTGCCCGGGTCCACGACGAAGTGGCTGGCGATGTTGTCCGGGTAGGGCAACGCCTCTAGGACCTCGCGTCCCCGGTCCAACGCCCGCCGCATGTTCTCGACGTGCCCCATCCGGGCCCACGCCTTGGCCTCCTGGGCCAGGAGCTGGACCGAGACGCCCTCCGACCCGGCCGCTGCCTCGCCGATGTGGGCGGCGTCGACCACGCCTCGGTAGTCACCGGCCATGAGGGAGAACCACGCGCGCATCTCGTGGGCCCAGCCCAGGATGCCCCGGTGCCCGATCTCGGCGCCGAGGGACAGCGCGGCCTTGCGGGTCGCTTCCGCCCCGCGCCGGTCGCCGACGTCGTACTCCAGGCACCCGATGAGCAACGCCAGCCAGCCCGCTTGCTCCAACGACTGCCGCCGCTGCGCGAACGTCAGCCGCTGCTCCTGCATCTCGACGATCCGACGCAGCCACCGGCGGCCCTCGGTGATCAGCTCGACCGGTTCGCCGTGCGAGTACTCGGCGCACAGCGTCTCCACGGTGATGCGCAGGCCGTGGAGGGTGGCGTCGTTGAGGTCGGAGGCGTTGAGCCTGCTCACGATCTCCAGGGTGTCCATGCCGGTCGCACTCAGCACGTCCACGTCCCGCCGCGCGTGCGCATCGGGCGGGAACAGCGAAGCGGTGACGGTCTCCAGGGTCGCCGCTATCAGGGTGGCGTAGTGCTTGCCCGGCTTGTTCTCCGCCAGCTCCCACGCCTTCCACCGGCGCACCAGGTGTTCGTGGTCGGGCAGGTTCTCATCGGTGTGCCGCCGCATCCGCTCGGCCGCCTCCGCCTGCGTCCACCCCCGAGCCTGCCGCAGCGCCCGGATGCGCTGGGCCCAGACTGGCAGTTCACCCATGCCGACCCCCTGATCGCGTCAAGCCCGCCGCATCGAGTCTTGCACCGTCCCAGGTGCACCGTCGGGTGCTGTCCGGGTGATGCGCTCGTGTCACCGTGTCACCAAGAACCCCTCCATGATGACACTGGGAACACGCTCGATCACTCAGCGAGAGTAGGGGCATGCAGAACCCACTCGATGTGGGAGCAGGCCGCCTGCTCGTCCCCTACATCGCGGCGTGGACCGGCGAGGAGATCGGCCAGCCGGACATCGTCGAGCACGCCAGCGGGCAGGGCATCGCCTACCGGGACGAGAAGCCCGTCGACCGGGACCACCGCGGGATCCTCTGGGATCGGTTCGTGACGGGACCCGGTCAGGGCAAGCCGCGCTACGCCGTCATCCATCCGGCACGGCAACGGCATGCGATGCGGAAGTTGCTTTGCCAGGTGTGCGCCCGGCCTGCCGACACCACCGACGACGGCGTTCTCTGGCTCCTCCCCGCCGACGTCGAGCAGTGGCCGGGGTGGCCGAACGGCTCCACGGTCAGCGAACCGCCGATCTGCCGGGCGTGCGTCCTCGTGTCGGTGCGGCACTGCCCGGCGCTTCGGCGGAGTCATCGCCTCGTGCGGGTTGGGCGGTTTCCCCTGCACGGGGTTTCCGGGTTGCTCTACCGGGCCGGTGGGCGGGGGCCGGTTGCGGTGGGGCAGGCGACGGTGGGCTTCGGCGATCCCGCGGTGCGGTGGACGTTGGCCGAGAAGCTCACCCGGGAGCTGGACGACTGCGAGACCGTCACGGGGCGTGGAGGCTCATGGGGCCGTAGATGACCTCGGTGCCGGACATCAGGGTGACCTCATCGACGCCTTGGTCGGCGAGTTCGCGCCAGTGGGTGGAGAGCCAGGATTCGGCGGTGGGCTGGTCGTCGAAGGGGGTGGAGGTGGTGTCGGTCGGGTGGTACTGCCAGTGGTAGGTCACCTGGGGGACGGTAGCCTGCGGCGGCGTGGGGAAGACGTTGGTGCTGGGTGGGGCGCGGTCCGGGAAGTCCGCCTACGCGGAGGGGTTGGTCGGCGGCGACGTCCTCTATCTGGCCACCGCGCGGCGCATCGAAGGGGACGCCGACTGGGATGCGCGGATCGCCCGGCATGTTGAGCGGCGGCCCGCGGGGTGGCGGACCGTCGAGGCGGCCGACACTGCGGAAGTGGTCCGGCAGATCGCGGCGGCGAAATCCCCCATCCTCCTCGACGACATCTCCACCTGGCTCGTCAACGAGATGGACGACGCGAACGCCTGGGACGGTGGGGTTGACCTGAGCGGACCGGTGCAGGCGCTCGTCGAGGCCGTCAAGGGGTGTGCGGCGTCGATCACGCTCGTCTCCGCCGAGGTCGGGTTGGGTGTCGTGCCGCAGACGCGCTCTGGCAGGCTCTTCCGGGACGAGCTCGGCGCGGTCAATGCGTCTCTGGCCCAGGTGTGCACCGACGTGCTGCTGCTGGTCGCCGGGCTGCCGCTGCGGCTGAAGTGATGGAGGGGGACCCCACGGTGAGCACGGAATTCCCGCGCGTCGACGCGCCCAGCCAGACCGCGGCCGATGCGGCGCGGGAGCGGCACGCGCGGCTCACCAAGCCGCTCGGCTCGCTCGGGCGGCTGGAGGAGCTGGGGACGTGGGTCGCGGCCTGCCAGGACCGGTGCCCGCCGACGCCGTTCGCGCGGCCGCGGATCGTCGTCTTCGCCGGTGACCACGGCGTCTCCGGCGTCTCGGCCTACCCGCGCGAGGTCACCGCGCAGATGGTGGCGAACTTCCTCGCGGGCGGCGCGGCGATCAACGTGCTGGCCGACGCCGCGGGCGCGACCGTGCGCGTGGTCGACGTGGCCGTGGACGCCGACACCACCGTCGGCGACCGCAAGATCCGCCGCTCGTCCGGCTCGATCGACCGCGAGGACGCCCTCACCGACGCCCAGGCGCGCGAGGCCATCGCCACCGGCCGCGCGATCGCCGACGAGGAGGTCGACGGCGGCGCCGACCTGCTCATCGCGGGCGACATGGGCATCGGCAACACCACCCCGGCCGCCGTCGTCATCGCCGCGCTCACCGGGGCCGAGCCGGTGGCGGTCGTGGGCCGCGGCACCGGGATCGATGACCGGACCTGGATGCGCAAGGCCGTCGCCATCCGCGACGCGCTGCGCCGGGCCCGCGCCGCCGGGCCGGACCCGGTGGCCCTCCTGCGCACCTCCGCGGGCGCGGACCTGGCCGCGATGGTCGGCTTCCTGGCCCAGGCCGCCGTCCGCAAGACGCCGGTGATCCTCGACGGCGTGGTGGTCAGCGCCGCCGCGCTGGTGGCCGAGGAGATGGCCCCGGGCGCGGCGAAGTGGTGGGTGGCCGGGCACCGCTCGGTCGAGCCCGCCCACCAGCTCGTGCTCGACCAGCTGGAGCTGGAGCCGATCGTCGACCTCGGGATGCGCCTCGGCGAGGGCTCCGGTGCCGCGGTGGCGCTGCCGGTGCTCACCGCGGCCGTGCGGGTCCTCTCCGAGATGGCGACCTTCGACGAGGCGGGCGTGAGCACGGCGGCCGCGGACTAGTGCGCCTCGCCTTCTCCTGGCTCACCGTCCTCCCGCTGCGGGTGGACACTGTGGACAGAGGGCGGGCGGCCCGCGCGATCGCGGTGGCGCCGGTCGTCGGCGTCGTCCTGGGCTGCGCCACCGCGGGTCTGCTGTGGACAGCGCACCTGGTCGCCCTGCCGCCGCTGCTGGCCGGGCTGCTGGCCGTCGCCTTCCTCGCGCTGGCCACGCGCGGCATGCACATCGACGGCCTGGCCGACACCGCCGACGGCCTGGGCTGCTACGGCCCGCCCGAGCGCGCCCTCGCCGTCATGCGCGACGGCGGCGCGGGCCCGTTCGCCGTGGCCGCGCTGGTCGTGGTGATGCTCGGGCAGGCGGCCGCGTTCGCCGCCCTGCCGCCGCAGCGGCTGGGCGTCGTCGTGCTGGCCGTCGCCGCCGGGCGGATCGCGTTCACCGCCTGCTGCCTGCGCGGCGTCCCCGCCGCTCGGCCGGAGGGGCTGGGCGCGCTCGTCGCGGGCACCCAGCCGTGGCTCGTGCCCGCCGCGTGGGTCGCCGCCGCGCTCGTCGCCGGGTGGTTCACGGGCGCGGCGGTAGGCGTCGCGCTGGCCGCGGTGGTGGTCGCCGCCCTGCTGCGGCACGTGCGCCGCCGCTTCGGCGGGGTCACCGGGGACGTGCTGGGCGCGGCCTGCGAGCTGGCCGCGCTGGCCGTGCTCGTCCCCGCGCTCATCCCGGGCGCCCCCTGACGGGAGCGCCCGGGGGAATCACACGAGCGTGGTCATCCACCCGCGGGTGTCGGCCACGTCGCCGCGCTGGAGGCCGACCAGGCTCTGCCGCAGCTGGCTGGTCACCGGGCCGGTGCCGCCGTCGGCGACGGTGAACTCGCCGCCCGCGTGCTTGACGTGCCCGACCGGGGTGACGACCGCGGCGGTGCCGCAGGCGAAGACCTCGGTCAGCTCGCCGGACTCGGCCTTCTTCTCCCACTCGTCGGTGGAGATCCGCCGCTCCTCGACGCCGTAGCCGAGGTCCTTGGCCAGGGCCAGCAGCGAGTCGCGGGTGACGCCGGGCAGCAGCGCGCCGGACAGCTCGGGGGTGACCACCCGCGCGTCTGCGCCGGAGCCCATGACGAAGAACAGGTTCATCCCGCCCATCTCCTCGACCCAGCGGCGCTCCACCGCGTCGAGCCAGACGACCTGGTCGCAGCCCTGCGCGGCGGCCTCGGCCTGGGCGGCCAGCGAGGCGGCGTAGTTGCCCGCGAACTTGGCCGCGCCGGTGCCGCCGGGGGCCGCGCGCACGTACTCCGCCGACAGCCACACCGTCACCGGCTTGACCCCGCTGGCGAAGTAGGACCCCGCGGGCGAGGCGATGCACAGGTACAGGTACTCCGCCGCGGGCCGCACGCCGAGCCCGGCCTCGGTGGAGATCATGAACGGCCGCAGGTACAGCGACTCCTCCGGCTGCGTCGGCACCCAGCGGCGGTCGATGGACACCAGCTCGCGCAGCGACTGCAGGAACAGCTCGTCGGGCAGCTCGGGCATCGCGATGCGGCGGGCGGAGGCGCGGAAGCGGGCCGCGTTGGCCTCCGGGCGGAACGCGGCGATGGAGCCGTCGGGCTGGTGGTACGCCTTGAGCCCCTCGAAGATGGCCTGCCCGTAGTGCAGCACCATCGCGGACGGGTCGAGCGCGATCGGGGCGAAGGGCTCGACGCGGGCGTCGTGCCAACCCTGGGCGGTGTTGTGGCGGATCGTCACCATGTGGTCGGTGAAGTGCGCGCCGAACCCCGGCTTCGCCAATACCTCCGCAACCCGCTCCGGGGTCGCCGGCCTGGGGTTCGGGGTGATGGTGAATGGCGTCATGGGAGAACGGTATCCCCCCGTTCCGCCTGGGGAAATCGGCATCCCGAGGATCGGACGTCCAACTATCGAACAGTCACCCTCTGTGACGTCGGGATGACAGCCAGCAGCCGAGCGTCCCCGCGCCCAGCACCCCGGCCCCGACCAAAAGGGCGGGCACGGACACGTTCACCGACAGCACGACGCACAGCGCCAGCCCGCAGCACCCCGACCGCATCCACGTCGCCCGTTCGGACCGCACCAGGTGCCGCGCGGCGGAGTTGACCATCGCGTAGTAGCCCAGCAACAGGGTCACCGCCAGCGCCACCGCGAACCCGAGGGGCAGGACCAGCGCCACCAGCGCCGCGCCCGCCACCACGGCCACGACCGCCCGGGACGGCAGCTCGGGCATCTCGTCGAGGGTGCGCGCCGCGTCGGCCAGCAGCGGCCGCACGGCCAGCACCGCCAGCGCCGCGACGCCGACCACCAGCAGCGGCGACAGCGCGGCGCCGTCGGCGGCGGCCAGCGCGTCGCGCAGCGGCGCGGGCGAGACCGCCATCCGCGGCCCGCCGAGCTGGCGCAGCAGCGCGAACACGACGACGCCCACCACCGCCACGCCCGCCCCGACCACGGCGAGCGACCGGCCCAGGCCCGCCCGCGGCAGCCGTTCGAGCCCGGCGAACCCCAGGAACAGCAGGCCCGCCGCCGAGGCGATCCCGCGCCAGTCGTCGGTCCCGGCGACCTCGGCGGCCACCCCGGCTTGCGCCACCGGGGTGATCATGAGGCACGCCGCCACGACGAGGCCGACTGTGACGATCGCCACATAGAGTGACCACGCAGGCGGGCGAACCCGGGCGACCACCAGCGCGCCCGCGGCCATCACGATCACCACCGACACCGCGCGCGGAGCCGACGGAAGCACTGCGGGACCGGCGAAAGCGGCCAGCGCGCCTGCGGCGACCACCCGCCCGGTGATGCCGAGCACCCCGGCCAGGCGCGCCGCCCACGGCCCGCGGGTGGCGCTGACATGCGCGTATCCGCTCATCGGGCCGTGCAGGGCGGTGAGGTCCACCAGGGACAGGGCGGTCAGCCCCGCGGCCACGGCGGTGAGCGCGAGCCCGGCCAGCGCCAGCGCGCCCGCCTCGGCCACCGCGCCGGAGGCGGCCAGCGCGCCCGCCGCCAGAGCGCCGAGCAGGAAACCTGGCACCATAACCGAGGTGGTGCCCGTTGCCTGTCCCACTTCTGTCACGGGCACAACCGTGCCAGACACCCGGGTGTTTCTCCAGCCGACTTCCGGTTGAAAGGTCAACGCAAGTCGTTAGCATGCGTCCACATCTCGCCGGACCCACGAGGCCGCGGCGGACAGCGAACCACTAGGAGCTCAACAGTGACCGCCCCCAAGCTGGCCCTGGCCACCGCGCCCGCGGTGGAGGCCGCCGCCGACGCGCTCGTCATCGGCACCGTCCGCACCGAAGCCGGTGTGGCCCTGCAGCCCGGCGCCGAGGCCGTCGACGCCGCCTTCGGGGGCACGCTCGCCGAGACGCTGGCCGCGCTCGGCGCCACCGGCAAGGCCGACGAGGTCGTCAAGCTGCCCTCGCTCGGCAAGATCAAGGCGACCGTGCTCGTCGCGTCCGGCCTCGGCTCGGCCGACGAGGGCATCAGCGGCGAGCAGGTCCGCCGCGCGGCGGGCGCTGCGGCCCGCTCCCTGGCAGGCACCGCCAAGGTGGCCAGCCTGCTGTCCACTCTGGACCTCCAGGCCGCCGTGGAGGGCGCCGCGCTCGGCGCGTACACCTTCACCGCCTACAAGTCCGAGCCGGACAAGAAGCCCGCCACCGCCAAGGTCGACTTCATCGCCCCCGAGGCGGGCTCGGCCAAGGAGCACAAGGCCACCCTCAAGGCCGCCACCGCCATCGCCGAGGCCGTGGCGACCACCCGCGACTTCATCAACACCCCGCCGAACGACCTCTACCCGGCCACCTTCGCCGAGCGCGCCGCCGCCCTCGGCCGCGCCGCGGGCCTGACCGTCGAGGTGCTCGACGACAAGGCGCTGCGCAAGGGCGGCTTCGGCGGGATCATCGGCGTCGGCGGCGGCTCGGCCCGCCTCCCGCGCCTGGTCCGGCTGACCTGGAAGGGCACGCGCCCCAAGGCCAAGGTCGCGCTGATCGGCAAGGGCATCACCTTCGACACCGGCGGCATCTCGATCAAGCCCGCCGCGTCGATGGACCAGATGACCTCGGACATGAGCGGCGCGGCCGCGGTCGTGGCGACCGTCGTGCTGGCGGCGAAGCTGAAGTACCCGCTGGAGGTCACCGCGACCGTCCCGATGGCGGAGAACATGCCCTCCGGCGACGCCTACCGCCCCGGCGACGTGCTGACCATGTACGGCGGCAAGACCGTCGAGGTGCTCAACACCGACGCCGAGGGCAGGCTGATCCTGGCCGACGCCATCGTCCGCGCCTGCGAGGACGACCCGGACTACCTGATCGAGACCTCCACGCTGACCGGCGCGCAGATCGTCGCGCTCGGCAAGCGCACCTCCGGCGTCATGGGCTCCCCGGAGTTCCGCGACCGGGTGGCCGAGCTGGGCCGCGCGGTCGGCGAGAACGCCTGGGCCATGCCGCTGCCCGAGGAGCTGCGCGCCGACCTGGACTCCCGGCTGGCCGACCTGGCCAACGTCGCGGGCCACCGCTGGGGCGGCATGCTGGCCGCGGGCGTGTTCCTCGGCGAGTTCGTCGCCGAGGGCGTGCAGTGGGCGCACATCGACATCGCGGGCCCGGCCTTCAACGAGGGCGGCCCGTGGGGCTACACCAGCCGCGGCGGCACCGGCGTGCCGGTGCGCACGCTGGCCGCGGTGCTGGCCGACATCGCAGCCAACGGCTGATCAGCGCAGAAGGCCGGGGCTGGCTAGCCCCGGCCTTCGCGCTTCTGGCGCGCCATGTACTCCCGCATGCGCTTGGGGTAGCCGACCCTGGCCACCTCGTAGACCGGGATCTGCCGCTTGCGCCCGAACTCCAGCGCCGCGTCGAAGTCGGCGATGCGCCGCCGCGTCCACTCGCCGTCGTGCGCGACCAGCACGACGGTGGTGTCGGTGACGTTCGTGCGGGGCTCGACGTACGCCTCGACCCCGGTGCGGCTGGCCGCCCACTCCTCCAGGTGCGAGGTGTCCTGCTTGCTGGCCTGGCGCAGCGTGCCGGGCCTGCCCTTGCCGCGCCTGCCCCGCATCCTGTCGAAAAGGCCCACGTCGATCCCCTCCGCCGATTGCGCCGTTTCGTCCCATTGTTCCAGCGGTACCCGCGGGTAACCCGATCGTGGTCCGCGACACCCCGGCCACCTCGCAGGCCACCCCCGCGAAGTGGAAAGATAGCGCTGGTGGCTCGCCCGTTGACCACGTCGGGCGGCCTGGACCACGTAGTCGCTCGTCGAGGAGAACCCGTGACTGACACCCCCGCCGCAGCCGACCTGGTGATCCTCGGTGGCGGATCGGGCGGCTATGCGTGCGCCTTCCGCGCCGCGGAGCTCGGCCTGTCGGTGATCCTGGTGGAGAAGGACAAGGTGGGCGGGACGTGCCTGCACCGCGGCTGCATCCCCACCAAGGCCCTGCTGCACGCCGCCGAGGTCGCCGACCTCGCCCGGGAGGGCGACCAGTTCGGCGTGAAGTCCTCGCTGGAGGGCATCGACATCGCGGGCGTGAACTCCTACAAGGACAAGATCGTCGCGGGGCTCTACAAGGGACTCCAGGGCCTGGTGAAGGCCAACAAGGTCCACTTCGTCGAGGGCGCGGGCACCTTCGTCGCGCCCAACGCCGTCGAGGTGGACGGCAAGCGCTACACCGGCAAGAACGTCGTGCTGGCCACCGGCTCCTACGCGCGCACGCTGCCCGGCCTGGAGATCGGCGGCCGGATCGTCACCAGCGACCAGGCGCTCAACCTCGACTTCATCCCGGAGAAGGTCGTCGTGCTCGGCGGCGGCGTCATCGGCGTGGAGTTCGCCAGCGTGTGGCGCTCCTTCGGGGCCGAGGTCACCGTGGTCGAGGCGCTGCCGCGCCTGGTGCCCGCCGAGGACGAGTGGGCCTCCAAGCAGCTCGAGCGCGCCTTCCGCAAGCGCAAGATCGCCTTCAAGACCGGCGTGCGGTTCACCGGGGCCACCCAGCACGAGACCGGCGTCAGCGTCTCGCTGGAGTCCGGCGAGACGCTGGAGGCCGACCTGCTGCTGGTCGCCGTCGGCCGCGGCCCCAACAGCGCGGGCCACGGCTACGAGGAGGCGGGCGTGGCGCTGGAGCGCGGCTTCGTCGTCACCGACGAGCGCCTGCGCACCAACCTGCCCGGCGTCTACGCCGTCGGCGACCTGGTGGCGGGCCTGCAGCTGGCCCACCGCGGCTTCCAGCAGGGCATCTTCGTCGCCGAGGAGATCGCCGGGCAGAACCCCAAGCCGATCGACGAGGCGGGCATCCCGCGGGTCACCTACTGCAACCCCGAGGTCGCCTCCGTCGGGCTGACCGAGGCGCAGGCCAAGGAGAAGTTCGGCGGCGCGGAGACGCTGGTGTACGCGCTGTCGGGCAACGGCAAGAGCCAGATCCTCAAGACCTCCGGCGGGGTGAAGCTCGTCCGCGAGCCCAACGGCCCGGTCGTCGGGATCACCATGGTCGGCGAGCGGGTCGGCGAGCTGATCGGCGAGGCCCAGCTGATCTACAACTGGGAGGCCTTCCCCGAGGACGTCGCGCCGCTGGTGCATGCCCACCCGACGCAGAACGAGGCCCTGGGCGAGGCGTTCCTCGCCCTCGCTGGCAAGCCACTGCACGTGCACGGCTGACCGCAGGTCAGTCCCCCAACCGACCCGTCAGCCCCAGCAAGTCCGAGGAGTCCTGGAAACCATGGCGTTCTCCGTAGAGATGCCCGCGCTTGGCGAGAGCGTGACCGAAGGCACCGTCACGCGGTGGCTCAAGCAGGAGGGCGACACCGTCGCCGTCGACGAGCCGCTGCTGGAGGTGTCCACCGACAAGGTCGACACCGAGATCCCCTCTCCCGCGGCCGGGGTGCTGCAGAAGATCGTGGCGCAGGAGGACGAGACCGTGGCCGTGGGCGGGCAGCTCGCGGTGATCGGCGATGGTTCCGGGGAGGCGGCCCCCGCATCCGGCGGCGACGTCGAGTCCGCGCCCGGGCCGCAGGAGGCGACCGGGCAGCAGCCGTCGGAGCTGGCCGATGAGCCCGCCCCGCAGCCCTCGGCCGACGCGCCGAAGGGCGGCGGCAAGGGCACCGACGTGACCATGCCCGCGCTGGGCGAGAGCGTCACCGAGGGCACCGTGACCCGCTGGCTCAAGCAGGTCGGCGAGTCCGTCGAGGTGGACGAGCCGCTGCTGGAGGTGTCCACCGACAAGGTCGACACCGAGATCCCCTCGCCGGTGGCGGGCACGCTGCTGGAGATCACCGCGGGCGAGGACGCCACCGTCGAGGTCGGCGGCAAGCTCGGCGTGATCGGCGACAGCTCGGCCGCGGCCCAGCCCGCGCCGGAGGCCCCCAAGCCCGAGGCTCCCCAGCAGGAAGCGCCCAAGCAGGAGGCCCCCCAGCAGGCGGCCCCCCAGCAGGAGGCGCCGAAGCAGGAGGCCCCCGCGCAGGCGGCCCCGCGCCAGGAGGCCCCCCAGCCCGCGCCGAAGGCCGAGGCCCCGAAGGCCGAGGCGCCCCAGCAGGCCGCGCCCGCGCAGGGCGACAGCACCCCGTACGTGACCCCGCTGGTGCGCAAGCTGGCCGCCGAGCACGGCGTCGACCTGGCGACCGTGCGCGGCTCCGGCATCGGCGGGCGCATCCGCAAGCAGGACGTGCTCGCCGCGGCCGAGGCCGCCAAGGCGCCCCAGCCCGAGCCCGCGGCCCCCGCCGCCGCGACCCGCGCGCCGTCGGCCCCGAGCCGCCCGGTGCAGGTCGACACCACGCTGCGCGGCACGACGCAGAAGATGTCGCGGCTGCGCCAGACCGTCTCCCGGCGCATGGTCGAGTCGCTGCAGACCGCCGCGCAGCTCACCCAGGTCGTCGAGGTGGACATCACCAAAGTGGCCAAGCTGCGGGCGCGGTCGAAGGCGGCGTTCGAGCAGCGCGAGGGCGTCAAGCTGACGTTCCTGCCGTTCTTCGCCAAGGCCGCGGTCGAGGCGCTCAAGCAGCACCCGAAGCTCAACGCCTCGATCAACGACGAGACCAAGGAAGTCACCTACCACGCCGCCGAGCACCTGGGCATCGCCGTGGACACCGAGCGCGGCCTGCTCACCCCGGCGCTGCACAACGCCGGTGACCTCAACCTGGCCGGGCTGGCGCACAAGATCGCCGACCTCGCCGAGCGCACCCGCGCCAACAAGGTGACCCCGGACGAGCTCTTCGGCGCGACGTTCACGCTGACCAACCTGGGCAGCCAGGGCGCGCTGTTCGACACGCCGATCATCCCGGTGCCGCAGGTCGGCATCCTGGGCGTCGGCCTGGTCGTCAAGCGCCCGGTCGTGGTGACCGACGAGAACGGCGACGACAGCATCGCCATCCGCTCGATGGTCTACCTGGCGCTGACCTACGACCACCGCCTGGTCGACGGCGCCGACGCGGGCCGGTTCCTCACCACGGTGAAGAACCGCCTGGAAGAGGGCGCCTTCGAGGCCGACCTGGGCCTGTAGGGCACGATCGCGGACGGGCCGCCCCCACGCGCGGGGGCGGCCCGTCGCGCGTTCGCCCCGGTCCTGCGGCGGGCCCGGGCGTCAGGGACGATCACGGTATGCGCGTAGTGGTCGCCGGGTCGTCCGGCTTCATCGGCACCGCCCTGGTCGCCCGGCTGCGCCGCGAGGGCGACGAGGTGGTGCGGCTGGTGCGCCACGCCCCGCGCGCGGCCGACGAGCGCGGCTGGGACCCGCCCGCGGGCCGCATCGACGCGGGCGCGCTCGACGGCGCGGACGCGGTGGTCAACCTGTGCGGGGCGCCGCTGTGGACGCGGCGCTGGACGGGGGCGCGCAAGCAGGTGCTGGTCGACAGCCGGGTCGAGCCGACCGAGGTGCTGGCGGCCGCGGTCGCCGAGCACGGCGTGCCCGTCCTGCTCAACCAGTCGGCCACCGGCTACTACGGCGACACCGGCGGCCCGGTCGACGAGGGCAGCCCGCGCGGCCGGGGCTTCGCCGCGGCGCTGTGCGAGCAGTGGGAGCACGCCGCGGCGGCAGCGGCTCCGGCGCGCGTGGTGCTCATGCGGACCGCGCCCGTGCTGGCCGAGCACGGCGGCATGCTGGGGCCGCTGCGCCCGCTGTTCGCCGTGGGCCTCGGCGGGCGGCTGGGCAGCGGGCGCCAGCACATGCCGTGGATCCACCTGGACGACCTGCTCGCCGCGATGCTGCTCCTGCTGCGCTCGGACATCGCCGGGCCGGTCAACCTGGCCGGGCCGACCCCCGCGACGAACACCGAGTTCACCAAGGCCCTCGGCGCGGCCCGCCACCGCCCGGCCCCGTTCGCCGTGCCGAAGGCCGCGCTGCGGCTGGCGATGGGCGAGCTGGCCGACGACCTCCTGCGCGACCAGCGCGTGGTGCCGAAGGTGCTGCTGGACAACGGCTTCGCGTTCGCCCACCCGACCGTGCGGGACGCGCTCGCGGCCACCGAGGGCCGATGACGCTGGTCGGCGCGGGCGGTCTGCTGCTGATCGCGTTCCTCGTGCTGGGCATGACGGTCTCCGACACCGTGCCCACCGTGGACCGGGTGGCGGCCGAGTCGCTGGGCGGCGGCTGGGAGGCCACCGCGGGCGACGTCGCGTTCGTCGGCAGCGCGGTGCTCGGCCCCGTCCTGCCCGTGCTGCTGGGGCTGGCCCTGCTGCTGGGCGCGTGGGTGCGGCGGCGCGACCCGCGGGTGCGCGGGCTGCTGCTGCGCGCCGCGGTCCTGCTGGCGGTGTGCCGGACGATCTCGCTGGTCAAGCCGGTGTTCGAGCGGGCGCGGCCGCGGGACTACCCGGACTTCAGCTTCCCCAGCGGGCATGTCGTGTCGGTGGCCTCGGTGGCGTTCACGCTGGTCGTGCTGTGCGCGTGGCTGGCCGCGCGGTGGCTGCGGGCGGTGCTGTGGTGGTCGGTCGCCGCGGTCGTGGTCGCCGCGCTGTGCCGGATGGTGCTGGACGTGCACTGGCTGACCGACGTGCTCGGCGCGACGCTGGGCGTGGTCGGCATCGGCCTGCTGACCGCCGCCGGGCTGGGCCTGCTGCCGGTGCGCCGCGGGGGCGTAGGGTCGCGGACGTGAGCGCGCACATCTCCGCCCGCGCCGCCACCGACCCGGTGGCCGTGCGCGAACTCGGCGTCATCGAGTACCTGCCCGCCTGGGACCTCCAGCGCGAGCTCGCCACCGCCCGCGCCGACGACCTCGGCCCGGACACCCTGCTGCTGCTGGAGCACCCGTCGGTCTACACCGCGGGCAAGCGCACCGAGCCCGCCGACCGCCCCACCGACGGCACCCCGGTCATCGACGTCGACCGCGGCGGCAAGATCACCTGGCACGGGCCCGGCCAGCTCGTCGGCTACCCGATCATCAAGCTGTCCGACCCGATCGACGTGGTGCAGTACGTGCGCCGCATCGAGGAGGCCCTGATCAGCGTCTGCGCCGAGTTCGGCCTGGCGACCGGGCGCGTCGAGGGCCGCAGCGGGGTGTGGCTGGCAGGCGACGGCGACCGCCCCGAGCGCAAGATCGCCGCCATCGGCATCCGCGTGCAGCGCGGCGTCACCCTGCACGGCTTCGAGATCAACTGCGACGCCGACCTGTCCGCCTTCGACCGGATCGTGCCCTGCGGCATCCGCGACGCGGGCGTCACCTCGCTGACCGCGGAGCTGGGCAGGCAGGTGACCGTCGCGGAGGTGCTGCCGCTGGCGCGGACCGCGGTGCTGGACGCCCTCGACGGGGTGCTGCCGGTCCGCGAGCACGTCGTCGAGCGGGCGCAGCCGACCAGCCCCGGGGTCACCTTCGCCTTGAGCTGAACCGGACGGGGGCGGCCAGCGGGGCGTGCGGGAAGCCCGCGACCAGCACCCGCCCGGGCGCGGGCGTGCCCGCCACCCAGAACCCGCCCGCCTCCCACACCGTGCCGAGGAAGTCAGCCGTGGCGGCGGGCAACCGAACCCGCAACCGCGTGCCGTCGGGCAGCGTCGCCACGCCTCTGGTCTTGGCAGGCACGTCCCCGGTGGCGGTCCACGGCGCCATGGTCGCGCTGACCCAGGTCCACCCATCCGGGTCGGGCCTGCCCATGACCCGCATGGCGGGGAGCGCGCCCACCACCAGCGGTCCCAGCCCGGCGGCGATCACCCCGATCATCACCAGGTTCCGAAGCAGGTTCTCAACGGGCCAGCCCGACGCCAAGGGCACGAACGGCAACCAGGCGGCCACCGCGGCCACCAGGGCCACGGTGGCCCGGCGCAAGGCCCGCCCGTCGAGGACCGCGGGCGTGAACGGGTCGTCGTCGACCGGGTGGACCGCCCCCGGCACCGCGCGGGTCCGCCGCCCGCCGAACACGGCGTGGGAGCCGTCGACGCGCAGCCAGGTGGTCCGCGGCCCGGTGATGAGCCACGCCCGCCCGGTGCGCGCGATGATCTCCTCGTGCCCCGGCCGCAGCCGGACCGCCAGCGGGACGCCCACGTCGAGCACGGTCGGCCTGCCCCACGCGCCCCGGCGCAGGACCGCGGCCGGGACCGGGTGCCACACCTGCCCGCCGAGGTGCCTGCGGTCGCGGACCCATCACAGCGAGCTCCACTTCGCCGCCATGTAGGCGATCGACAGGGCGAGCACGGCGGTGGCGACGAGGGCGAGCCACAGGGGGAGCGATCCGCCCACGAACTGTCCCCAGATCGCGGCCAGCAGGAGCCCGGTGGCCATGATCTGGAGAGCGGAGGTCGTTCGGACATGGGTCGCCCCGCGGACGATGAGCGCGGTCGTCGGATCCGACAGTGCGGGAGTCACACCCGGAACACCGCGATCAAGCCGTCCGGTGTTACCGCTTGCGCATGCCCTCCAGCACGCGCACGACCGTGGTCGACACCTCGGCCACCGCCCGCTCCGGGTCGTCGGCGCCCGCGATGATGGCCGCGCCCATCGACAGCGCGCCGAAGAGGATGCGGGCGGTCGTCTCGACCGGCAGCTCGTCGATCTCGCCCGCGGCGATCAGCGACTCCAGGACCGCGCGCACCAGGCCGAAGCTGAAGTGCTCCTCGGCGGCCCGCCAGCGCTCCCAGCCCATCACCACCGGGCCTTCGTGGACGACGATCCGCTGGTAGGCCGGTTCCAGGCACACCCGCACGTACGCCTGCACGCCGTTGATCGCCCGCTCCCAGACGCCGTCGGGGCCGCCCGCCACGACCTCGCCGAGCCGGGTCATCACGGCGACCTCCACGGCGTCGAACGCGGCCTCGAACAACGCCTGCTTGCCGCTGAAGTGGTGGTAGAGCGCGCCTTTGGTCACCCGCGCCCGGCGGGCCACGGCGTCCAGCGACGTCGCGGCGTAGCCGCCCTCGGTGAACAGCGAGACGGCGGAATCGACCAGCGCCTGCCGGGTCGACTCGCTGTAATCCGCCTTCCGCGACTGCGCTGTCACCACCTTCACAACATTACGACATACCGCAGGTACGTACTCGTGGTACGTTCGGTGCCATACCGACGGTATGCCGCAAACCCACGGTATGGCGCAGGTCACGCAGAGGGGACGAGACCATGAGCTGGACGGACTACTACCGCAGGCGGGACGCCTTGGACGCGGTGCTGGACCTGGCGCGGCAGGACCCGGAGGGCCCGCTGCCCTTCCCCGCGCAGGCCGCGGCGGAGTTCGCCGACCGGGGCGAGGTGCTGCTGGCCCTGCACTACCGCTGGTCGGTGCGCCTGACCGGCCGCGTGGGGCTGGCCCAGGCCGAGGCCGAGCGCGACCCGGACGTCGACCCGGTCGAAGCCGTCGCGCAGGCGTGGCGGGCCACCGCGGCCGAGCACCCGGTGTTGCGCCGCGTACTCGACGCCCACGCCGAGGAGCCCGTGCTCGCACCCGCGATCGAGGGCGAGCAGCGGATGCTGGCCGTCGCCGCGGGCCTGGCCGAGCCCGCCGAACCCGCCGCCGAGGTCGCCCGGGTCGGCGCGGCCTACCTGGCGCTGATCCGCAGCGCGCCGAGCCGCGAGCGCCACCGCGGCGGCCGCGTCGAGCAGTTCCTGCGCAGGCTGGTCGCCAGCGCCTGAGGCCGTTCTCATGGTGATCGCCCTAGCATGGGCCGCAGTCACCAGGAGAAGGGCGAGCCGATGGCGTGGAGCGAAGCCGACATCCCCGACCTGACCGGACGGACGGTGCTGGTCACCGGGGCGAACTCCGGGCTGGGCCTGCGCAGCGCGCAGGTGCTCGCGGGCCGCGGCGCGCACGTGATCATGGGCTGCCGCTCGCTGGCGAAGGGCAAGGCCGCCCTGGCCACCATCGACGGCGCGGCCGAGCTGCTACACATCGACCTCGCCGACCTCGCGTCGGTGCGCAAGGCCGCCGCCGAGGTCCGCGAGCGCACCGGCGACCGGCTCGACATCCTGATGAACAACGCGGGGATCATGACCCCGCCCAAGGGCGCCACGGTCGACGGCTTCGAACTCCAGATCGGCACCAACCACCTGGGCCACGCGGCGCTGACCTGGCTGCTCATGCCCGCCATCACCGGCCGCGTGGTCACCGTGTCCAGCCTGCTGCACCGCGGCCCCGGCCTGGACCTGTCCGACCTGAACTGGGAGCGCCGCCGCTACCGCGCCGCGGGCGCCTACAGCGCGTCCAAGCTGGCGAACCTGATCTTCGCGGTCGAGCTGGACCGGCGGCTGCGCGCGGCCGGGTCGGCGGTGCTGAGCGTGGCCGCCCACCCCGGCCTGTCCGACAGCGAGCTGGCCGCCAACTCCGCCCGCTCGCGCGGCTCCGGCCCGTTGGCCCAGCGGCTGACCTCGATCGTCTCATCAGGCAACCGACTCATCGCGCAGACCGTGGCCAGGGGCGCGCTCCCCCAGCTCTACGCGGCCACCGCCCCCGGCGTCGCGGGCGGGGACTACTTCGGCCCGCAGGGCTTGGCAGGGGCCTGGGGCAGGCCGGGCCGGTCGCGGCCGCGCGCCGCCGCCCGCAACCCCGACCTCGGCCGCCGCCTCTGGGCGCTGACCGCCGAGCTGACCGGCGTCGATCCCGACCCCGCGTGATGCCGCTCACGTGCGGGCCCGGCGTAGCCTGGCTGGCGTGACCGTGACGCCTGAGGGTCGGAAGCTGCTGCGGCTGGAAGTGCGCAACAGCGAGACGCCGATCGAGAAGAAGCCCTCGTGGATCAAGACCCGGGCGAAGATGGGCCCGGAGTACCGCGAGCTCAAGGGCCTCGTCCGCCGCGAGGGCCTGCACACGGTGTGCGAGGAGGCGGGCTGCCCCAACATCTACGAGTGCTGGGAGGACCGCGAGGCCACCTTCCTCATCGGCGGCGACCAGTGCACCCGCCGCTGCGACTTCTGCCAGATCGACACCGGCAAGCCCGCCGAGTTCGACCGCGAGGAGCCGCGCCGGGTCGCCGAGTCGGTGCAGGCGATGGGCCTGCGCTACTCCACCGTCACCGGCGTGGCCCGCGACGACCTGCCCGACGGCGGCGCCTGGCTCTACGCCGAGACCGTGCGCCAGATCCACGCGCTCAACCCGGGCACCGGCGTCGAGCTGCTGATCCCGGACTTCAACGCCGAGCCCGACCAGCTCGCCGAGGTGTTCTCGTCCCGGCCGGAGGTGCTCGCGCACAACGTCGAGACCGTGCCGCGGATCTTCAAGCGCATCCGCCCCGGCTTCCGGTACGAGCGCTCGCTCGAGGTCATCACCCGCGCCCGCGCCGAGGGCCTGGTGACCAAGTCCAACCTGATCCTGGGCATGGGCGAGACCCCCGACGAGGTCACCGAGGCGCTGCACGACCTGCACGACGCGGGCTGCGAGATCATCACGATCACCCAGTACCTGCGCCCGAGCGTGCGCCACCACCCCGTCGAGCGCTGGGTGAAGCCCGAGGAGTTCCTGACCCACAAGGAGACCGCCGAGGCGATCGGCTACGCGGGCGTCATGGCCGGTCCCCTGGTGCGCTCGTCGTACCGCGCGGGCAGGCTCTACACCCAGGCCGTGGCCCACCGCGGCGACCAGGTGCCGGAGAACCTGCGCCACCTCGCCGAGGCGGGCGAGGCGCGCCAGGAGATCTCGGCCCTACTGCGGAAGTGATACGCCCGGGTCATCTCCGGGGTTGATTCAGGGGGAACCCGGTTATGACACGCTGCCTCTGAACGAAAGACTGCACGGGCGGCGCCAGCGGGGAGCCGCGATCTTCAAGGGGGTTTCGTGGCTCTGCTGACCGACGTCCTGGAATGGCTTCAGGCGCTGCCGCAGCCTGCGCTGGTGGCCGCGACCGGCGGCCTGGTGCTGGCGGAGTGCACCGTCGGCCTGGGCTTCATCGCGCCGGGCGAGGGCGGTCTGCTCATCGCCGCGACCACGGTGAACACGCCCGCGCGCTTCCTGGTGCTGTGGGCGGTGGTCACCGTCTGCGCGGGCACGGGCGACTCCATCGGCTACGGCATCGGCAGGCGGTTCGGGCCGCGGCTGCGGGAGACCAAGCTCATCCAGAAGTACGGCGTCGACGGCTGGGACAAGGCCACGGGCATCCTGCGCAGGCGCGGGGCGTGGGCGGTGTTCTTCGCCCGCTTCCTGCCGGTGGTGCGCACGCTGACCCCGGCGGCGGCGGGCACGTCGGGCCTGCCGTACCGCAAGTTCCTGCCCGCGGTGGTCGCGGGCGCGGCCTGCTGGTCGGCCGTCCACATCGCCATCGGCGCGGCCCTGGGCGAGGCCGCCAAGGAGATCGAGAAGCACATGGGCCGCGGCGGCGCCTTCATCGTCGGCGGCGCGGTGCTGGTCTTCGTCATCGTCCACTTGGTCCGCAAGCGCAAGAAGAACGCCACGGCCCCGGCGACCGCCCTGGCCGCGGACTCCCCCGGCGACGAGGACCTGGAGCGCGTCCGCTAGTCGGCGAAGGCGTCGCAGAGCACGGCCTCCCAGCGCGGCGGCAGCAGCGCTGGGACGGCCAGCTCCTGCAGGTAGCTGCGCCTGCGCACGGCCGTCACCGTCTCCTTCCACCGCTGCACGACCCACCCGACCAGAGCGCACCGCAGCAGCGCCTCAGCGGCGATCTCGCGGTCGGCGCGGGGTCGGGGCAGCCGGGCCAGCTCCCGGAAGCCATCGAGGTCCGTGGGGGCCGCAGCGGGCAGATCCACCGGCCACTCCACCCCCTTGGCCTGCTTGCGCTCCGCAACGGCCTCAGCACACGCCGTGCGGATCGCGCTGATCTCCGCCAACCCGTCCACAAGCGACACCACCCGCGGCTGCGCCCCACCCACCCCGGCAGCCGCCCGCAACTCGTTCAACGTCCCCACCGCATCCCGCGTATCCACATCGATAACCGCCCGCTGCGCGCAGCAACTCACCAACCACCCCGCCGCCTCCCCGAACGCCTCCGCCACCGGCACCACCCAAGCCCCCGTGGCCAACCCATCCGCACTCACCTGCCACACCGCGACGAACTCATCATCCCGACAGAGCACGACGTGCCCGACCATCGTCCGCCCATCCACCGCCCGGGTGGTGATGGTCCGCGCAACAAGCGGCCCGATCTCCTCGCTCACCCCAACCTCCCCACTCTCACCGTCGCCGCGACCCTATGCCCACCCTCCGACACTGCCGCATCTAGAGGGCTCCCAGGCGCCAGCCCGAACTCCGGACCACCACAGCAGGGACGCAAATGAGCTTCGACGACGCAAGGACGTACACCGGTGTCATCACCGAGTGGGCACGAAGAAGAAGGTTGGGGCGTAATTTCTTCCGCGGACCTCGACCAGCCGGTGTGGGCCCATTTCTCGTCCATCGATCCCGCAAGCCACCGAGTAGTCGAAGCCGGGGGCTACCGAGTTCTCCTGCGCGGCGACCATGTCCGATTCACCGCTGAGCAGGCAGAACAGGACGGCTTCCACCTGCGCGCGACATGGGTGACCACCTAGGAACCTCAAACCCACCGACGAGGGTCAACGACGCCGAGCCGCTACCGAAGTGGGTGTCAGCGGCTCTGCCACTGCCCGAGAAAGGGACATGAGAGCCGGATGGTGGAGTTGTTGGACGGTTGCTTGAGGCGCTGAAACGGCTGTCGTACTTTCGACCTGCGTACAGGCTGCACAGGGGGCGCTGTGTCGATCGAGAAGACGGCAACAGAGTTGCGGCAAGCGTTCGCCGCTCTCGACGTCACCCCCGCCGTTCAGGCATTGGAACTCATCGACCAAGCCAACCGCCTGGTGGCCGCTGCCACCCGAGGCAGCCAACGCCCGGAAGCCGGGCAAGCGCTCGCTCTGCTCGACCATGCCCGGCAGCAGCTCGGGCAGGTGTACCGGCTGGTTGAGCACGCTCGCCAGCTCATTCAGCAGTACCTGGCGGACATCGCTGAAGGTGAGGCACCACCGAAACCAGTGCCGCGTGCTCGAACCGTCGCCTCACAGGATCGCGCGGCCAACCACCCGACCATCAAGCCCACCAGTTCGGCGACAACGCCCGCCAAGTTCGACCGCGACCAAGCCGACGCCATCCGGGCAACATTGCCACCGCAGGTACCGACGCCCAATCCGACCGGTAAGAAGACGCACGGCAAGTGGTTCGACGGCAGGGGCGGAGAGACATCGATCGTCAGCGGATACGACGAGGATGCGGCTGAAGCCTGGCGGTTGCTGCAGGCCGCCGGAATGCCGCCCGCTCGGGAGCCTGCCACCACGGCGCATGTCGAGATGAAGGCGGTTGTGCGTGCACGGCGAACGAAAGCCACGCACACGCAGGTCGTCCTGAACAACGTCCCGTGCCGAGGCATCTACGGCTGTGACCAATTGCTGCCGATACTCTTGCCCGAGGGCTACACGCTAACCGTCCACGGCCCGAACTACCGCAAGACCTTCACAGGAGGACAGAAGTGGTCGAACTAGAGGCGTGGTATGACCAGGCTGCTGAGAACGACTACGGTCCAGGCGAACCGGCGTACGTGTTGCGGACGGTAGAAGACCTGAACGCCTTGGTTGACCGCGTGCTCGCAGAAACCGCAGGTCATCGCTGCGGCGCCATGATTCAGCTCAACATCAAGGGTCAGCGGCTGCCGGTGCTGGAGGTTGGGCTTGGGCAGGGCAAGGGCTTCATCCAGTACCACGTGGCAGATGGCGGCAGCACCAAGGGCGACGGCGATCCCAGCAAGCGAGTCGAGTATGTGTACATGGGCAACCTCAGCGAGGTGCAGGCCGATGCTGAAGTTGACATTGCCACGGTGCGGCAGGGGTTGGTGGAGTTTATGGAGACGGGCGGGCGGCCCTCAGTCGTCAAGGACTGAAAGTCATTCCTGCGCGAAGCGAAGAAGCGCGTTGCCTTCGGCTCTTCGCGCGCGGTGCGCATCTCCTGAGTCTCCGCCGCGCGTCTGGCGGCAGATCAATCAGAGCTACTGGTGGGCGCAGCAGGATTTGAACCTGCGACCGCTCGGGTGTAAGCCGAGTGCTCTTCCGCTGAGCTATACGCCCGCAAGGTCCCACGGGGAAAGCCGTGGAACCCGGCAAACCTTATGCCAACTCGGCCACGGCCTTCTTCCAGGCCGCCTGGTCGCGGGCTTCGCCGGGGGCGTTGACCTCGGCGTAGCGGACCGTGCCGGTCTTGTCGATGAGGAAGGTGCCGCGGAGGGCCAGGCCCGCGTCCTCGTGGAAGACGCCGTAGGTCTTGGCGACCTCGCCGTGCGGCCAGAAGTCCGAGAGCAGGGGGAAGGTGTAGCCCTGCTGGTCGGCCCACGCCTTGAGGCTGAACGGGGTGTCCACGGAGACGCCGATGACCTGGACGTCCTTGTCCGAGTAGTCCGACAGCTCATCGCGGACCTGGCAGAGCTCGCCCGTGCAGATGCCGCTGAAGGCGAACGGGTAGAACACGAGCAGCACGTTCTTCTCGCCCGCGAACGACGACAGCGTGACGGGCTGCTTGTTGTAGTCGTTGAGGGTGAAGTCCGGAGCCTTGGAGCCGACCTCGATCGCCATCGTGCGGAGTCCTCCGAATACTCATGGGCCTGGTACCGCGCCCAAGCCTAGGGCACCCGGACGGGACACCGCCCGGGTGTTCGACCCGGACTCAGCGTTTGGTCTTGACGGACTTGGGCGAGACGAGGCGGGTGCCGATCCAGTCGTTGCCCAGGCTGATGCTGGAGGTCTGCGACAGGCCCGCGGTCGGCGCCGCCTCGGCGATCTCGCTGGGCTCGACGTGGGCCGGGCGGCCGGTCTTGGGGGTCAGCACCCAGATCACCCCGCTGTCGGCGAGGGGTCCGATGGCGTCCATGAGCGCGTCGACGAGGTCGCCGTCGCCCTCCCGCCACCAGAGCAGCACGACGTCGACCACGTCGTCGGCGTCCTCGTCGAGCAGCTCGCTGCCGATGCGCTCCTCGACTGCGGCGCGGATCTCGTCGTCGACGTCCTCATCCCAGCCGATCTCCTGGACCACGTCGTCGGCTGTGATCCCCAATTTGTCGGCGACGCCTGCGTACCCGGCGTCTCCCGCGGCCACCACGGTGTCTTTCCTCCAGTCCCGCTCGCACGTCCCGCCGGGGCCGTTGAAGTCCCGTCCGAGGAGCGTAATGCCTGTTCGGTTAGGCGATAGCGAACACTGACAGTGCCCACCTGCGCAACCGTCTGCTTCCCGACACGCCGCGATGGTGTACGCCACGCTGCCCCCGGGCACCCCTACTGACCAGTAAGGATGACGTCAATCTCGATTCAGCGGAACATGGCAGAGTGGTCCCCACACACGCGCGCGCACACGCGCGCGCGTTACTCGTCCCAACGACCCAGTCTGGAGTTCCTCTTGGCCTCCCAGAACAGCCCGGGAACCCCCGAGCGCGTGCGCGTGATCCGCGACGGCCTCGCGGCGTACCTCCCCGACATCGACCCGGAGGAGACGTCGGAGTGGCTGGAGTCGTTCGACGCCGCGCTCGCCTCGGGGGGCCAGCAGCGCGCCCGCTACCTGATGCTGCGCCTGCTCGAGCGCGCCCGGGAGAGCCACGTCGGCGTGCCCGCGCTCACCAGCACGGACTACGTCAACACCATCCCGACCGAGAAGGAGCCCTGGTTCCCCGGCGATGAGGAGGTCGAGCGCCGCTACCGGGCGTGGATCCGCTGGAACGCGGCCATGACCGTGCACCGCGCGCAGCGCCCCGGCGTCGGCGTCGGCGGGCACATCTCGACCTACGCCTCCTCGGCCGCGCTCTACGAGGTCGGCTTCAACTGGTTCTTCCGCGGCAAGGACCACCCCGGCGGCGGCGACCAGATCTTCGTGCAGGGCCACGCCTCCCCCGGCATCTACGCCCGGGCCTTCCTGGAGGGCCGCATCTCCGCCGACCAGCTCGACGGGTTCCGCCAGGAGCTCTCGCACGCGGGCCCGGGCGGCGGCCTGCCCTCCTACCCGCACCCGCGGCTGATGCCCGACTTCTGGGAGTTCCCGACCGTCTCCATGGGCCTGGGCCCGATGAACGCGATCTACCAGGCGCGGTTCAACCGCTACCTGCACGCGCGCGGCATCAAGGACACCTCCCAGCAGCACGTGTGGGCCTTCCTCGGCGACGGCGAGATGGACGAGCCGGAGTCGCGCGGGCTGATCCACGTCGCGGCCAACGAGCAGCTCGACAACCTCACCTTCGTGATCAACTGCAACCTGCAGCGCCTGGACGGCCCGGTGCGCGGCAACGGCAAGATCATCCAGGAGCTGGAGTCCTACTTCCGCGGCGCGGGCTGGAACGTCATCAAGGTCATCTGGGGCCGCGAGTGGGACGCGCTGCTGCACGCCGACCGCGACGGCGCGCTGGTCAACCTGATGAACCAGACCCCGGACGGGGACTACCAGACCTACAAGGCCAACGACGGCGCCTTCGTCCGCGAGCACTTCTTCGGCCGCGACCCGCGGACCAAGGCCCTGGTCGAGCCGATGTCGGACCAGGAGATCTGGAACCTCAAGCGCGGCGGCCACGACTACCGCAAGGTCTACGCCGCCTACCAGGCCGCGGTCGACCACGTGGGCCAGCCGACGGTGATCCTGGCCAAGACGATCAAGGGCTACAACCTCGGCCCGCACTTCGAGGCCCGCAACGCCACGCACCAGATGAAGAAGATGGCGCTGAAGGACCTCAAGCTGTTCCGCGACACCCTGCGCATCCCGATCGAGGACGCGGAGCTGGAGCACGACCCGTACCTGCCGCCGTACTACCACCCGGGCAACGACGCGCCGGAGATCCAGTACATGCAGGAGCGCCGCCGCCAGCTCGGCGGGTACCTGCCGGAGCGCCGGGGCAAGGCCAAGGCCCTCGTGCTGCCCGGGGACAAGGTCTACGACGTGGTGCGCCGCGGCTCGGGCAAGCAGGAGGTCGCCACCACGATGGCGTTCGTCCGGCTGGTCCGCGACCTGGCCAAGGACCCGGAGATCGGCCCGCGCCTGGTGCCGATCATCCCGGACGAGGCGCGCACGTTCGGCATGGACTCGATGTTCCCGACGCAGAAGATCTACAACCCGCAGGGCCAGCTCTACACCTCGGTCGACGCCTCGCTCATGCTCAGCTACAAGGAGAGCGAGCAGGGCCAGATCCTGCACGAGGGCATCAACGAGGCGGGCTCGACGGCGTCGTTCACCGCGGCGGGCACCTCGTACGCCACGCACGGCGAGCCGATGATCCCGGTCTACATCTTCTACTCGATGTTCGGCTTCCAGCGCACCGGCGACGGCCTGTGGGCCGCCGCCGACCAGATGGCGCGCGGCTTCGTGCTCGGCGCCACCGCGGGCCGCACGACGCTGACCGGCGAGGGACTGCAGCACAACGACGGGCACTCGCTGCTGCTGGCCGCGACCAACCCGGCCGTGGTGGCCTACGACGCGGCGTGGGGCTACGAGATCGCCCACATCGTCAAGGACGGCCTGCGCCGCATGTACGGCGAGCAGGCCGAGGACATCTACTACTACCTGACGGTCTACAACGACCCGTACGTCCAGCCCGCCGAGCCGGAGGACCTGGACGTGGAGGGCCTGCTGCGCGGTCTGTACCGCTACCGGCAGGCCGAGGGCGACGGGCCGCGCGCGCAGGTGCTGGCCTCCGGCGTCGCGCTGCCGTGGGCGCTCAAGGCCCAGGAGATGCTGGCCGAGGAGTGGGGCGTGCGGGCCGACGTGTGGTCGGCGACGTCGTGGACGGAGCTGCGCCGCGACGGCGTGGACACCGAGCGCCGCAACCTGCTGCACCCGGGCGCCGAGCCGCGCGTGCCCTACGTCACCTCGGCGCTGTCCGGGCAGCCCGGCCCGGTCGTGGCGGTCTCGGACTGGATGAGCGCCGTGCCGGACCTGATCCGGCCGTGGGTGCCCACCGACATGGTCACCCTGGGCACCGACGGGTTCGGCTTCTCCGACACCCGCCCGGCCGCCCGCCGCCACTTCATGGTCGACGCCGAGTCGATCACCGTCGGCGTGCTGACCGCCCTGGCCCGCCGCGGCGACATCGACGCCGCCCAGGCCGAGGAGGCGGCCCGCCGCTACCGCATCGACGACGTCACCGCCGCCGGTCCGCAGACCTCGGACCCGGGCGTGGCCTAGTGCCGTCGGGGCCCGGCTCGCCCTCACCGCAGGGCGAGCTGGGCCCGCGCCGAGCGGAACCAGCTCACCCACCCGTGCACGACCAGCCCGGCGAAGACCAGGTAGACCGCCGCGCTGAACCACAGCCCGGACGCGATCTGCAGCGGCACCCCGACCGCGTCCACCACCAGCCAGACCAGCCAGAACTCCACGACGCCGCGGGCCTGCATGGCGAAGGCGACGACCGTCCCGACGAAGATCGCCGCATCCGGCCACGGCGCCCACGAGGCGTCCAGCGCGGCCAGCACCAGCGCGAACCCGACCGTCCCGGCCGCGTAGCAGGCGCCCACCACGGCCAGCTCCCCCGGCGTCGCCCGCCGCACCGCGACCCCGAACACCGGATCGCGCCGCCGCACCCACGCCCACCAGCCGTAGACCGCGATCAGCCCGACCACCACCTGCCTGATCGCCAGCCCGCCGAGGTGGGCGCTGACGTAGACGGCGAACAGCAGCCCCACCGACACCAGCTGCACCGGCCACGTCCACAGCGTCCGCCGCTCGGCCAGGAACACCACCGCCAGCGCGAACACCTGCCCGATCAGCTCGGCCCAGGTGACCGTCTGGCCGAAGGCGGTGAAGCCGGAATCCACCAGCACGTGCATGCGTCCTCCCCAGGTCGCGGGTGCTGGTGTCGATGTTCCCCCCGAACGCGGCGGAGGGGCGCGGGCCCCCGCCCGACACCCCTCCGCACCCCGCGCGCGCTCAGCGCGGCCGCTGCTCGAACCCCGACGGCGGCGTCGGCGCGTCCGCGGCCGAGGTCCCGCCGGTCGGCGCGGCCCCCTGCCGCACCGCGGTCTGCGCGGTCCCCGCCCCCGGCGCGTGCTCGCTCCTGGGCTGCGGCGCGCCGCCGCCCATCTGCGCCTGCGCCCGCTCCAGCCAGCCGCCCCACCGCTCCTGCATGGGCTTGACCAGCCCGCCGCCGAGCCCGATGGCCGCGATCGCGCCCACGGTCGCCAGCACGGTGATCAGCACCGGCATCGTGACCGTCGTGGCGATGTTGATCTGGTTGAGCGCCGCGATGATGCCCAGCGCCAGGATGAAGACATAGGTCCCGGTGCCGATCGCCCGCGCGTAGGGCCGATTCCCCAACGCGCTGGTCACCAGATCCCGCACGACCCGGCCCACCGCGGCCGCCACGATCACCAGCACGATCGCCACCAGGATGCGCGGCAGGAACGCGATCACCTCGTTCAGCAGCTGGCTCACCGGGTTCGACTGCCCGAACACCCCGAACGCCAACTGCAAGGCGATCAGCAGAATGAAGTAGTAGACGAGCTTGACGATGATGTTGCCGGGATCGATGCCGGAGTTGCGGGTCAGGTTGTGCATCCCCGTCCGCTCCATGAGCCGCCCGAACCCGAGCTTCCCCATCAGCATCGACAACCCCTTGGCCACCGCCTTCGCGATCAGCCACCCGATGAACAGGATGACCAGGAAAGCCAGCAGCTTCGGCACGAACGTGGCCACCATCGACCACGCCGCCCCAAGCCCTTGGCGGAGCTCTTCACCCATCACGACCTCCCAATGGACACAACTGTCCTGTGTGATCCTTTCCCCCCGCCCAACACCCGGCAACCGCAACGAGCCCCACGAATGGGGGAATTCCCTTATCCCACCCTGCAACCCCACCCGCAGCCCTCCATAGTGGAATCACCGGTGGGGACCGGGGAGATGGCCGCCCGGCATCGAGCGCACCGACATGCCGGGCGGCCTCCCAACTAGGCAACTCCTGCTCGCGCTTCGCGCTTCGCCTGGAGTTGGTTCGGAACTACATCTGGGGGCCGAGCCCCCAGACCCCCACGGTGCGGCTGGTTCCGACCCGGCGTGAGGGCCGATTCCGTACAGAGGTCCGCGAACACGGCGAGGCCGGATACCCCATCCCATTCACAACGAACCCCGAAGACTCACCCACAAGGGTTAGAGAAGCCGGGAACCCCCCGAAGCAGGACTTGCCTGCCATCCCGTCGACCTGGCGCAGCCTTACCACACCCAGGGCGGGGGTGCGGCCCTCCACCAAAACCGCAGCTTGCAGGTATGGGTCCGCCAGGACCCATACCGCGAAAACGCACGCTCCGCACCCCCGCCCTGGGTGTGGTAACCCTCCGGGAGGTCGACGGGATGGCAGGCAAGTCCGGCCACCATCCTGGAGACCTGCCCGCCCGGCGAGGGCGCTCTTAATTCGGCGCAACGCCGAAGGCGAGCCGTCCCCCACCACCCCCGCAGCAAGCCACACGCCGGTGTGGTTCCTGTGGGTCGGCTGGTTCGGGGGGCTCGTTGGCGGGTGGCGGGGCACGCCCGAACGTGTGGGACTCTGGACGGCGTGACCCCCAGGCTGTCCGCGGAAACCCTGGCCGCGGTCGAGCGCGCCTCCGGCAAGCTGGCCGCCGCCGCCGTCACCGCGATGGACCGCGAATTCCCCTGGTTCGGCCGCATGCCCGCCGACCAGCGGGCCAGCGTCTCGCTGGTCGCGCAGAGCGGGGTGGCGGGGTTCACCGCGTGGCTGAAGGACCCGCGCGAGGCCCTGCGCCTGACGACCGACACCTTCCGCGGCGCCCCCCGCGAGCTGTCCCGCTGGATCAGCCTCCGCCAGACCGTCGAGCTGGTCCGCGTCTCGCTGCAGGTGTTCGAGGAGATGGTCCCCGACCTGGCGGCCGACGACGACGAGCGGGCGGTCCTGTCCGAGGCCGTGCTCCGCTACGGGCGGGAGGTCGCCTTCGCCTCCGCGATGTCCTACGCCTCGGCCGCGGAGGCGCGCGGCGCGTGGGACGCGCGCCTGGAGGCGCTGGTGGTCGACGGCATCGTCCGCGGGGACGCCGAAGAGTCGCTGCTCTCCCGCGCGGCCGCCCTGGGCTGGGACCCGGCGGCCGAGGCCACCGTGCTGGTCGGCAACCCGCCGTCGGACGACCCGCCGACCGTCGTCTACGAGGTGCGCAGCCGGGCCGCGCGGGCGGGCCGTCCGGCCCTGCTCGGCGTCCAGGGCTCCCGGCTCGTCGTGGTCCTCGCGGGCACCACCGACACCGCCGCGGATCTGGAGGTGCTGCGGCGCATGGCCACCGCGTTCGGCGACGGGCCGGTGGTGGCGGGGCCGACCGTGGCCAGCCTGGCCGAGGCCCACCGCAGCGCCGCCGACGCGCTGTCGGGGCTGCGGGCCGTGGTGGCCTGGCCGGAGGCGCCGCGGCCGGTGCGCTCGGCCGACCTGCTGCCCGAGCGGGCCCTGGCGGGCGACCCGGAGGCCGAGTGGCAGCTCATCGACCGGGTGGCCCGGCCGCTGGAGGAGGCGGGCGGGGCGCTGCTGGAGACCGTCGAGACCTACCTGAGCACCGGCGGGGTGCTGGAGACCTGCGCCCGCCAGCTCTTCGTCCACCCGAACACCGTGCGGTACCGGCTGCGCAAGGCCGCGGAGTTCACCGGGCGCAACGCCGCCGACCCGCGGGACGCGCTGGTGCTGCGGGTCGCGCTGGCCGTGGGCAGGCTCTCCCGCGCGCGGGGCCTGTGGTGATCAGGCTCACCCCACCAGACTGAACAACGCACCGAGGCCCACAGCGTTCATCGACCGGTAACTTTTGGAGGGTTCCTACAATCCAGCCGGGCTGACTTCGTGAGCCACGACATGCGCGCGGAGGCCGCCGACAGTGTTCAGTGGACCCGTGATCGCGCTACTGGCCCCCGGACAGGGCTCGCAGACCCCGGGCATGCTCGCGCCTTGGCTCGACCTCCCCGGCACCGCCGCGCGCCTCGCGGAGTTCTCCGAGGTCAGCGGGCTGGACCTGGCGCGGCTGGGCACCACGGCCGACGCCGAGGAGATCAAGGACACCGCGATCACCCAGCCGCTGATCGTCGCCGCCACCCTGCTGGCCCACGCGGCCCTGCGCGAGCGCGTCGAGCTGCCCGCGGACGTCGTCTACGCGGGCCACTCCATCGGCGAGTTCGCCGCGGCCGCGATGGCGGGCTCGCTGACCGAGCGCGACGCCGTCGCCCTGGCCGCGGTGCGCGGGCGGGCGATGGCCGCGGCCTGCGAGCTGGAGCCGACCGGGATGGCCGCGCTGGTCCGCGGCACCGAGGAGGCCATCCTGGCCCGCCTCGCCGAGCTCGACCTCGTCGCCGCCAACCGCAACGGGGCGGGCCAGATCGTGGCCGCCGGGTCGGCGCAGGCGCTCAAGGAGCTGGCCGCCGAGCCGCCGGAGGGCGCCAAGGCGATCACCCTGAAGGTCGCAGGCGCCTTCCACACCCGCTACATGGCCCCCGCCCAAGAGGCGCTGGCCGCCCACGCCGCGACGCTGGCCACCCCGGCCGACCCGGCTGCCCGGCTGCTGTCCAACCGCGACGGCGGCGTCGTCACCACCGGGGCCGACGTGCTGTCCCGCCTCGTCGAGCAGGTCACCAACCCCGTGCGCTGGGACCTGTGCATGGCGGCGATGCGGGACGCGGGCGTCTCGGCGATCGTCGAGTTCCCGCCAGCGGGAGCGCTCGTCGGCCTGGCCAAGCGCGAGCTGAAGGGCGTCCCCACCGTGGCCCTCAAGACCCCCGCCGACCTCGACACGGTGGCCGAGCTGATCGGGAGCACCACCGCATGACCGCACTGCGCATCACCCAGGGCGCGGCCGCGACCCGCCTGATGGGCGTGGGCAGCCACCAGCCCGAGCGGGTCGTCACCAACGACGACCTCTCGCAGATCATGGACACCACCGACGAGTGGATCCGCGAGCGGGTCGGCATCCGGGAGCGCCGCTTCGCCGCCAAGGACGAGCTGCTGGTCGACATGGCCGTCATCGCCGGGTCCAAGGCCTTGGCCGACGCGGGCTTGGCGCCGTCCGACATGGACACCGTGATCCTGGCCAACTGCACCATGCCCACCCCCATCCCCAACGGCGCGGCCCAGGTCGCCGACCGGATCGGGGTCAAGGCCGCTGGCGCGTTCGACCTCAACGCCGCGTGCGCGGGCTTCTGCTACGCCCTCAACACCGCATCCGACCTCGTCCGCGCGGGCTCGTCGCGGCGGGTGCTGGTGATCGGCGCGGAGAAGCTGACCGACTGGGTGGACCCGGTCGACCGGGCCAACGCGATCATCTTCGCCGACGGCGCTGGCGCCGCGGTGGTCGGCCCGGCCGACACCCCGGGCATCGGCCCGGTGGTCTGGGGCAGCGCGGGCGACCTGGTCGACATGATCTACATGCGGGACAACCGGTGGATCTTCCAGGAGGGCCAGTCGGTCTTCCGGTGGGCCACCACGCAGATCGCGCCGATCGCGCTGCGGGCGCTGGAGGCGGCGGGCCTGGAGCCCGCCGACGTCGACGTGCTCATCCCGCACCAGGCGAACCTGCGCATCGTCGAGGCGATCGCCAAGCGCCTGCGGGCCAAGGGCGCCCGCGAGGACATGGTCGTCGCCGACGACATCGTGTTCTCGGGCAACACCTCATCGGCGTCGATCCCGATGGCGATGGACCACATGCGCGCCGCAGGCCGGGTTAAGCCCGGCGACGTGGCGCTGCTGATCGGCTTCGGCGCGGGCCTGTCCTACGCCGGGCAGGCCGTGATCTGCCCATAGCGAGTATTCCGGGCGGTGCGGTACCGGCCCGGTCGGCACAACAAGGAAGGACGTCAGCAATGGCGGAGAAGCCCAGCGACGAGCAGATCCTCGCCGGCCTCGGGGAGATCGTCGAAGAGGTCGCGGGTGTTTCGCCCGACGACGTGACCGAGGACAAGTCCTTCGTGGACGACCTGGACATCGACTCCCTGTCGATGGTCGAGATCGCGGTCCAGGCCGAGGACAAGTTCGGCGTGAAGATCCCCGACGACGAGCTGGCCAACCTCAAGACGGTCGGCGACGCGGTCAAGTACGTCTCCGCGCACGTCTGATCCACCCCCCAGGCAATCCCGGGCCACTCCCGCTTGCGAAGGAATACCCATGAGCAACGTTGACGTCGTCATCACCGGAATGGGCGCGACCACGCCGCTCGGTGGGACCGTGTCCGCCACTTGGGAAGCACTGCTGGCGGGCGAGAACGGCATCCGCGCCAACGACGCGGAGTGGGTCGAGCGCTTCGACCTGCCCGCGCGGCTGTCGGCGCCGCTGGCGGTCGACCCCGCCGAGGTGCTGCCGCGCGTGCAGGCCCGCAGGCTCGACCGCTGCGAGCAGATCGCGCTGATCGCGGCCCGGGAGGCTTGGGCGGACGCGGGCTTCGAGCTGCCCGACGACGAGCACGAGCCCGTCGACCCCGAGCGGCTCGGGGTCAGCATCGGCACCGGGATCGGCGGCCCGCTGACCCTGCTGAACCAGGACGACATCCTGGAGACGCAGGGGCTGCGCAAGGTCTCGCCGCTGACGGTGCCGATGCTGATGCCCAACGGCCCGGCCGCCCACGTGGGCATCGAGCTGCGCGCCCGCGCTGGCGTGCACTCCCCGGCCTCGGCCTGCGCCTCCGGCGCCGAGGGCCTGGCCAACGCCTACCAGATGATCCAGAACGGCCGCGCCGACGTGGTCGTCGCCGGCGGGGCCGAGGCGTGCATCCACCCGATCACCGTGGCCGGGTTCGCCCAGTCGCGCACGCTCTCGACCCGCAACGACGAGCCGGACCGGGCCTCGCGCCCGTTCGACACCGAGCGCGACGGGTTCGTGCTCGGCGAGGGCGCAGGCGTGCTGGTGCTGGAGCGCGCCGACCACGCCGCCGCGCGCGGCGCCCGGGTGTACGGGCGGCTGGCGGGCTACGGGATGACCTCCGACGCCCACCACATCACCGGCAACCACCCCGAGGGCATCGGCCAGATCCGGGCCATCGAGCACGCGGTGGCGATGGCCGGGCTGACCCCGGCCGACATCGGGCACGTCAACGCGCACGCCACCTCGACGGTGGTCGGCGACGTCGGCGAGGCCGCCGCGATCCGCAAGGCGCTGGGCGAGCACGTGGTGCTGACCGCGCCGAAGTCCGCGCTGGGCCACCTGGTCGGCGGCGCGGGCGCGGTGGAGAGCATCTTCACGATCCTGTCGATCTACTACGGGATCATCCCCGCCACGCGCAACCTGGAGCAGCTCGACCCGCGGATCGCGCTGGACGTCGTGTCGGGCCAGCCGCGCAAGGTGGAGCTGCAGGCGGCGATCAACGACTCCTTCGGCTTCGGCGGGCACAACGTGGCCCTGGCCTTCACCGCATAAGCCGGGTTCCGGCCGTCAGCCCTCAGCGCAGGCTTCGTGCTGGGGGCTGGCGCCGGTCGCGCCCGCGTCGATGCGCCACGCGCCGTTCTCCACGGCCAGGGCGTAGACGACGTGCCACTGGATGCACTCCTCCGGCAGCTCCGGGGGCGCGTCGGCGATGTCCTGGGTGCTGACGAAGCCCAGCAGGACCCGGGCCTGGTCGGGCGGGCCGCTCTCGATCCGGTACACCACCACGCCGCCGTCCTGCGTCGAGCGGTAGGCCGCGCGCCAGTCCTCCTCCGGCCGGTTCTTGATGTGCGCGGAGGTGACCGTGGTCATCCAGCGCTCGTAGTTGCGGCCGTTGATCGCGTCGAAGTGCGTCTGCAGGAGCTGGCGGACCGTCTCGTACATCGGGTGGCGCACGGCGTCCTCGGTGCCCTCCACCGCGCGCGAGCCGGGCTGCTCCGACCGCGGCAGCGGGGTCTCGCTGGGCAGCACCGGCTGCTGGGTGGGCGGGGCCGACTCGGCGTAGAGGTCACGGGCGAGCAGGCCGCCCGCCGCGGTGACCATCACCGCGAGCAGGACCGCGGGGAGCAGCCAGGTCTGCCGTTCGGAGCGCACCGGCCAACGCTAGCCCACCTGGTGCAACCAGGTGATGGGCGCGCCGTCACCCGCCCTGCGGTAGGGCTCCAGCGCCTCGTCCCAGGACGCGCCGAGCAGCTCGTCCACGCCGAAGGCGAAGGACTCCCCCGCGCGGGCGCCCGCGGCCAGCGCGCGCAGCTGGTCCTCGCCGACGACGATGTCGCCGTTGGCGCTGGTGCGGGCGTGCCAGATGCCGAGCGCGGGCGCGTAGCACCAGCGCTCGCCGTCGACCCCGGGGCTCGGGTCCTCGGTGACCTCGAAGCGGATCATCGGCCAGGCGCGCAGCGCCGCGGCCAGCTTGCCGCCGCTGCCGGGCGCGCCGGTCCAGGCGTACTCGGCGCGCAGCTGGCCGGGTGCGGCGGGCTGCGGTGTCCAGCGCAGCTCTGCGCGGACCTCCAGCGTGCCGGAGATCGCCCACTCGACGTGCGGGCATACCGCAGTCGGCGACGAGTGGACGTACACCACGCCACGGGTGTTGCCACGGGTGCTCACTGCTGACCTCCGGTGCTCGACGAGGATCGTCTTCCCCTACGTCCCCGACGCCCCGACTGCCCGCTCTCGGCACGTGCGCGGTGTTACCCGGCTGCCATTGTGCCCGCAACCGAACACTTTGGCCACACGAACCACGAAGACCACGCGCGCCCCACGCCCACCCGTTCCGGTGAACACCGCGCCCGCTAGCGTGGTGATCCGGATACTGACGGGAATCCTGCCGATCGGGAGGTGTGCCGTGCGGCTGGTGCGAATCGGGGAACCCGGCACCGCGGTCGGCGCCGACGTCCGCGCCGCGCTCGCCGCCTGGGGCCAGGGCGGGGCCGTGCTCGGCGGGGTCGCGCTGATCGGGGTGCGCCCCCCGGGCTGCCCCCGGCCCATCGACGCGGTGGTGGTGCTGCCGCGCGGGGTGGTCGTGGTCTCCGGGGTCGACCTGCCGGACCCGGCGGTGCGGCTGGAGGCCCCGCTGGGCGGGGGCTGGAAGACCGACGGGTGGCCGCTGGTGCGCCCGGACGCGGGCGGGTCGGCGAACCCGGGCGCTGAGGCGCTGGCCGCGGGCGCCGCGGTCACCGAGCGGCTCCAGGCCGCGCGGGTCGAGCCGCTGCCGGTGGGCGTGGTGATCGCCGTCGGGCCCTACGTCAAGCAGGTCGTGCAGCCCACGGCCGATCTCGTGCGCGGGGTGCGCATCCTGCACCCGGAACCCCTGACGCTGCTGACCGCGGCGCGCGAGCTGGCGGGCTACGACCACCCGTGCGCGGCCCCGCAGGCCATGAAGATCCTGGAGGCGCTGCACCCGCAGGCGCGGCTGGGCGTGGCGGAGCTGGTCGCCGAGGGGTTCCCGGAGACCGCGCCCGCCGCGGCGACCACGTTCATCCCCAAGTCCGCCGTCCGCGCGCCCACGCCAGCGCCGCGCGGGCAGGTGGCGCGGCGCGGGCCGCGCTGGCTGCCGGTCGCCGCCGCTGCGCTGGTCGTGCTGCTGCTGGTCGTCGGGGTGGTGCTGGCCATCGGCTCGGGCGACTCCGCGTCGCAGGCGCCGCCGCAGCAGCAGCCGCGCCCGGCCGCGCCCGTCGGCGTGGACGGCGTGGCGTTCACCGAGCACGGCACGACCGCCGGGCCGGACTGCGCGGCGGCGGCGTACGGGGACGTGCGGGCCTGGCTGGAGCGCAACCGCTGCGACGAGGTCGTCCGGGTCCGCTACGCGGCCACCGCGGGCGGCGACCGGGCCGCGGTGCTGGTGGCGGTGCTGCGCTTCGCCGCGAGCGCCACGGCCGCGGAGCTGCGGGCGGTGGCCGAGCAGCCGGGCACCGGCGGCGTCCGCGACGTCAACGGCGCGTGGCCCGACGGGCTCGCCCCGGCCTTCGACTCCGCGGTCTTCGTCACCGGCCGCGAGGGCAACAGCGTGAAAGTCGTGCAGGCCGTCTGGCTGGACAAACCGTCCGACCCCGCCGACCCGGACCTGCGCGGGATCGCCGACCGGGCGCTGCGGCTGGCGGTCACCGGCTAGCGAAATGCCTTGTTCGAAGGCAACGGCACAATTGCGCCCGGAGATTGTTCCGGCAGCCGTTTCGGGCATCTCGGCGCGGCCCGATGTCGGCGGGCGGGTGGTGCCGATAAGCTCATGAGCATCGGCGGGGGGATATTCCGACAAGCCGATTCCCAGACTGGCACACACACGCGGAGGAAACCGTGGCACAGAAGACCGTTGTCGAGTTGGTGGATGATCTCGACGGTGGCAAGGCCGACGAGACCGTCGCCTTCGCCCTCGACGGCACGGACTTCCTGATCGATCTGTCCGCGGAGAACGCCGCCCGCCTGCGCGAGTCGCTGGCGGAGTTCGTCGGCCACGCCCGCAAGACCGGGGGCAAGCGCGGCAAGGGCGCGGCGCGCAAGGCCCAGGCCGCCGACAAGCCGGACAACCAGGCCATCCGGGAATGGGCCCGCAGCCAGGGCGAGGCCATCGCCGAGCGCGGCCGCATCCCGCAGGCGCTGGTGATGCGATTCCAGGAAGCGCACAGCTAGTCCGCGGGGTTGGCAGGCACCCGGGTGACGGGTGTCTGTCAATTCGGTCGAGGGCGGGCGGTGGCGGGTCGACCCCGCGCCCTGGCGCCCAGGATGTGGAATCCGGTGGGCGGCCGCCAGCGCCGACGCCTTTCGCCGATACCCGCGCGACCAGCGAATAAGCTGGTCTTTCGCGGTCGCGGCTACAGGTTCTTCAGCTCCTCGGTCACCTCGGACACCGATGCCTTCGCGTCGCCGAAGAGCATCGCCGTCTTGGGGTCGAAGTACAGGGTGTTGTCCACGCCCGCGAAGCCGGTGGCCATGCCCCGCTTGAGGACGATCACCGACCGGCTCTCGTCGACGTTGAGGATCGGCATGCCGTAGATCGGCGACGAGGGGTCGGTGCGCGCGGCGGGGTTGGTGACGTCGTTGGCGCCGATCACCAGGGCGACGTCGGTGCGGGCGAACTCGCCGTTGATCTCGTCCATCTCCTTGAGCCGCTCGTAGGGCACGTCGGCCTCGGCGAGCAGGACGTTCATGTGGCCGGGCATGCGGCCCGCCACCGGGTGGATGGCGTAGTAGACCGCGACGCCGCGGGCCTCCAGCAGGTCGGCCATCTCGCGCACGGCGTGCTGGGCCTGCGCGACGGCCATGCCGTAGCCGGGCACCACGACGACCTGGTTGGCGTAGGCGAGCTGGATCGCGGCGTCGGCGGCGCTGGTGCGCCGGACGGTGCGGTCGCCGTCGACCTCGGCGGCCGGGCCGCCGCCCCCGCCGAAGCCGCCCGCCACGATGGCCGGGATGGAGCGGTTCATCGCCTTGGCCATCAGGTTGGTCAGGATCGTGCCGGACGCGCCGACGATCATGCCCGCGACGATCAGCGCGGTGTTGTCCAGCGCCAGGCCCATCGCCGCGGCGCTCAGCCCGGTGAGCGCGTTGAGCAGGGAGATGACCACCGGCATGTCCGCCCCGCCGATGGGCAGCACCACCAGCACGCCCAGCGCGGCCGCCAGCACCAGCAGCCCGATGACCAGCAGCTCGGCCGACGCCCCGGCGACGATGGCGACCCCGCAGGCGAGCGCGCCCGCGAACAGCAGCAGGTTGATCGGCTGCTGGAGCTTGCCCGCGCCGATCGGCCGCCCGGGCAGGACCTCCTGCAGCTTGCCGAAGGCGATCAGCGAGCCCCAGAAGGAGATCGAGCCGACCAGCGCGGCGAACAGGCTGGCGACTGCGACGTAGGCCGCCTCGTGGGCGTAGCCCTCGGTCTGGCGGAACTCCACCCAGGCGATCAGCGCGACCGCGCCGCCGCCGACGCCGTTGAACAGCGCGACCATCTGCGGCATCGCGGTCATCTTCACCTGCCGCGCCGACGGCACGCCGACCGCGGTGCCGATGGCCAGGCCGAGCAGGATCAGCCACCAGTTGCCCATGCCGGGGATCATCAGCGTGGCGACCACGGCCACGCCCATGCCCGCCGCGGCGATCCAGTTGCCGCGCACGGCCGTGCGGGGGCCGGTCAGCCCCATGAGCCCGTAGACGAAGAGGGCGAAGGCGACGATGTAGAGGATCTGGACCGCCGTCATCGCTTGCCGTCCTTGTCCGAGCGGCCCTTGAACATGCCGAGCATGCGGTCGGTGACGAGGAAGCCGCCGACGACGTTGATGGTGCCGAAGGCGATGGCGATGACCAGCAGGATCTTGTCCAGCGTGCCCTCGGCGCCCAGGCCGAGCACGATCAGGCCGCCGAGGAGCACGATGCCGTGGATGGCGTTGGTGCCCGACATCAGCGGGGTGTGCAGGGTGTTGGGCACCTTGGAGATCACCAGGAAGCCGACGAAGCCCGCGAGCACGAGCACCGCCAGGTTCTGCAGCAGCATCTACTCCCCCTCCCGCGTCACGCACGCCCCGCGCACGATCTCGTCGGCGAAGTCGGGCGCGAGCGCGCCGTCGTCGGTGATGAGCAGTTCGATCAGGGCGAGCACGTTGCGCGCGTACAGCTCGCTGGCGTGCTCGGGCATGGTGGCGGGCAGGTTCAGCGGGGCGGTGACGGTGACGTCGTAGGCCACGACGGTGCCGCCGGGCTCGCTCAGCTCGCAGTTGCCGCCGGACTCCCCGGCGAGGTCGACGACCACCGCGCCCGGCCGCATCCCGCGCACGGCCTCGGCGGTGACCAGCCGCGGTGCCGGCTTGCCGGGGACCTGGGCGGTGGTGATCACCGCGTCGAAGCCGCCGATGGCCTTGCCGAGCTGGCGCTGCTGCTCGGCGCGCTCGGCGTCGGTGAGGGCGCGGGCGTAGCCGCCGCTGCCGGTGGCCTCGATGCCCAGGTCCAGCCACTGCGCGCCGACCGAGCGGACCTGCTCGGCGACCTCGGGGCGCACGTCGTAGCCGGTGGTGTGGGCGCCGAGCCTGCGGGCGGTGGCCAGGGCTTGCAGGCCGGCGACGCCCGCGCCGAGGACGAGCACCTTGGCAGGCGGGACGGTGCCCGCCGCGGTGGTGAGCATCGGGAAGAACCGGGTCAGCCGCTCGGCGGCCAGCAGCGCGGCGCGGTACCCGGCGACGTTGGCCTGCGAGGACAGCGCGTCCATCGACTGGGCGCGGGAGATGCGCGGGATGGACTCCATCGCGAACCCGGTGACCCCGGCGGCCTTGAGCGCCGCGACGCCCGCCGGGTCGGTGAGCGGGGCCAGGAAGCCGATCACCGCCGCCCCGGGTTTGAGCCGGGCCACCTCGTCGGCGGTGGGGGCGGCGACCTTGACCACCAGGTCGGCCTGCCACGGGTCGCCGAGCACGGCGCCCGCGGCGGTGTAGGCCGCGTCGGGGATCAGGGCCGCGGTGGCCGCGCCCGGCTCGATGACGACGTCGACGCCGCGGGCGCGCAGCCGTTCGACGACTTTGGGCACCAGCGCCACCCGCCGCTCACCCGGAGCGGACTCCTTCGGGACGCCTACGCGAGTGTTGGCCGTCACAGGCGATGGTTTACCACCTCCGGGGTGGCCCGCGGCAGGGCATGCCAGTTGCCGTTACCCGGCAACCAGGTTCTGACCTGCGCGGATGCCTGCGAAATTCGCAGTCCGTACGTCCGGCTTGCCGCCGCTACGCGCCCCGGCCGCGCCACTGCGCCATGCCCAGGGCGATGATCCGCAGCTGCCGCTCCCCCACCCGCATCGCCTCGGCGACGTGCTCGGGGTCGCGCGGGCAGTCCAGCAGGGCGGTGACGATGCCGAGCATGCCCGAGACCATCAGGTCGGCGGCCATCCGCAGGTCCTCGGTGCCCCACGCGGACAGCCCCGGGAAGCGGGCCAGGTCGGTGGCCAGCTCGCTGCCGACGAAGCGCAGCTCGGTGGCGATGGCCCGGCGCACCTCGGGGACGCCGCCGTGGCGCTCGCGGACCAGGAAGCGGAAGTGGTTCTCGTGGGCGAGCACCTCGTCGGCGATGATCCGCACCGAGCCGCGGATGGCATCGTCCACTTTGGCGCGGCGGGCGTCGCGAAGCATGCCGCGCAGCGTGCGCATGCTCTCCTCGACCAGGGCGACGCCGAGCTCGTCCATCGAGGCGAAGTGCCGGTAGAAGGCGGTGGGGACGATCCCGACCTCGCGGGTGACCTCGCGCAGGCTCAGCCCGGCCAGGCTGCTGCGCTCCAGCAGGCGCAAGGCGGCGTCCAGCAGCGCCTGCCGGGTGCGTCGTTTGCGTTCCTGCCGGATCCCGAGGGCCACTTCGCTCACCCCGGTGAGCGTACGCGCGTGTTCCACCTGGTATCCGACCACCTTGTTGCGGTTTTAACAGCTTTCCACGTTGACAACCAGCCTCGACCGGCGCTCCATTTCTGGTGCACAAGGCTTCACCGAAGTAGAGACTCGACGGTGGCGCTACAGCTACCTGACACCACCGTTACCTTGACAGCCTCGGTGAATATGCCGAACCGGCTCACCTCCGCTAGCCACCCGGAAGCTCCTCGTTCAGGTGACAACCGTGCACCAAACCACTTCGGACACGATCACCGCCACCGCCGCCGCCACGGGTGGGTGACGCGGTTCCGATCTGGGTAATTCGTCCGGTTGTCGGTGGCCATCGACGGCATTCGGCGGACCCCCGGCTACGCCGACCGCCGAGGGGGCCGGCCGGGGCGGCGGCGTCCGCGTCTGCTGTGGACACTGCCGCCGGACCGGCTGCGGGGGCGCGGGAGCGGTACCGTCGAGTGCGACCGCGCACGGCGCGCGGCGCGAGTTGGGGAGCAGCCGATGGTCAGCGAGTTCGACACGCGCAGGGACACCATCCAGGAGATGGCGGATTCCGCGGCCGACCACGTAGGCCGGATCGCGCAGATCATCACGACCGCCGTCCGCGACGTGGCCAGGGAGATCGGCGACTGGGCTGCCGACATGATCGAGGTGAACGAGGCCGCCCGCCGCAACCGGGTCGACGAGCGGCGCGCCCCGGCCGCCGACCGCGAGGCGCCGGGCCCGGTGGTGGTTGACGAGTCACCCTGACGGCCCGATCGGGTCCACCCGGTCGTTGGGTTTGGCCTGCCGCGCTGCGCGGGGGCCGTCGCGGTGGGTGCGGACGCCGACCGGATCGCGCGAGTCGGGGACGGCCAGGTCCACTCGAACCGCTGACTGTCCAGTGTGGCCTGGAGCGTGCCAGAGTCGAGGTGACCGTATCGTCCGTCCAGCTAGGAGTGACTTGATGCGCACCACGGCAAGGCGACTCGGCACCATCATCGGCGCGGCGCTGTTCGCCTGCGGCCTGGCCGCCAGCTCGGCGACCGCCACCAACGGCCACCCGGTCGAACCCGACGGCCACGTCCTCATCGACCCCGGCGCAGGCGGCAGCCAGGGCGACCCGCACACCCTCTGGTACGGCGACTGGCAGTCCTACGGCTCCTGGCTCATCCACGCCCAGGCCGACGGCGTGTCCTGGACCCAGCTGGAGGAGTGGGTGGTCTGGGACGACGATGACGAAGAGGACTACGCAGGTCACGAGGCCAACGCAGACCACGAGGACTACGCAGACCACGAGAGCGACGACCAGGGCGACGAGCACGAGCACGACGAGGACGCCGTCGACATCGAGGAGGGCGCGGGCGGCTGAACCCGCGGCAGGCTTAACGGCGGCGTGGCGCCCCCAGTCCCGACCGGGCGGGACGGGGGCGCCCGCACGTCCGCTCAGAGCAGCGGGGGCACCATCGCCTCGATCAGGTGCGGGCCCGGCTCGGCCAGCGCCCGCTGGAACTGCTCGGCCAGCTCCTCGGCCGTGCGCGCCCGGGTGGCGGGCACGCCCATCCCGGTGGCGATGGCGACGAAGTCCAGGTCCGGGGTGGACAGGTCGAGCAGCGAGTTGGCCTTCGGCCCGGCGGCCTCCGCGCCCACCCGGGACAGCTCCACCCGCAGGATGGCGTAGGCGCGGTTGTTGAGCAGGATCGTGGTGACGTCCAGGTTCTCCCGCGCCATCGTCCACAGCGCCGAGATGGTGTACATCGCCGAGCCGTCGGACTGCAGGCAGATCACCGGGCGGTCCGGGCAGGCCACCGCCGCGCCGACGGCCACCGGAAGGCCCTGGCCGATCGCGCCGCCGGTCAGGGTGAGCACGTCGTGGCGGGGCGCGCCCGCGGTGGTCATCGGGATCATGAGGCCGGAGGTGTTGGCCTCGTCGGAGACGATCGCGCCCTCGGGCAGCAGCGCGCCGACCACCTCGGCCCAGTTCTGCGGGGTGAGGTCGCCGCTGGGCAGCGCCGGGCGGCTGGGGGCCTGCAGGACCGGCTCGACGCCCGCGGCGACGCGGTCGGCGAGGCGGTCGAGGGCGTCGGCGGCGTCCTCGCCCAGCTCCGCCAGGGTGTGCACCGCGCACCCCTCGGGGGTCAGCTCGCTGGCCTTGCCGGGGTAGGCGAAGAACGACACCGGCGCCTTCGCCCCGACCAGCACCAGCGTCGTCACCCCGGTGAGCTGCCACTGCACCTGCTCGGCGAGGTAGCCGAGGCGGTCGACGGCGGGCAGGCCCGCGCCGCGCTCGATGCGGGCCGGGAAGGTCTCGGCGAACAGCTTGGCCCCGGTCGCGGCGGCGATCCGGCTGGCGGCGCGCAGCCCCCGCTCCCGGGTGGCGCCTGCGCCGAGCAGGATGACGGTCGACTCGCCGAGCACGCCCGCGATCTCGGCGATGCGCGCCTCGTCCACCGCCTGCGGCGCGGGCGGGACCACCTCGGCGGCGGGCTGCCCGCCCTCGCCCCAGGAGACGTCGGCGGGCAGCACCAGGTTGGCGATGCGCCCCCCGCGCGCGGCGGCGACGGCCTCGGCGGCGTCCTTGCCCACCGCGGCGGTGTCGGTCGAGGTGCGGCTCCAGCCGCGGGTCCAGCCGTTGAGCGCGTCGATGTCGGACTCCAGCGGCGCGTCGAAGCCCTTGTGGGACAGCGCGTGGTCGCCGATGACGTTGACCACCGGGGTGTGCGCGCGGCGGGCGTTGTGCAGGTTCGCCATGCCGTTGACCAGGCCGGGGCCCAGGTGCAGCAGGGTCGCCGCCGGCTTGTCGGCCATCCGGCCGTACCCGTCGGCCGCGCCGGTCACCACGCCCTCGGCCAGCGCCAGCACCCCGCGCATCCGCGGCACGGCGTCCAGCGCCGCGACGAAGTGCATCTCCGAGGTGCCCGGGTTGGCGAAGCAGACCTCGACGCCGGAGTCGACGAGGGTGTGGATGAGCGATTGTGCCCCGTTCATGTGATCCGTTTCCGTCAGTCGATGAGGACGCCAGGGTTGAGCACGCCCTCGGGGTCGAACGCCTGCTTGATCCGCCGCATCAGGGCGATCTTGGCCGGGTCCTCCAGGTCGAGGAAGTAGGCCTTCTTGGCATGGCCGACGCCGTGCTCGCCGGAGATCGCCCCGCCCAGCTCCATGCTGGTGGCGAACAGCTCGCGCAGCGCCTTGGCGCGCTTGTCGGGGTCCTTCTGGAACACCGCGAGGTGGACGTTGCCGTCGCCTGCGTGCCCGCAGCCGACGACGAAGGTCTCGCTCGCCTGGGCGATGCGCTGCACCCGGGCCATGAACTCCGGCAGCGCGGCGCGCGGCAGGACCGTGTCGATGATGTCGTCGGCCCCTGCGCTCTTGGCGGTGTGGAACGCCTGCTCGCGGGCCTCGATCAGGCGGCGAGCCGACGGGCCGGGCAGCACGTAGGCGTCGACCGCGCCGAGGTCGGTGAGCAGCTCGCCGGTGGCGGCCACGTCGTCGTCGAGGCGCTCGGGGTCGCGGTTCTCCAGCATGACCACCAGGTACGCCTGGGAGGTGTCGCGCACCTGGTCGGGGATGCCCAGCTGCAGGTCGTGGGTGTAGGTGATCGCGCCCATGGTCATCGCGTCGATGTACTCCAGGATGAGCGGGCCGATGCCGCTGGCGACCACCTTCGGCACGGCCTGCACCACGGCGGCCAGGTCGCCGAAGGGGGCGAGCACGGTGGCCTGGTGGGCCACGCGCGGCTGCAGCTTGAGCGTGGCCTCGGTGACCAGGGCGAGCGTGCCCTCCGAGCCGACGATGAGCTGGGTCAGGTCGTAGCCGGTGCTGGCCTTGACGTACTTGCCGCCGCAGCGGATCACCTCGCCGGTGGCCAGCACGGCCTCGACGCCGAGCACGTGGTGGCGGGTGACGCCGTAGCGGACCGCGCGCATGCCGCCCGCGTTGGTGGCCACGTTGCCGCCGAGGCTGCCGCCCAGCTCGCCGGGGAACACCGGGTAGACCAGGCCGTGCTCGGCGGTCTTGGCGTCGAGGTCGCGCAGCGTGACGCCGGGCTGGACGACGGCGACGTGGTTGTCGGTGTCGATCTCCAGCACCTGGGCCATCCGCTCGAAGGACACCAGGATCGACTCCGGCCGCGGCACCGCAGCCCCGGACAGGCCGGTGCCCGAGCCGCGGGCGGTCACCGGCGTGCCGGTGGCGGTGGCGAGCTTGAGGACCTCGGCGACCTCGGCGGCCCCCGCGGGGGTCACCACGAACGCGGGCCGGGTGGCGACGCTGGTCAGCCCCTCGTCCTTGGCGTAGTCCTCGGCGGCGTCCGCGCCGTCGCGCACGTGGGCCGCGCCGACGATCTCGGCGAGCCGCGACCGCATGTCCGTCATGGGGGCTCCCTCCGGCTTACTGGCGCGTAACACTAGTCACACGAACCGATCCGGTGAAAGCGCGGCAGGCGGGACGGCGATGTCGGCTGGCGGGGTCTCGCCTGCGATCAGCGCGGCCCCCAGCGCGGCGAGCGCGGGGGCCATCTGGATGCCGTAGCCGCCCTGGCCTGCGAAGAACGCGAAGCCGGGGTGCTCGGCGCTGGCGCCGACGACGGGATCGCGGTCGGGGGCGAAGGTGCGCAGCCCGGCCCAGGCGGTGCGGACCGTGCGCAGGCCGAGGGTGGTGACGGCGTTGACCCGGTCGATGGCCAGCGCGACGTCGAGGTCGTCGGGCCGGGCGTCGCAGGGCTCGCTGGGGGTCTCGTCGGCGGGCGAGACCAGCAGCGCCCCGGACTCGGGGCGGAAGTAGAAGCGCTCGGCGGTGTCGGCGACCAGCGGCCACCCCGGGTCGACCGGCCCGCCCGCGGCGATGGCGATGGTCCGGCGCAGCGGCCGCAGGCCCAGCCGCGGCACGCCCGCCAGGTCGGCGAGGTGGTCGGTCCACGCCCCGGCGGCGGCCACGACCGTGCCCGCGCGGACCTCCTCGCCGCCCGCGGTGACCCGCCAGCCCGCTCCGTCCCTGGTCAGGGCGGTGACCGGCGCGCCGCGGCGGATCTGCCCGCCCGCGGCGCGCAGGGCGCGGACGTAGGACTGGTGCAGGCCCATCGCGTCGATGTCGGCGGTGCCCTCGTCCAGCTCGGCGGCGGTGATGGCCGCAGGCCGCAGCGCCGAGCAGACCTCGCACGCCCGCGCGACGTCGATCGGCCGCGCCCCCGGCCGCCCGGGGGACGGCCCGTCGGTGGTCACCCAGAGCATGTCGCGCGGGGTGAGCACGCCGTCGGGGAAGCGGGCGCGGGAGGCCGCGGTGAGCGCGCGGACCACCGGGCCGCCGTAGGAGGGCAGGTAGACCGCGGCGGAGCGGCCGGTGGTGTGCCTGGCCAGCTCGGCCTCGGCCTCCACCAGCAGCACCGACCCGCGGGCGGCCAGCTCGGCGGCCACCGACACCCCGGCTATCCCGCCGCCCACCACCAGCACGTCCCACGCCATGCCCGCGAGACTGCCATGCCGGGAGGGGCTACGGCTTCCACCCCGGGTCGCGGCCGCTGAGCGCCACGGCCCGGTCGAGGGCGGGCGCGTCCGCCGGGACGCTCACCTGCGGGCCGAACGCGCCCCACTGGCGCGCCATGTCCGCCATGCTCTCCACCGTGCGCAGCAGGCCGTCGGCCACGTCGTCGGGCAGCGTGTAGGTCTGGCCGGTGGCCGCGGCGAGGTCCCAGCCGTGCAGGGCCAGCTCGGCGGTCATCATCGTGCCGATCGTGGCCGCGGGCATCGGGCTGGAGGCCAGCACCGTCTCGCCCTCCCAGGCGCCCGGCTCGCGCCACGCGGCGACCGAGCGCTGCACGTGGGTGGCGAAGAACGCGGGCCAATCGGGCTTGGCGGCGTAGTCGGTGCTCTCGTCCTCCGCGCCGTCGGTCGGCGGCGGCTGCTTGCGGCCCGCCCGCTCCAGGACGATCGCCGACCAGTGGGTGAAGTGGTTGATGAGCGCGCGCACGTCGTACTCGGCGCACGGGGTCGGCAGGTCGTACTGGTCGGGTTTGACGTTGGCGGCGATGTCCACGGCGGCGGCTGCCACCTTCTCCATCAGGTCCTGTTCCATGCCAACGACCGTAATCCCGGTGTCTTGAACAAACGCGACGGCTGTCGGTGCGCGCGTCTACCGTGAACCGCGTGCAGCAGTTGGACCACGTGAGCCCCGGCGTCCTGGATCCCAGGACGGCGCGCACGAAGTTCGACCTGCGCAAGATCCCGCCCGCCCCGGCGCTGGCCCCGTTCGTGGAGTACTACTGGCAGGTCTCCTGGGACCTCGCCGAGGAGTTCACCCAGCGGGTCGTGCCGCACCCCAACGTGCACCTGGTGTTCGAGCCCGACGGCGCCTGGGTGTACGGGGTCCTGCACGGGCTGTTCCGGCGCACGCTCGTCGGGCGCGGGCACGTGCTCGGGGTGCGCTTCCACGCTGGCGGCTTCCGGCCGTGGCTGGGCAGGCGGGTCTCGGTGCTGACCGACCAGCGCTTCGCCGCGGCCGAGCTGGTGCCCGGCCTGCCCACCAACCGCGTGCCTGAGGCCGACGAGGTCGACGCCCTGCTGCTGCCGCTGCGCCCGCCAGCCGACCCCGCGGTCGACGAGGTCCGCGCGCTGGTGGCCGCCATCGCCGAGGACCGCGGGCTGACCAGGGTCGACGAGCTCGCCGAGCGGTTCGGCCGCACGGTGCGCTCGGTGCAGCGGCTGTTCAACGAGTACGTCGGCGTCGGCCCGAAGTGGGTGATCCGCCGCTACCGGATGCACGACGCCGCGGCCAAGGTCGACGCCGGGGGCGCGGTCGACTGGGCCGCGCTGGCCGCCGACCTGGGCTTCAGCGACCAGGCGCACTTCAGCCGCGAGTTCCGCGCCGCGGTCGGGATATCACCTGCCCGCTACGCCGCGGGCAGGTAGGTTCGCGCGCGTGTACGAATTAGACGACGACCCGGACCGCATCGACGTCGACGCCGTGTGGGCGTACCTGTCCACCGAGCCGTACTGGGGCCGCTGGCGCACCCGGGAGCAGTTCGAGGCCCAGCTGCGCGGCGCGTGGCGGGTGGTGGGGGTGTACGAGACCGCGACCGGCGCGCAGGTCGGCTTCGCGCGGGCGATGTCCGACGGGGTCGGCTCGGCCTACCTGGCGGATGTGTTCGTGCTGGAGCGCGCCCGCGGGCAGGGCCTGGGCAAGGCGCTGGTGCACCGGATGATCGAGGAGGGGCCGGGCGCGCAGTTCCGCTGGATGCTGCACACCAACGACGCCCACGGCCTCTACGCGGGCTTCGGCTTCGCCCCGCCGAACAAGACCTACCTGGAGCGCCCGGGCATTTCGTCGACCGCCTGAGCGTTGACGTCGGTGTGGATACCGACGTGGTGGTGATCGGCGCCGGGCAGGCGGGCCTGTCCAGCGCCTACTTCCTGCGCAGGCACGGCATGGACTTCGTCGTCCTCGACGCCAACCCGACGCCGGGCGGCGCGTGGGCCCACCGCAGGCCGGGGCTGGTGATGGAGCACGTCCACGGCTTCCACAGCCTGCCGGGCATGGCCCTGCCCCCGGCCGACCCGACCCGGCCTGCCGCGGCGGCCATCAGCGACTACTTCGGCCGCTACGAAGCCGAGTTCGACCTGCCCGTGCGCAGGCCGGTCCGGGTGCGGTCGGTGGCCGAGGCGGGCGACGGCCGCCTGCTGGTCACCGCGGAGGACGGCGCCGCATGGACCACCCGCGCGCTGATCAACGCCACCGGCACCTGGGACAAGCCCTTCTGGCCGCGCTACCCGGGCCAGGAGACCTTCCGCGGCCGCCAGCTGCACAGCGTCGACTACCGCTCGCCCGAGGACTTCCGCGGCGAGCGCGTGGTGGTCGTCGGCGGCGGGACCTCGGCGATCGAGGCGGTGCTGGAGATCGGGCCGGTGGCCGCCGAGGTGATCTGGGCCACCCGCCGCCCACCGGTCTTCCGCGCCGAGCCGTTCACCCCGGAGTGGGGCCGCGCCGCGGTCGCCAAGGTCGCCGAGCGGGTCGCCGCCGGGCTGCCGCCCGCGAGCGTGGTCAGCGTCACCGACCTCGCGCTCACCCCGCGCATCGAGGCGGGCATCGCCTCCGGGCTGCTGGCGCGCAGGCCGGTGTTCACCGAGATCACCCCGACCGGCGTGCGCTGGGCCGACGGCGGCGAGACCGCGGTCGACACCATCCTGTGGGCGACCGGCTTCCGCGCCGCCCTCGACCACCTGGCCCCCTTGCGGCTGCGGTCGCCGGGCGGCGGCATCGCGATGACCGGCACCCGCGTGACCGCCGACCCGCGCATCCACCTGGTCGGCTACGGGCCGTCGGCCAGCACGATCGGGGCCAACCGGGCGGGCCGCGCCGCGGTCGCCCAGCTGCGGGCGCACCTGGGGGAGCTGGCCGCTACGGCGTGACCGGGGTCAGGTCCGGGCGCTTGGGCGGGCGGCCGTCGCCGGAGGAGCGGCCGGTCAGCCTGCGCCCGATCCACGGCAGGGCGTGCGTGCGCGCCCAGCGCAGCTCGGCCGCGGCGCGCTCGCGCCACGGCAGCGGCGGGGCGGGCGGGACGGGGGCGTCCCAGGCGAACTCGGGGTCGCGGCCCAGCGCGCACAGCACGGCCTCGGCCACCCTGCGGTGGCCCTCGGCGTTGAGGTGGATGCGGTCGTCGGCCCACAGCGCGGGCGAGTCGAACACCCGCGCCGAGAACAGGTCGACCACGATCGCGCCGTGCCGCTCGGCCGCCGCGTCGACGGCGGCGATCAGCCGGTTGATCCGCGGCAGCAGGCGCGCGCTGCTGCGCATGCGCCGGGTGGGGTCGATCACCCGGAACAGCAGCAGCCTGCCCGCCGACGCGGCCAGGCGGTCGGCGGCCTCGTCGACCCGCCGCAGGACCAGGTCGATGTCGCAGCCGGGGCGCATGACGTCGTTCATGCCGCCCGCGAAGCTGACCAGGTCCGGTCGCATCGCCGCGGCCAAGCCGACCTGCTCGTCGACGATCTGGCCGACCAGCTTCCCGCGCACGGCGAGGTTGGCGTAGCGGAACCCGGGCGTGTCCTGGGCCAGGCGCGCGGCGACCAGGTCGGCCCAGCCGCGGCAGGTGCCGTCGGGCAGTTCGTCGGACATGCCCTCGGTGAAGGAGTCGCCCACGGCGACGAAGGTGGTGTGTCTGCTCATCCCGGACCGGCAGCCTACGCCTCGGGCTGGTCGAGGAACTGGCCCAGGATGCCGGGGGCGGCCTCCTCGGCGAAGCCCAGGCCCCGCGCGTCGACGTCCGGGATCACGTACGACCCGCTGTTCGCCGAGGTCACGGCGACCAGGTTGAGCAGCCCCAGCCTGCGCTGGAACGGCGAGCTGACCCCCGCCCAGCCGATCACGCCCGTGCGCTGCAAGGCGACCGTGCGCCTGCGCACCGCCCCGGAGCGGGCCACCAGGTACTTCCCGCGCAGCCCGTGCCCGAGGTTGCGGTAGGCGTCGAAGGCGAGCGCGACCGCGACCGGCACGCCGACCGCGGCGACCACCCCGGCGATCACCAGCAGCACGTCGGTCAGCAGCGCGCCCAGCAGCACGAGCACGCCGACCGGGACCAGCACGCCCGAGACCGCCCAGACCACCCGCCGTCGGCGCGCGGCCAGCGGGTGCGGGGTCAGCCCGCCGGGGTCGGTCGGCGGCGGCGACTCGGCCAGGACCGCGGCGGCGATCCGCTGCGCCAGCTCCCTGGGCATCGCGGGGGCGAGCGTGCGCGGCACGGCGTGCCCCTTCTCGTCCTTGACCCGCAGGCCGGTGGCCACCGCGTCCAGCCGGGCCGCGCCCACCAGCCGCGAGGCCAGCGGCTCGACCAGCTCCAGCCCGCGCACCCGCCGCTCCTCCAGGGACAGCGAGCGGGTCGTGATCAGCCCGCGGCGCATGACCAGCGCGCCGGACTCGCGGGTGAGCCGGTAGTTCCACCACATCTCCACGAACAGCCCCAGCGAGCCGACCACGCCGACGCCGAACCCGACCACCACCAGCACGGCGATCAGGCCCACGAGCGACAGGCCCGAGAACAGGTCGCCGACCACGCGCACGACGTCGGACTGCACGCCGAACCACTCCGCGCCCTGCATGACCGCGCCGAAGGCCGCCGCGCCCAGGATCGGGGTGGACACCGACAGCGGCGCGTACCGCAGCCACGCCCAGTCCACCTGGGCGAGCGCGCCGCGCTCGGCGGGCTGGGGCTCCTCGGCGCGGCGCAGCAGGTCGCGCCGCAGCCGCTCGGCCACGGCGCGGTCCAGCGGGTCGAAGGTGATCACCTCGCCCGCCCGGTCCTGCTGGCCGGTGCCGATGCGCACCTTGACCACACCGAAGAGGCGGTGCGCAGGCCCGGCGTCGATGTCCACGCTGCGCACCCGCTCGCGCGGGATCGACTTGGCGGTGTGCACCACGAAGTCGTGCCGCAGCTCCACCAGCGCGTCGCTGACCCGGTAGCGGGTGTGCCGCAGCCGCAGCCAGTCCAGCGCGATGCCGCCGATGACCAGCAGCACCCCGCCCGCGGCCACGACGACGGCCACCGGCAGATCCGTGTCGTGCAGCCAGACCGAGGCGGGGAAGGCGGCGACGAGCGCGACGCCGAGCAGGTTCACCGCGGTGACCCGCAGGGTCCGGCGGTCGAGCCGCTGCCAGCCGCCGCTCACGTGGCATCGCCGGGGGTCGCCTGGGTGATCGCGGTGAGGGTCTGGACCAGGTCGGCGGCCATCGCGCGGTCGAGGCCGGGGATGCGGATGTCGCCCTGGGCCGACGCGGTGGTCACGGTGACCGTCGACAGGCCGAAGCGCTGCTCCAGCGGGCCGCGCCTGGTGTCGACGGTCTGGATGCGCGACATCGGCGCGATCCGCCACTCCTGCCAGAACCAGCCCGTCCGCGCGTACACGGCGTCGTCGGTGACCTCCCAGCGGTGCGTCCGGTACCGCACCCGGGAGATGACGGCGGCGTCGACGACGCAGGCCACCGCGGTGATCGCCGCGGCGAGCAGCAGCCACGGGCGCGCGGGCGCGATGGCCAGCGCGCTGATCACGAGCACGACGAGGATGAGCCCCCACCCGATCACGGCTTGGACGGCCCACCAGGCGACGGCTCGGCGTTCGACGGGGTTCCTGGGCGGCCGCAGCCGCGGTGCGGGAACGGGGTCGGGCATGCTCCCACTCGATCATCTCCACCGCACGCGCGCCAGCAGTGCGTGGCGGAGGAGCCCGTCATACCGCGGTCTGATGCGCTGATCGGTCCTGTTCGGTCCGCGTCCGGTCGGCTACGGTCCGCTGGCATGATGCGATCCTTGACCACGGCCGCGCTCGTCGCGGCCGCGCTGGTGGCGGTGCCGGCAGCGGGCGCGGCGACCCCGGCCCCGCACCGGGCCTGACCTGGCAGCTGACCGCCACCGGCACCGACGCCCAGCTGCGCGGCCTCGCCGCGGTCAGCGCCCGGGTGGCGTGGGCCAGCGGGGTGCGCGGCACCGTCCTGCGCACCGTCGACAGTGGACGGACCTGGCAGCGCAGCACCCCGCACGGCAGCGAGGGGCTCGACCTGCGCGACATCGAGGCGTTCGACGCCCGCACCGCGGTGGTGATGTCGATCGGCCCCGGCGACCAGTCCCGCATCTACCGCACCACCGACGGCGGCGCGACGTGGGCCGAGACCTTCCGCAGCGCCGAGCCGACGGCGTTCTACGACTGCATGGCCTTCTTCGACCGCAAGCACGGCCTGGCCATGAGCGACCCGGTGGACGGCAAGTTCCGGGTGCTGAGCACCGATGACGGCGGGGCGAGCTGGCAGGTCGTGCCCGACGCCGGGATGCCGCCCGCGCTGCCGGGCGAGTTCGGGTTCGCCGCCAGCGGGCAGTGCCTGACGGTGGCCGACGGGCGCTACGCCTGGCTGTCCACCGGCGGCGGCGCGACCGCCCGCGTGCTGCGCTCGGCCGACCGCGGCCGCACCTGGACCGCGCACGACACCGTGCTGGCGAGCGGGCCGAGCGCCGGGGTGTACGCCGCCGCGTTCCGGGACCGCTCGCGCGGGATCGCCGTCGGCGGGGACTACACGAACCCGACCGGCGGCGTCGACGCGCTGGGCGTCACCCGCGACGGCGGGCGGACCTGGGCGCGTCCCGAGCGCGCGCCGCAGGGGTACCGCTCCGGGGTCGCCTGGCACCCGGTGCTGCGGCCGGTGGCCATCGCGGTCGGGCCGACCGGCAGCGACATCACCCTCGACGGCGGCCTGCGGTGGCGCCAGTTCGACACCGGCGCCTTCGACAGCGTGGACTGCGCCCGCGACGGCGCGTGCTGGGCGTCGGGCCCCGGCGGCCGGGTGGGCAAGCTGCGGCTGGGCTGAAACCGGATTGACGCGGCGGGGTCGGGACCGCAACGGTTTGCGACCATGACGAGCACCGTTCAGAACATCGTTGTCGACTGCGCGGACGCCTACGGGCTGGCGGTCTTCTGGTCGCAGGTCGTGGGCTGCCCGCTGGCCGAGGGCGACCAGCCCGGCGACCCGGAGGCGGTCGTCGTGCTGCCCAGCGGCACGGCGCTGTTCTTCGCCCAGGTCCCCGAGCCCAAGACGGTCAAGAACCGGCTGCACCTGTGCCTGAAGCCCGACGAGCGGCGCGAGGACGAGGTCGAGCGGCTGCTGGGCATCGGCGCGACGATGGTCGACGACCGGCGCAAGCCCGACGGCTACGGCTGGGCGGTGCTGGCCGACCCGGAGGGCAACGAGTTCTGCGTGCTGCGCGGCCCCGGCGACACCCCGCCCAACCACGGCTGGACGGCCCCGGCGTGACCGACCAATTGGTCTAGACCCATTATGGAGGGGTGCGCACACCACTGCTGGAGATCATCGCCCTGACGACCGAGGACGCCCGCGCCGCCGAGCGCGGCGGCGCGGACCGCCTGGAGGTCGTCGCCGACATGTCCCAGGACGGCACCACCCCGGACCCGGCCCTGGTGGCCGAGATGCGCGCGGCGGTCAACATCCCGCTGCGCGTCATGGTCCGCGGCGGGGCGGGGTTCACCGCGGACGAGGCCGAGGTGGAGCGCATGGTCGAGGCGGCACGCACGCTGCGGGCGGCGGGCGCGGAGGAGTTCGTCTTCGGCTTCCTGACCCCCGACGGCGAGGTCGACCTCGCCGCGACCTCGGCCGTCGTCGAGGCCGTCGACGGCTGCCCGTGGACCTTCCACCGGGCCGTCGACCACGCCGGGGACGCCTGCAAGGCGTGGGCGGACGTGGCCGGGCTGCCCGGCCTGGACACCGTGCTCACCGCGGGCTCGGCCACCGGCCTCGGCGACGGCCTGCCGCAGCTGGCCGCCCGCACCGACTGGCCGGTGGCAGGCCCGCGGCTGCTGGCGGGCGGCGGCCTGCGCCACGCCCACGTCCCCGCGCTGCGCGCCATCGGCGTCACCGCGATCCACGCGGGCGGGCTGGTGCGCCGCAGCTGGGAGCACCCGGTGGAGGCCGAGCGGGTCCGCACGCTGCGGGAACTCCTCGACTCCTGATCGACCCCGTCCCGGGGTGCGACCGTTACGATGCGCCGGGGAGAAGCGGGGGCGTGGCGTGCAGGACGACCTGTCGGCGGAGGAGATGCGGGCGTGGGCCCCGCAGCCGACGCCTGCCACTGGCCCGGACCTGCGGCTCCCCGGCTACAGCGGTTTCCAGCTCATCGCCCAGGGCGGTGAGGGGGCGGTCTACCGGGCCCGCCAGGACGGGCTCGGCCGCGACGTGGCCATCAAGGCCCTGCAGGCGGTCGACCCGGCGACCCAAGCCCGCTTCCGCCGCGAGCTGGAGATCACCGTCCGGCTCGGCCGCCAGCACCCGCACATCGTCACGGTGCTGGACACCGGCACGCTGCCGGACGGCAGGCCGTGCATCGTCATGGAGTACTACGACCTGGGCTCCCTGCACGACCGGCTGATGACCTACGGCCCCCTGCCGGTCGCCGAGGTCGTCGCCGCCGGCGTCGCGGTGGCCGACGCCCTCGCCTTCGCCCACCGGCAGGGAATCCTGCACCGGGACGTGAAGCCGCAGAACGTGCTGGTCCTGCCGACGTCGTACGTGCTGGCGGACTTCGGCATCGCCCGGGGCGCGGACGCGGGCCACTCCGCGTCGCTGCAGCTGGTCAGCTACCGCCACGCCGCCCCCCAGATGCTCGACGGCGCCACCCCCGCCGCCGCGGACGACCTGTGGTCCCTGGGCTCCACCCTCTTCACCCTCCTCATGGGCGTCCCACCCTTCGCAGGCGACACCCCCGAGGAAGACACCGTCCTGTCGTACCTCTCCCGAGTCCGCTCCGCCACCCCCCGCCCCCTCACCCGCCCTGACGTACCCCCCGCCCTCACCGAGGCCATCACCCGCTGCCTCAGCAAGAACCGCGAAGACCGCCACCCCGACGCCACCACCCTCCACGACACCCTCACCGCCATAGCCGCCGACCTCCGCCGCTGGCAACCCACCGCCCCCACCCCACCCCCCACCGGCCCAACCCCGTCCGCACCCACCCCAGCCGCCGCGCCCCCATCGCCCACACCCCCACCGCAGGCACCACCCCCGCTAGCGGCACCCCCAACAGCGGCACCCTCGCCGACCTCACCCCCGGCCCCCGCTCTCCCAGCGACCCCACAAGCGGTCGCAACCTCGCCGACGACCGCCCCACCCGCAAGCACCCCACCCCCAGCCACCACCATTGCCTCGGCGAGCACGCCTTCCGCCACCACCCCGCCACTGACTGCGGCCCCACCGGCAAGCCCACCCTCGACCACCTCCTCGCCGACCGCCGTGCAGCAGGAGGCCGCCACCTCATCGGCCTCCCCCGCGCCATCCGCGGGGTCCGCGACGGGTCCGCGTCCCCTCTCGCCCTCTGCGGCGGCATCGACCCCCGCTGGCACGGCCGATTCCGAGCCCCCGGCACCTGTTGAGCCGACTGCGGTCACTCCTGGGCACCCGGCTATCGAGGGCGATGAAGCGACTCGGTTGCCGGACTTTGGGCCGATGCCCACGCCCACTCCCCAGCCCGAACCGCCCGCGGCCGTTCCGCCGCCCCCGGAGCCGCGCGGGACGATGACCGGGCGGCTGGCTGATCTCACCGTCCGGCACGGCGAGCCCGTGCCGCCGGAGTTCGGGCCCGGGGTCGGGCACGCCGAACCCGCGGGGTGGTCCGACGGGGCGTCATGGCAGCGGGGGGAGCTGCCGACGGTGCCGAAGCTCTCCCCCGCGGCGATCCCGGGCTTCCCCGCGATGCCCGACCCCGCTGAGCCCGATCCCGCACCAGCCACCGGACGCCGGTGGCGGGGGTTCGTCATCGCCGGGGTGGTCGCGGCCGTCATCGGGGTGGCGATCGGGTTCCTGGCCACCCGCGAAGGGGTGCCGAACACCGCGCCCACCACGACTCCGCCCACGACCTCCACCGCGCCGATCCCGCCCGGCGGCGATCCCGCGGTCGCCCCGGTGTTGACCGAAGTGGACGATCGCGGGGACTCGGCCGAGTTGCTGTGGGAGGACCCGACCGGCGGTCGGGCGCAGTTCGTCATCTACGACGTCACCGCGGCGGACGGGCCGCCCTCGCCCATCACCAGCGTCGCCGCGGGGCTGACGAGCTTCGTCGTCACCGGCCTCGACCCCGCCGCATCCCAGTACTGCTTCCAGGTCGTGGCCATCGGGCTCGACGACCCGGCCACGCAGCGGGGCGCGTCGGATCGGGTGTGCGTGAGTCGTTAGGGCTTGCGCAGCGGGCGTGGGTCGATGGGCCACAAGAGCTTGCGGTACCAGGGAACCCGGCGCGCCACCGCTCGTCGGACCTCCCGCGCCAGCCGCCACGGCTCCTCGCCCGACCGGTCGCCCTCGGGGCTGAACGCCGCCCGGTCCGCCAGATCCGCCAGCAGCGGCGCGGGTGCGGGCAGCGCCGAGGCGACCGCTGGTGCGGGCAGCCGCGGGGCCGGGGCCTGGCCGGACACCACGAGCAGGTCGAGCACGTGCCGCCATGCGCCCGCCGCGCCCGCGCGCCGTAGCCGGGAACGGCGGGCGCCACGCAGCGCGGCGAGCAGGAAGATCGGCACCGCAGGCAGGCCCAGCAGGACGACCGGCCACCGCGACGGCGGCGGGGCCGCGGCCTCCGGCGCCGGGGCGGGCGGTTGGACCAGCGGCGGAATGCCGGTCGGGGGCGTCGTCGGCGAGGCGGTGATGGACGCGAGCCGGTCCAGCACCTCGCGCTTAGCCGCCGCGCTCGGGCCGCTGTCGGTGCCCGACACCGGATCGAACGGCACCCAGCCCCAGCCCTCGAAGTACACCTCCGGCCACGCGGTCGCGTCGATGCCGCGCACGACCCGGTACCCGTCGGGCCCCTCCGGCACCGGCGGGAAGCCGACGACCACCCGGGTGGGCAGCCCGACGGCCCTGGCCAGCACGGCGTAGGCGGTGGCGAACTGCTCGGCCGTCCCCTTGCCCGCGCCGAGGCTGCCCGGAGCGCCGAAGAGGAACTGCGCGATCCGCGCGTACGACGACCCGGTCGGCGCTTCGGCGTCGGGCACCCGGTCGAGCCGGACGACCTGCTCCAAGGCGACCGCCTGCTCATACGGCGTGCGCGCGGCCGACACCGCCTTGCGTGCGTACTCCGCGAGTTCGGTGGGCAGGTTCGGCAGGGCCAGGTACCGCCCGACGGCGGTCCCGCCCGGCACCCCGGCCGCGGCCAGCGCGTCGTCCGTCGGCGCGTCGACCACGCCGCGCACCGAGTACCGCAGGCCGGGCACGAGTCCGCGGGGCAGCACGAGCGCGCCGGAGTCGGCCTCGACCAGCGCGTCGCCGATGCTGGTCGACACCGTCCGCCCGACGCCGGGCAGCCAGGTGCCGTCGAGCGCGCCCACGACGAACTCGACCGACACCTCCTCCACTCGCCCGCCCGCGGGCAGATCCGGCGCGTCGACCGCACCGAGCGGGCCGTACAGCGCCGCGGCACGCCAACTGGCGCCGGTGTAGTCGGCGAGCACGGCCAGCCGCACGGGCACCTGCGGCCCGCGCAGCCGGAACAGCTCGGTGTCGGGCGCGGCGGCCCAGGCCGCGAGCTTCGGCAGCGGGTTGGCCACCTGCACATCGGCAACCGGCGGCCGCACCAGCTCCCGCGGCTCGAAGGCGTTGGCCCCCGGCAGCACGACGGCGACCAGCCCGATCACCGCACCGAGCACCAACGGCGCCTCGACCATGCGCACCCACCCCGCCAGCACAGCCGCGACGACACCGACCGCGACCAGCCCGTACGGGTCGGCCTGCCCACCGGTCAGCAGCGCACCGGCGGCGTACAGCGCGATCGCGGCCAACGGCGGCCCGAGTTTGCGCGTCCCCCGCAACGACACCGCAGCCAGGACGGCGACGCAGAACACCAGGACCACACCGGGCATCAGCAGGTCGACCGACGGCGGCGCAGGCCTCGCCGCGGTGAGCAGCCGCGGCACGCTGTCGCGCAACACCTCCAACGGCCCACCCGGGATAACCCCGCGCGCTGCGAAGTACCCGCCGAAGAGCCCAGCAGGCAGCAACACGGCCAACACCGCCCCACCACCGAACCGCGCCCCCGCAGCCACCAGCCCATGCCCCACCACAATCGCCGCCGCGAACAGCAGGTAGGCCAAACTCCCCGCCCACCCCTGCGCCAACGGCACAACCGCAACGCCCAGCACCCCAGCCGACCACCCAAACCGCCCCCACGCGCCGCGCATCACACCCCCACCAAGCCCCGCGCACGCAGAGAGGCCTCAGCAGAGCGACTGGCCACCCAGGGATCAGCCCGACCCACCAACCGCTTGCACCCGAACCACGCCGGGCACCATGCAGCCAGCAACACCCCAGCAATCCGGCGAGACAGTGGGGAGCCAGCGCCACTCGCGCAGCCTGCCGCCGCCAGCCCCATGAACCACGCCAATCCGGCCTGGGCGCCGCGACCACCAAACCGCGCACGCACAGACAACCTGGCCGCCCACCTGCCTAGCCCGGCAGCGCCGCTCACGCGGACTGGCCCAGCCAACCCTGCGAACCACGCCCGCCCGGCCTGTGCAGTACGACCGCGAAGCTCCGCACGCACGGGACTCCCGCCAGCAGAACGGCCACGCAGACCAGGAGCAGCATCGCTCAAGCTGATTGGCCCAGCCAGGCCCACCAACCGCTTGCACCCGAACCAAGTCGAGCAGCAAGCAGCCAGCGACGCCCCAGCAAACCGGCGAGACAACCGGGAACCAACGCCACCCGCGCCGAGCGCCGCCGCCAGCGCCACGAACCACGCCGCTCCGACCTGCGCGACGCGACCCCCAAGCCGCACTCGCACAGACAGCCTGGCCGCCCAACTGCGCAGCCCGGCAGCACCGCTCACGCGGACTGGCTCAACCAGCCCCGCGAACCACGCCCGCCCGACCTGCGCCGTACGACCGTCAAGCCTTGCACGCACAGGCGGCGTGCCAGCAGAACGGCCACGCAGACCAGGAGCAGCGTTGCTCAGGCGGGCTGGTCCGGACGGGCTCACGAACCGCTTGCACGCGAACGAGTCCCATGCAGGCAGCGGCACCTGAACAGCCCAGCCGGACAACGCAGAGACCGCGCTATCCGCCCATGCGAACCGCGTCCGCCCAAGTGGCGTCGTGTCCCGCACAGGTGGCGTCGTGTTCCGCACAAGTTGCGTCGTGTTCCGCGCGAGTTGTGGCGTCGTGTCCCGGGCGCGCACCAGCCCGATAGCAGGCCAGCCACGCAACAGGGGCACAGCGCTCCCCGCCGACAACGTCCCGTGCGGCGTCATGCGACCACCGAGTCCCAGGCGCGTAGCAAGGATTCGGCGGATGGGCCGCGCAGGACGAGGACAGCGCCTCCGGCGCTCACCGACTCATCCGACCCCACCGCCAACACTACTCCAAAAGCACCACGCCCCGCCGCAAGGATCAGTTCGTCCACAGCGAACGCGCCGACGGCTGCCACCACGTCCAGATCCCGAACCGGCACCGGAGCCACGCCCTCCACCGCTGACGCCTCGACATCGGCCAGAGCCGCCAACGCTTCCGCCGCGTCCGGCTCCAGCACCTCCACGTCCACCGACCCCGACGCCGACAGCAGCCGGACAGGGTGGCCAGCCGCAGCAGCGGAGGCGACCAGCGACGCCGCGACCTCCACAGCCTCCTCAAAGGACTCCGCGGTATGCGCGGGCTCCCGGTCGTCCAGCAGCACCGCCAGGTGCGGACGGGCCGGGTCCGCGTCCTCGCGGATCATCAGCGTGCCCGTGCGGGCGCTCGTGGCCCAGTGCAGCCGACGGAGGTCGTCGCCGGGCACGTATTCGCGCAGCCCCACCAGATCCGTGCCCCCGCGTTCGACCCGCTCATCCGCGCCGACCTGGCCCCGCCGCGCCCCGGCAGGCAGGCCGCGCACCGGCAGCACCCGCGGCACCACCCGCACCGACACCTCACCCGCAACCACCCGCGACGACACCGCCAGCCCCGCAGGCCCGTGCCTGCGCACTGTCAGCGGCCCCACCGCCACCACACCCCGCCGCTCCGTCGGAACCGGGTACGACACCCGCCCCGACTCCGGGATGTCCAAGGCGACCGGCGAGCCGCCGACCAGGTCCACCACCTCGACCGGCAGCCTGCCCATCCCGGTCACCGCCACCGACCCCGTGCAGGCCGCCAGCCGCGGGACCGTGCGCGGCCGCACCTCCCGCGTCGCGTCGACCGGGGCGGCGACCAGGACGACCACAACGGACAGCAGCACCACCGCGACGAGGGCGAACCCCAAGGCCGCCAAGCCCGGGTACCGCCACCACAGCCCGCATCCCGCGCACAGCGCCCCCGCGGCCAGGACGACCGCGCCCCGGGCGGTCATCGCGCCGTCGGCCGGGGCACCTCGACCCGGTCGAGCACGTCGGCCAGCACGTCGGCCGTGGCGATCCCGGCCAGCTGCGCCTCGCGGGTGAGCACCAGCCGGTGCGCCAGCACGGGGACGACCAGCCGCTGGACGTCGGTGGGCACGGCGAAGTGGCGGCCGTGCGCGGCGGCGTGCACCTGGACGCAGCGCACCAGCGACCGCAGGCCGCGGGTCGAGGCGCCCAGCCGCAGCCGGTCGTCGGCCCGGGTGGCCGCGCCCAGGTCCGCGATGTAGCGCAGGATCGGGTCGGCGACGTGCAGCAGCGCCAGGCGGCGGGCGTACTCGGCGACCTGGGCTGGGCTGGTGACGGTCGGCACCGCGGCCACCGCGCCCGCGCCGCTGCCGGGCCGCAGCACGTCCAGCTCGTGGTCGGTCTCCGGGTAGCCGATGGCGGTGCGCAGCATGAACCGGTCGAGCTGGGCCTCAGGCAGCCGGTAGGTGCCGTCGAGGTCGATGGGGTTCTGCGTGGCCACCACCAGGAACGGCTCGGGCACCGCGTGGGCGACCCCGTCCACGGTGACCGTGCGCTCCTCCATGACCTCCAGCAGCGCCGACTGCGTCTTCGCCGCCGCCCGGTTGATCTCGTCGGCGAGCACGACGTTGGCGAACACCGGCCCGGGCCGGAAGCGGATCTGCCCGGTCTGCGGGTCGTACACCGACGTGCCGGTCACGTCCGAGGGCAGCAGGTCCGGGGTGAACTGCACCCGCCGCGACACCCCGCCCAACGCGCCCGCGACGGCCCGCGCCAGCGTCGTCTTGCCGGTGCCGGGCACGTCCTCCAGCAGCACGTGCCCACCGGCGAACAGGGACACCAGCACCAGGTCGATCACCGGGCGCTTGCCGCGCAGCGCGGTCTCCACCGCGTCGCCGACGCGCGCGTGCAGGGTGCGGAACGCGGCGATCTCGGTCTCGCCGACCTGGACGGCCGCGGTCACTCGTGCTCCCCCCTGCGCCGCACGCGCAGCAGTGCGGAGGTGATCAGCAGGCCGATGCCCGCCGCCACCATGATCTCGGTGCCCGCGGACTCCTGGGCGGGCGCGGACGCCACCCGCGGCAGCTCGCAGCGGACGCCCGGCCTGCACGTCGGCTCATCGATGCGCTTGAACACCGCGCGCGCCGCGGAGTCCACCGACTGGCTCCCGTCGCGTGCATGCGCCCGCACGACGATCGAGTTGGAGCCCTCCTCGATGGAGATCACCGCGGACGTGGCCGAGCAGGCGATCGCGGTGGTGTAGCCGTAGGTGCGGTTGACGACCTCGCAGGTGCCGTCGTGGTTCGCCCAGTCGGGCGGCGGAGCCATCGTGATCGTCCGCTCGTACAGCCCCGCGTTCGCCACGCCGGTGATCACGGTCGCGCCCGCGCTCGGCACGGTGGCAGGCGGCGGCTGGGTCGTCGTGGTCGTGGTCGTGGGCGGCGGAGGCGGTTGCGTGGTGGTCGGCGGGGGCGGCGGGGCGGTCGTCGTCCGCGGCGGGGGCGCGGCCGTGGTGGTCACGGGCACCGAGCGCGCGGGCAGGTTCCACGTCGTGACGCCGGGCGAGCCGACGGCGGCGCTGGTGTAGGCCGCCACCTGGATCTCGATCGGTCCGCCCGCCGCGCACATCGCGCCGCAGTCCAAGGTGATCTGGTCGGTCGTGCCGCCGGTCTGCTTGGTGGCGCTGCCGCCCGCCGAGTTCGCGGTGATCGTGTACCCGGCGATGCCCTCCTCAGCGGGCGCGCTCCAGCTGATGAGCAGCGTGACCTGGGTGTCGCTCCGGTCGGCCAGCGCGACCGTGATGCCTGCGGGCTGGCCGGGACCGGCAGGCGTGCCAGAGGTCACCGAGGGCGCCGAGGGCGCCGTCGTCGGCGCAGGCGGCGGGGTGTTCACCGAGGGCTGGCCCCCGCCGCCGCGCGGCGGCGGCTGGTTGGGCCGGGTGCGGGTGGGCTCGTCCGGGTCCGGGGGCGGCGGGGTGGGCACGGTCGGCGGCGGGTCGCGCTCGGGGTCGGTCACCGGCAGCTCGGGGTCGCGGACGCGGACCGCGCGGGTGTCGCCGTCGGGGTCGACCACGACGCCGGTCTCCGCGCCCGGGGTCTGGATGAACAGCCGGTCGTCGTCGAACACCAGGCGCGGGTCGCCGGAGCCGGTGCGCACGTCCTCGCCGCCGCGCTGGCCGTCGCGGTCGAGCACGATGACCTTGCCCGAGCCCAGGCACGGCACGTACACGCGGTCGTGGAAGACGGCGGGCTGGCCGGGCCGCGGGCAGCCGAGCGCGGCGACGTCGACGGTGAGCACGCGGTCGCCGACCAGGATCACCACGACCCCGGACGCGGGCACGGCAGCCGGGACGAGGTCGTCCGGGCTCATCTGGGCGGCGAGCACGTCGCCGGGCTGGGGGGCGGTCGTGGCGGTGTGGTCGCGGCCGGTGCCGTCCTGCAGGACGACGCCGCCTTCCAGGCCCAGCAGCGTCACGCCGCGCTTGTGCGGGACCAGGACCGTGCGCGGCCCGGCGCCGGGGACCGGCCTGCTGGCGCGCTCGACGAACCGCGTCTGCGGGTCCGACCACTCCAGGCTGTGCAGCACGCCGCCTGCGTCGACCGCCCACAGCAGACCGTCGTCGGCGGCGGCCGCGTCGGCCAGCTCCTTGCCCGCGGCCCACGGCTCGCCCACGTCCGCCAGGGTGACCGGGTCGACGTGGGCGATCGTCCCGCCCGCCCGGTCGACGATGAACAGCCTGCCCGCGGCCAGCAGCACCTTGCTGCCCGCGCCGGGCGCGGCCTGCCTGCGGCCGCTGGCCAGCAGCGTCGCCAGGTCGATGACGGTGATCTGCCCGGTGCGCCGGTCCAGCACCACGAGCATCCCGTCGCGCTGGATGATGTCGAGCTGGGCGTCCCCGCCCGCGACCGCCAGCCGCGTCTCCGGGCGCCCGGAGGCCGGGTTGACCTGCACGACCTCGCCGCGCTGGTCGTCGCCGAGCCAGGTCAGCCCGTCGGAGACCGCCACCGCGGTGCGGGCGATGCCGGTGCCCAGGGCCGCGCCCGCGAGCAGCAGCACCCCGAGCACCGCCGCGCCGATGCTGGCCGACTGCCGCTTCGCCGTGATTCGCGCCTTCATGGTCATGACACACTCCCCTAGCCGCCGGGATGGTAGCCCGACGACCCGACCAGTTTCGTCGGAACCGACCATCTACCGGTAGGGGGACGCCGGAATGCCTTACTGCACTGCCTGCGGCAGCGAGGTCGGGCCGACCTGGCCGCGCCGCTGCGACTGCGGGCACACCGCCTACCGCAACCCACTCCCGGTGGCCGTGCTGCTCCTCCCGGTCCACGACGGCCTGCTGGTCGTGCGCCGCGCGATCGATCCCGGCCGCGGCCTGCCCGCGCTGCCCGGCGGGTTCATCGAGCACGGCGAGACCTGGCAGCAGGCCGCCGCCCGGGAGTGCGCGGAGGAGGCGGGCGTGCCGGTCGACCCGGCCGCGATCACCCTCTTCGACACCGTGAGCGCGCCCGACGGCACCCTGCTCGTCTTCGGGACCGCCCCGCGGGTCGAGCACCCGCCCGCGTCCGCCCCGACCGCGGAGTCGACCGGCTGGGAGGTGCTGACCGCTCCCGCCGAGCTGGCCTTCCCCCTGCACACCGCGGCCGTCCGCCGGTACTTCGCCGCGGACCCCGGGCGCCCGGTGCCGCCGCAGCGCAGGCCCACCGGCGGGTAACCTCTGCACCCGTGCGGATTCCGGTCGTCGTGGTGGCGGGCTTCCTCGGCTCTGGCAAGACCTCCCTGCTCAACCACCTGCTGCGGACCGCGGGCGGCAGGCGCATCGGGGTCGTCGTCAACGACTTCGGGCGGATCAACATCGACGCGCTGGCCGTCGCCGCGCAGGTCGACTCGACGATCACCCTCGGCAACGGCTGCCTGTGCTGCGCGGTCGACGCCTCCGACCTCGAAGTCATGCTGGCCCGCCTGGCCGAGGCGGACGTGGACGCCATCGTCATCGAGGCCAGCGGCCTGGCCGAGCCGCCCGCGATGGTCCGCATGGTGCTGGCCTGCCCCGGGGTGGAGTTCGCAGGCCTGGTCGAGGTGGTCGACGCCGCGGAGTTCCCGGCGACCCGCGAGCGGCACCCGCAGATCGACAAGCACCTGCGCTACGCGGACCTGGTGCTGCTCAACAAGATGGACCGCGCGGCGGACCCGGGCCTGCTCGACCTGGTGCGCGAGCTGGCGGGCGGCGCGCCCGTGGTGCCGACCGAGCACGGCCGCATCGACCCCGACCTGCTGTTCGACCCGGTGGAGCGCCCCGCGGCCGAGCAGCTGTCGTTCTTCGACCTGGAGGACCACTCCCAGCACATCCACGCCGGGTACGAGGCAGTCGACTTCACCTGCGCCGAGCCGCTGGACCCGGTCGCGCTGGCCGCCGTGCTCACCGACCGGCACAGCGGGGTGTACCGGGCCAAGGGCTATGTCCACTTCGGACTGCCCGAGCGATTCGCCGTGCAGGTCGTCGGCGGCTCGGTGCGGGTGGCGCGGGAGCCGGGGACCGGGACCGAGCTGGTGTTCATCGGCCGCGACATCGACGCCGAGGCGCTGCGCGAACGCCTGCGCGCCACGGTCACCGACGGCCCGGCCGATCCGGTCGCGCTGCTGTCGATCACCCGGTACGAGCGCTGACCTGCCCGTTGGCCCGCCCGATCGGACATTGGCCGGCCCCGGGCGCGCGACCACGATCGGGGGCATGGACGAGGAGATCCGGGTCGAGTTCGAGAGCGAGATCGAGACCGCGGAGCGCATCGAGCTCAACGCCGAGTGGGTGGCCTGGCTGGAGGAGCAGCCGGTGCCGTCCTGCGTCGACGGCGTGGACGAGTCCCTGCGCCACGGCCCCGGCGACACGGCGCTGGCCTGAGGAGGCGACGATGGGCAACCCCGAACTGCGCCAGGGCAGCGACCAGGAAGACTGGGTGAAGTACCTGCAGGGCCTGCTCGCCAACCGGCTCGCCGCGGCGGCCGCTGCGGGCGAGGTCCGGCTCAGCCTGGTCGACGGGCGCTTCGGCCCGGTCACCGAGGCGTCGGTGGAGTTCTTCCAGACCCGCGCGGGCCTCATCGCCACGGGCGTGGTCGACGACGCGACCTGGGAGGCGCTGGAGCGCGAACCGGAGCCCGACCAGCAGCCCGCGGCCCAGCAGCCGATCGACCTGCACTTCCCCGTCCAGCTGTGGCTGCGCTGGCCCGAGACGACGTTCGAGCGCGTCGTGGACGACTTCCGCGACTTCGACCTGACCACCCATCCCAACGCCCAGCTGCAGATCGGCGGCAGCGGCGTCGGCCCGCTGGCGGGCAACGGCGCCGTCGAGCTGCTCAACCGCGAGATCCGCCTGTGGCCGAACTGGTTCCTGCGGCACACCCACCAGTTCACGCTGGACTGGTCGCACGAGCACGGCTTCGAGCTCGGCCTGGAGAACGAGGGCGAGATCGGCTACCGCCCGGTGCGCAACCTCGAAATGCTCATCCAGGGGCAGGTCGGCATGCGCTACTTCCCCCAGGAGAAGCGCGGCGAGCTCGATTGGGGCGTCGGCGTCCAACTGCGCATGCACTTCGACCTGCCGCGCTAACCAACTAGCGGCCTAGTATGCCAATCATGGCCAACACCGCCACCCGGCACCGGCTGCCGGTCCGCAAACTGGTCGCCGCGAGCGCCGGCAACGCCCTTGAGTGGTTCGACCGGACAAGTTGGATACGCGACCGGTCGGAGCAGCGCTTCTCGGCGCGGGCGCTGTCCGCCCGCTCGGCGAAGATTGCCACTTTCTTGTCACTTCAAGTTCCACGACTCCGGAAACGTCCCATCCATGTGGGAGTTTCTCCTGTTCGCCGCATTCGTGGCCGCTACCCGCTCGCGCACGCTATGGCTCTTGATCGCGCTCCGCGGCACGAAAGCAGCCCAGCGTCCCGCAGTCATCGCGGCGTTGGCCGTGTTCGCCTCGGGGCAACATCCGCCTGCGCGGCGGGCCAGAGGCACAGCCAACCATGTGAGCCCGCTCGAACCGCAGTCGACCAGCGGAATCCCGTTCACCAACCGGCCCTGTCGCTGCGCGGAGCAGGAGGCGACCGGTGACTGACTCCGCTGTCGAGCAGGAGAAACACCAGTACCCTGTCAGGAAGTTGTTCGCCGCTTCCCTGGGTAACGCCCTTGAATGGTTTGACTGGACTATCTATGCGACGTTCAGCATCTACTTCGCCACCGCGTTCTTCCCCGCGGGCAACGACGCGCTCGCGCAGATCAACACCTTCGCCACCTACGCGCTGGCGTTCTTCTTCCGGCCGCTGGGCGGCATCGTCCTCGGGCGCTTCGCCGACCTGCGGGGGCGCAAGCCCGCGATGGTGCTGACCATCGTGATGATGGCGGGCGGCTCGGTGCTGATCGGGGTGCTGCCGACGTTCGAGCAGGCGGGTTGGCTGGCCCCGATCGGCCTGCTGCTGGCCCGCGTCGTGCAGGGGCTGTCGCTGGGCGGCGAGGTGTCCAACGCCTCGGCGTACCTGGCCGAGATCGCCCCGGCCGAGCGCCGCGGCCGGTACTCGGCGTTCTTCTACATCTCCACCGGCAGCGCGGTGCTGTGCGCCTCCGTCCTCGGCTTCGCCCTGGCGCGCTCGCTCAGCCCGGAGGCGATGCAGTCCTGGGGCTGGCGGCTGCCGTTCCTGCTCGGCGGGCTGCTCGGCCTGATCGGGCTCTGGCTGCGGCGGAGCCTGGCCGAGACCGAGCTGTTCGAGGCGAGCAAGGCCAAGCGCGTGCCCCATCCGCTGCGCACCACCCTCAAGGAGCACCCGAAGGCGGTGGGGCAGCTCGTCGGCTTCAGCATGCTGTCGACGCTGTGCTACTACACCTTCTTCAGCGCGCTGACCCCGTTCGCGGTGAAGTCGCGCGGTGCGGACGCGGTGGACGTGTTCCTGGCGTTGTCCATCGCCACCGCCGTGTTCGTGGCGCTCCAGTACCCGATGGGCGCGCTGGCCGACCGCTTCGGGCGCAAGCCCCAGCTGCTGGTGTGGTCGGGTGCGACGGCGGTGCTGGTCGTTCCATTGTCCACTTTGGTCAAGCCGGGACTGGTGAACCTGCTGGTCGTGTTCACCGTCGGCCTCGGCCTCTACACCGCCATGACCTCGATCGCGCCCGCGCTGATGAGCGAGCTGTTCCCCACCGAGCTGCGGGGCCTGGGCATCGGCACCTGGTACAACCTGACCGTGGCCACCTTCGGCGGCACCGCGCCGCTGCTGATCAGCGCCCTGTCCAGCGCCGGGCTGGCGACGGCGTTCTTCTGGTACGTGGCGGCGGGCGCCGCGGTCGCCTTCGCGGTGATCAGGACGCTGCCGGAGACCAAGGGCACCCGGCTACGCTGAGCCGTGGCCGACGAGAAGACGATCCCGCTGCTGCCCACCCCGTCGATCGACGAGACCGAGGACTTCTACCGGGCGCTCGGGTTCATCCGCACCTACCGCCAGCTCAAGCCCAACCCCTACCTCGGCATGCGCCGGGGCGCGCTGGAACTGCACTTCTTCGGCATGGACCCGTTCGACCCGGCCGACTCCTACGGCTCGTGCCTGGTCGTCGTCCCCGACACCGCCGAGTTGTTCGCCGAGTTCGCCGCGGGCCTGCGCGAGCGCTACGGCAAGCTCCCGCTCGCGGGCATCCCCCGGATCACCCGCCCGCGCAAGCGCAAGAACCAGGACAACCTCAGCGGCTTCACCGTCGTGGACCCCGGCGGCAACTGGCTGCGCATCTTCCCGGCCAAGGGGGACACCGCGAGCACCGAGCCGACCACCGCGCTGGCCAGGTCCCTGGCGAACGCGGTCGTGCAGGGCGAATCCCGCGGCGAGACGGCCCAGGCCATCCGCATCCTCGACACCGCGCTGGCCAAGGCGGGCCCCGACGACGACCGCGTGGAAGCCCTGCTCTACCGCGCCGAACTCGCCCTGCGCGTCGACGACCGCGAGCGCGCCCGCCAGATCGCGGCCGAGCTGACCGCCTTGGGCGCCGAGGTGCCGTCCGAGCTGGCGGACGCCTAAGGCGCTCAGGACATCACGGCGTACTGGCCCAGGTCGACGTCGACGATCAGCGCGCCCAGCTCGTCGCCGGGGCCCTCGCCGCGGAAGGCGGCCAGGGACTCCACCGAGTCCCACCGCTCGTAGACGACCACGCGGTCGTGCTCGACCGGGTCGGCCGTCACCACGAACTCCAGGCAGCCACCCGTGGCCCTGGCCCGGACGACGGCAGGCCGGGACGCGGCGACGAACTCGTCCCGCCGTCCCGACGCGATCTTGAGCGAGCCCGCGACGATCACCATGCCCGCCAGGTTAGCCGGTTTTGCCCTGGTCGCTGCTCAACCACTTCTCCGGGCGCATGCGCACCAGCACCGAGGTCTCCCCGAGCGCGGCGTCGACGTAAGCCTCGGCCTCGGCGGTCGGCAGGTACCGGCCCGCGATGGCGACGGCCTGCTCCCGCGTCGGCGCGGTGTCGGCGGCGATGACCGGACCCTCGGCGGAGACGTACTTGTAGGGCTGTTCTTCCTGCTGCACCACCAGCGTGAACCGGCCCGCCTTGGCCAGCGCCCGGTCCTTCACCGACCCGCGGTCGATCCAGACCTGCACCTCGCCGTCGGCGTAGCGGTACCACACGGGCACGGCCAGCGGCCCGCGCCCGGCCCGGCCGATGGCGATCACCCCCACCCGGCGCTCCTCCAGGAACGCCGCGCGCTCCTCGGCCGTCATCACCATCGTCATCGCCACTCCCCTCGGTCATCCGGAGCAACGCGGCTGGGCCAGTGCGCATTCCAGTTCCGGCAGGTTCGGGCCGAAGCATTGGATCAAGGGGGCGGACGCGGTTCACTGGTCGGATGGACGAGAAGCTGCCGAAGACCCTGCGCCCCGTCCGAGCCCTGCTCTACGTGCAAGGCGCGCTGGGCATCCTGGGCAACGTGGCGTTGATCGCCCTGCTGGCCGACGCGGACGTCGACGGGTCGGGCGTCTACATCGCCCTCTCCGTGCTGGGCGTCGTGATGGCGGTGGTCGTCATCGCCGCCGCCGCCGTGCTGCACCGCAGGCCGCCGTGGGTGCGCCCGGCGGTGCTGACCGTCGAGGGGATCATGCTCGTCTCGGCCGTGGTCAACCTGGTCACCAGCTTGGCGAACGAGGTGTTCTCGCCGTTGTTGCTCGTTGCGCTGGTGTTCCCCGTGGTCGTCCTCCAGGCGTTCCTGCGCCAGGAGAACAAGGAGTGGCTGGCGGGCGGCGTCAGCGCATGACGTGCTGCTCGCCCCACGCGGCCAGCGGGGCGAGCGCGTCGTTGAGCGCGATGCCCGCCGGGGTCAGCGAGTACTCCACGTGCGGGGGCACGACCGGGTGGGCCTCGCGGCGGACGATGCCGTCGTGCTCCAGCTCGCGCAGGTGGGCGGCGAGCACCTTCTCGGTCACCCCGGGCAGCATCCGCCGCAGCTCGCCGAAGCGGCGCACGCCCTGGCCGAGCACCCACAGGATGCCGACCTTCCACTTGCCGTCGATGACGTCCATCGCCGCCTCGGTCCCGCAGTGGTACGCCCCGGGCCGCTTCGCCATGTCTTCCCCCTACCTGCACGCTAACCACAGGGTAACCACGCACCTGGAAGTGCGTACTTGATCATGCGTTCGACGGGCCGCAGGGTGGGCGCATGGATCTGACCCTCATCGGCCTGGGCGACATGGGCGCCGCCCTGGCCCGCACCTGGCTCGCCGCGGGCCACCGCCTGACCGTGTGGAACCGCACCCCGGCCCGCGCCGAGCCCTTCGGCGGCGCCGCGGTCGCCACCGTGTCCGAGGCCGTCGCCGCGAGCGGGCTCATCGTCGTCTGCCTGCTCGACGACGCCAGCGTCGGCTCGGCCCTCGCCGACGTCGACCTCACCGGCAAGGACCTAGTGAACCTGACGACCAGCACCCCCGCCCAGTCCCGCGCCCGCGCGCAGTGGGCCCAGGCGCGCGGGGCCCGCTTCCTCGACGGCGGCATCATGGCCGTCCCCCCGATGATCGGCGGCCCGGACGCCTACGTCTTCTACAGCGGCTCGCGCGAGCTGTTCGACACGCACGCCGACGTCCTGGCGGTCCCCGCGGGGACGAAGTACGTCGGCGAGGACCCGGGTTTCGCCGCCCTCCACGACGTGGCGCTGCTGTGCGCGATGAACGGGATGTTCGCCGGGGCGGCCCACGCCTTCGCGCTGATCCGCAAGGAGGCCATCGCCCCCACCGCCTTCGCCCCGCTGCTGGTCGGCTGGCTCCAGGCGATGGCCAACGGCATCCACCTGCACGCCGAGCAGCTGGAGAGCGGCGACTACCGCAAGGGCGTGGTGTCCAACCTGGCCATGCAGGTGGCAGGCATCCCCACCCTCCTCGACACGACCACCGACCAGGGCGTCAGCCCAGAACTCCTGACCCCCTACCTCACCCTCATGCGCCAACGCCTCACCACCGCCCACGGCGACGAGGACACCATCGGCATCGTCGACCTCCTCACCCGATGACCACCCCGGCGAGGGCGGGCGGGCCGCCCTCGCCCCTACCCGTATGCACTCGCGCCGACTCCGACAGCAGAAGTGAGTGGCACCCGTCCCTTCGCCGCAACCCCACCGCCCTGCACCACTTGAACCAGGCGGAATTCGCGCCGTCCGTGATCACCCGCACGCCATTCGCTTTCCACCACGACCTGGACGACGCCTGACCACTGCACGAACGCGCCGTGCGCAACCTGATCGACGCCTAACACCTTCCGTCAGTTCGGCATTTTCACCCAGCCCCCTCGGGGGGCCCGGCTGGTATCACTAAGACCCATGACCGCCCCCATCGCCACCCGCAACCTCGACCAGTACGGCTCCCCCGAACTCCCCTGGAGCCGCGCCCGCGACCTCCTCGACCGCGACACACCGGAAGCCGACCTGACGTTCTTCGTCTCCACCGTGCGCCCCGACGGACGGCCGCACTCGGCTGGGGTGGGGGCGATCTGGGTGGATGACGCGCTGTACTTCATCGGCGGCCCTGGGACCCGCAGGTCGCGCAACCTCGCGTTGAACCCCGCGTGCACGGTGTCAGTCCGCCTGGACGGCCTCGACGTCGTCCTGGAAGGCGAAGCCCACCGCATCACCGACCCCGAAACCCTCCAGCGAATCGCCACCGCCTACCACCCGGGCGGCTGGCCAGCCGAGGTCGACGGCGACGGCCTCACCGCCCCCTTCACCGCCCCCAGCGCAGGCCCCCCACCCTGGCACCTCTACCGCCTCACCCTCCACACCGCCTTCGGCGTAGCCACCGCCGAACCCCACGGCGCCACCCGCTGGGACTTCGCCCACTAAACCGCCCTGCACCCACTGCCCTGGCCGACCGACCCATCGACTATCCGCTGCTGGCTCACCGACACCGCCGAGCAGCCGGTACACGGTCTGACAAACCGGGCGCCAGGACATGACGGCCTGCGTAGATCTGACCACCCACAAGCGCCTGTACCCGAGGGCGATACTGGTTGTGGCGAAAGAGCAGCGTCGTTCGGTCGCGGGTATGCCACGCTGTCGGGGGACGCCTCTAGGGCAGGGCGCGTGGCACCCTCGTACGCGCCCGGTTGTTGCCCGCCCTGGTTGGAGGCCCGTTGTGACCGTCGCCCCGCTCGCCCGCGCTGGCCGTGACCTGCTGGACCCGTCGACGTTCGCGGCCGTGGCCGCCCGACTGGCCGAGGATCACCCGGAGATGGCGGAGCGGGCGGCGCAGATCGTGGACCAGGCGCTCGCGTTCCTCACCGCCGCGGCGACCGTCCCGGAGGGCGGGTTGCGGCCGAGCCCGCTTGTCGATCTCGGCTGGCATCAGCTGATCCTGGACACCCGCCTCTACGCGGATCTGTGTGATCGGCTCGCCGGGCAGTTCCTGCACCACGTGCCCGACGACGGGTCCGGTGAAGGCGGCGCGTCGACGGGCGAGGTCGCTCGGACGGTGGAGGCGATCCGGGCCGCCGGGTACGTCGTGGACATGGAGCTGTGGCCGCGCGCGGCCAAGTGCGGGCAGTGCCACGAGGAAGGCAACTGCTCCAACTCTGGCAGCGATGGCAACGAGAACACCGACAGCCGCAGCAAGGGTCCGCGGTGAGGTGGATTGAGGCGCCCAGCGTGGTGCATGCGCTGGTGGCCGACCGCACGAGGGCGCTCGGCCACGATGCGACCGCGGTGGCCGCGGCCGTGGAGACCGCGCAGGACGTCGCGGCCGGGAGCGCGAGCGATCTCGCCGCCGTGCTCACCCTCGCCGGGCGACCGCTGCTGTTCGTCAAGGCCGTGCGGGGCGTCAGCCGCCGGATGCGGTGGCTGCGCAACGAGGTCAGCGGCAACGCGGCGGCTGTGGGAGTTGCGCCGCGGGTGCTGTTCCACGCCGACATCGCCGACGGCGAGGACGACTGGCTGGTGGTCGGGTTCGACCACGTGCCCGGCCGTCGCGCGTCGCTGGCTCCCGGCTCCCCCGACCTGGCCGTGGTGGGCGCGGTGGTCGAGCGCATCGCGGCGCTCCCGGCCGGGGGGCTGCGGCCGCTGCGGCAGCGGTGGGCACCGGTGGATTGGTGGGAGCGCATCGCCGACTCGGACCCCGACCTGGTGACCGGGTTCGACGTGGCGGAGATGACCCGGCTCTCCCAGCGGGTGCCGGAACTGGTCGACGGGGACCGCCTGCTGCACACCGACCTGCACGGAGAGCAGATCATCGTCAGCCCCGACGGGCAGGGGGCGAAGGTCGTCGACTGGGGATTCCCCGGCGCGGGCGCGCCCTGGGTGGACACCGCGTTTCTGGTGCTGCGGCTGATCGAGGCCGGTCACCCCGCAGGCGACGCCGAGCGGTGGGCCCGCCAGCGACCAGCGTTCGCCGCCCTGGACGACGCGACGCTGACTGCCTGGGCCGCGTATGTCGCCGGGCTGTGGTCCCACATCGCAACGGCGGGCGGGGCCGGATCACCGCGGCGGGCGCGGCTGGCACGCGACTACGCCGCCTATCGCCTCGCCCAGGCCAGGCGAACGGCGGCACGCTCGACTGGCTAGCCCTGCGCGAGGCCCTGACCTTGTTGGTGGCGGGGCCGTCGAGCGCGCGGGGCTAGGCGCGGCAGGATCGGTGCGCGCTGCGGCCGAGAGGTTGGCGTTCACGTTGCCGTTGGTGCTGGCGCCAGCAGGCATCTCGTCTGTGGCGGTGTGACGGTGGTGGGCCTAACGCTTCAGCATACGAACCGCGAAGTATTGGTCGAAGGGCCTGAGATCACGATCCGCCCGGTGGGCACCCGCCGCCTGGTGGCGGGTGGTTCCTAATGAGCCGCGACACGATCATCACCGGGTTGACTGCGCCGCAGGCCGACGGGCTGGCCTGCGTGGTGTGCGTAGCTGACTACCTCCGCGTCCGTGTTCCGCATGTGCCGGTGGGCCGGCAGGTGACCGGCTCGCAGGTGTTTGCCTGCGTCGGCTGCCGCCGGGACAACGTACGACGAGCGGCCGGAGGTGTGCTGCGGTGAGCGCCACGGCAACCCCTCGGCGAGACCGCGCGCTGTGGGTGCAGTGCGCCTGTACCGCACTGGTGGCACTCGGCGCGGCGTATGCTTCCTACCGGCACGGCCGCGAGTTCGCCTTGCGGTTTGGCGCCGACGAGGCCACAGCGGCGATTTGGCCCTTGATCGTGGACGGCATCTTGACCACGGCCACAGTCGAGCTGTGGAAAACCACCGGCCGCGGCCGCCGTGTCGCTGGCCGATGGGCGGCGTGGTTATCCTTCGTATTCGGCATCTGCCTCTCGCTCTGCGCGAACGTGGCGGCGGCTCCAGAGCTGAGCGTGTTCGCCGTGGCCGTAGCGGCGTGCCCACCGCTGGCGCTGCTGCTGGCGGTCGAGTTGCTCAACCGCGCGCTCAAGCGGCACCGCGCCGAGATCGCGAACGAGACCAGCACCGAGACCGGCGAGACGGGCGAGACCAGCGATGAGACCAGGGCAGTGGTGCGTCTCGCGGTGGTCTCGGACAAGGCTCGCCCGCCAGCCGAGCCGACCGCCGAGCAGCGCATGTGGGCGTATTACGTGACCGAGCGGGCCAAGGGCCGCACGCCGACCGGCGCGGAGCTGGACCGCATCGTGGGTACGAACAACTATGGCCGGAAGGTACTGCGGCGGTGGCGGCAGGCCGGGCACCTGCCTCCCGCCATCAGCGGCCAGTGCGACCATGGCGACCGATCGGCACGGCTGGAACCGGCCTACGTCGCGTCCGAGGGGGTGATGGTGTAAGTTCGGCCCGCTCGTGCGTCCCCAGGTGACTGAGCCGCTCAGATGCTGAATCGGGTGCTTCAATCGCTGTCGGCGTTACCGCTGGCGCTGATTACTGCGAATCGACGGGTCGGAAGAAGTCGTCTACGGGCACAGTTGACGGCGGGAAGGTTGTGATGAGGAGTTCGTCGGCTGGGCCGCGTCCCTTTCCTGCCGAGGCTGTGTAGCGCAGCGAGACGAGGCGCTTGGACAAGGCCCATTCCTTTACGTCAAGTAGATTTTTGTCTTCTGCGCTGGGAGTCATTCGGCTTGCTGCGTACAACCCTGGATCGTCAAGCAGGGACGGATCGGCGTCGTAAGACAGTATCCACCGGAATCGGATTTTGCAGCGCAGATATTCGGCAAGGCGATGGTGGACGAGGCTGTTCGACCAGTGCAGGTCACTGACCGGCGCGGCCGCATATCCGCCGTGAGCATCGAACGACCTCTGATACAGCTTCTGCGACTTCGCCAGGTACGGCGGATCGAGATAGGCAACGACATGGTCTGGAATCAGCTGCGCATACCACTCAGGTACGTCGGCGAGGGTTTTCTGCCAGTCCTTGCACCAGACATCGACGAGTCGCCTGGTCTGATACAAGTGTCCGACATAGCGAAGTCGCTCAGCCAGAGCGGCAACGTTGAATCGGCAACCGATGTCGTATTTTGACTGCTGCCTTCTGCCTCCGATGGGTCCGGCTTTGCCGTGCAGAATGCCCGAGAAGGTTGTCCGGTTCAGGATGAGGCATTTTACGGCTGCCTCGAATCGGGCATCAGTGACGGACGTCCCTGCAGACGGTTTCCACTGGCGCCAGTAGTCCCAGCGATCCAGCGCGATCGAGCCACCACGCGCGATATACCGCGCATGTTCGTCTGCCATTCGGTCGATGAGGTTCTCGGTGTCGTCAGCTGCGACTTGCCAGAAGGCGGCGACGAGTGGATCGGCGTCGGCTAGGAGCACTCGATCGACAATGCCGGATCCGACCAGCCGGAGAGACGCGGATGCGCCTCCGGCGAAGGGCTCGACGAGAAGGTCCACACGGCCGACCTGTGGTGATGCCTTGGCGGAGTTGACCAGGCGTCCGATGAGGTCCGCCAACCCGGTCTTCGCACCCGGGTAGCGGAGCGGCGACTGGTACCGCCCGCTCGCCAGGGGGTGGTCCAAGGGGCTGGCGGCTTCATCGATCTTCCGTGGTCGACTTCGGATGTGACGCGGCGCTGTGGGCACGGCGGCAAGGCGCGTCTCAGCGGGTGGAGCGGTGGCCGAAGCGCGCGGCGTCGTCACAGTCATATGTTGATCTTTCCAGTCGCGTCGGCCACGGCTAGCTCGCCCCACTCGGTGCATGATCGAGGCCGAGCTTCTTCTTGGCGACGAGGCGGAGCACGTCGGTGCCGACGCCGATCGGGAAGGCTGCTTTACCGTGGGCGGCCGCCACCGGAATGATCCCGTCCACGTACATCGAGGAGCCGGTTCTGTCGATCACGTCAAGGATCGCTGGGAGCGTCGGGTAACCGGCGGGGCCAGCCTGGCCACCGTCATTGTCGTAGGCCGCACCGGTAGCTGGCATGATCGTCGGAACGACGACCCGTCCGTCCCGCGACCGGTAGACGAACTTGCGGCCCCAGTAAGTCTCCTTGCCGTAGGCGACCGCATTCGATGAGTTGGTAATCGTCTCGATCACCTGCTGATCGCAAATAAGCAGGTCACCAGGCTTCAGTACATCGTACCGTGCCAGTTGACGCGCATAATCAACCATCGCACCGGTCTTTTCGAGCCCGCAGAGATGCGGACCGTCACCCGGTGTCGATGCGGTCATCGACTGGAAATATGCCTGGGCTTGGCTACGGAGTTTGGCCGGCGGCCCGTACATCGCGAGCGGTCCGTCCACGATGAACAACGTGGAGCACAACAGCTCGTTGCGAGATTGCTCCCACAGGAGGCTCGTCAAGCCGACGAGCACGAGTAGCTCGACGACCGACATCAGACGGCCGAGCGCGGTTTGGTTGGTGCCCTCCTCGACGACCTCCTCGTAGATCCGCAGGATGTCAGTCGGAAACAGATCGTCATCGCAGCCAGGGCAAGCGGTACCTCCGGTGGGGGTGGCGACGTTTTTGTACCCGCAGTCTTCGTGCGGGCAGTTGACAAGCACAGTTTCGGCGGGCCGTCCGGGCTTGCCGTGGAGGAGCATGAGCAGGTCCAGGAGGCTTTGGTTGAGCCTGTTGACCTCGATCTTCTTATCGCGAAAGAGGCTGTAAATCGACTCACGCCAGGACGTCGCGATATCGACACCTTCCCGCGTGTACGCGCCAGCAACCGGAAGATCGAGTGACACCAGCGCGGCGTTCACCGCGCGATCGATCGCCGCCGGGTCAACGAAGCGTTCGGCGCGTTGCGATTCCATGATCGCAAGGTCTACGAATGCCGCCGCTGCCTGCGCGTAGCCGTAGACGACGGACGGGAGTCCGTCCCGGATTCGCTCGGCCACGTGCGAGCCATCAATCGCCAGCGCCGCCGACAGCGTCACCGCGTCTGCTGACAGCTCCAGCTCCGACCGCGGCTTAACCTTCGACGCAAGCCATGTCACGTCACGGAGCTGCTCGGCAGGAACGTGGAATCTGGCCTTGTCCGCGATGGCTCGGACGGCCGCGGTCGAGTGCCCCAGGCGGGATGCTAGCTCGTACGTGCCACTGATCGATTGGTATGGCATCCCCGGGCTCCTACGCCTGCTCTGTCTGCGGTAGTGGGTCGTAGCCGGCAATCTCTCGTGCCTCGTTGACGAGCGCGAGACCGTACCGGTCGATCTGGACCGGCACGATGTAGGGCGATGACATTGTCTTGAGGCGCACGTACCCCTTGTCTTCCTGCGAGATGATGGCGTCGGAGAAGGCGCCGAAGTCGTAGAACTGCGAGAGGTGCCGCACCTCCTTGGTGTTGTTGAGGTGCGCCACGACCCAGTTCTTCGTGTTAGCGAGCACCTGGTGGGCCACACCGGAGACCTCCTGCGTGGCGTACACCATGCCGACGTTTAGCTTGGAAGCTTCCTTCGCGAGCCGCACCCAGACGTCCAGGTCGTCGCTGTAGCGCTGCGTCCCGAACAGGTTGTGCGCCTCTTCCAGAACGACTTGTAGTCGCGGCGCTTCCTTGCCTGACGTAAACGTCTCGGTCTGCTTTTCGAGAATCCGTGCCGCAAGGTCTTCCGATAGTTGTCGGATGACCTTGTCAGGGCCGAGGTGAAGATCGACGATCACGATGTGGCCATTGGTGACTTCGGTATAGATATCATCGCGGAAATCGGACGCCGACGAGGGGGCATGGAAAGGCTTCAGCGGCTTAAGCTTTGTGTAACCTGAGACGAACTTTCCACCATTGGATTGCGTGAAGATCGGCTTGACCGATTTATATGGATCACCACTGACAAAGGAGTCAAACCCCTTAATCGATGAGCCAGTGCCACCCTCCTCTTGAGCAACGATCCACTCGCACACATCGATAATCTTGTCCCGTTCGATACCAACAGTTTTTCCGTTGCGCGCCTTGATGAGCGCACCGGGGACTTCTTTGAGTACGGCGTCGGCAAGGGTCGCATCCATGGCGACCCAGGCGCGCCATGGCCATTGTGGATTGGCAGCGTCGCGCTGAGGAATCGGGAAATCTGCCTTCGCTAGCGCGCCGTAGAGCATGACACGACCGCGTTCGGCACGGGCGCGGCGCTTGTAACCCTCGGCACTCGATTCGCCGGCGACTGGATCGCCCTTGAGGTCAGCCTGTACAAATGCCCGAACGTAGTCAGAACCGCCATCTGATAACTGCGCTGCGATCATGCCCTTGACAGCATCCAACTGGGCTGGGTCGAAGAAGTTGATACCCAGTGGACGCACGTTTGGCTTCGACGCATCACCGCCGCCGAAGGCGTAGATGACGACGTGCTTGTCACCGATAGCGGCAATCTGGGTACCGTCCTGCGCGTTCGGGTTGGCATACTCGCCTTGCGGATCAAAGATGAGCTGGCCGATCGGCGGCTCCCCCTCGGCCCGGAGCCGCTCGGAGACCATGAAAGTGCGAGCCACGACGATCTTCATCGTGTTCGACTTACCCATACGGGTCATGCCAAACATGCCCGTCTTATGGCCGATCATGTCGTGCACATTGATATCTACGACCGCGTCATGCTGCTTGGCGGCCTTGGCGCGCCGCTTGGTCGATGAGTAACGAACCGACCCAATCCGAACCTTTTCAACCGGGTCGCCATCTGCCGGTTTGAGGTACGACGCGATCGCAGAGAGACCCTTACCGGTTGGCTTGAGGACCCGATAGGTCGAGGTGGCATAGAAGTTGTCTACATCAGCTCCGAATTCGATGCGTTTCTTGCCATTAACGTCGTCTTCATAGAAGGTACCCAGAATTTGGCACTTCAAGCCGGTGAATGACACACGGTTCTTGGTGAATGGGTCGAGCTGAACATCAAGCACGACTGACGGCGACGAGTCTTCGTTCTGGGAAAGCGCCGTGCGCAGCGCTTCCTCACGAACGGCATGGAGGTCGGAGTCCATCGTGAGCGGTGCCGTGCCCTCCACTCGCAGCAGCAACACTTCGTCGTCGTCATGCGAGTCGCTGTCGATGTCCTGAGCAGTGGCCAGCAGGAACGTGTACTGCGGAATACCGCCTGCGTCGAACTTCCACCGGTCGTGGGTCAGAACGATCGCTTCGTGGTAATCGATGCGGTAGATCGCACCGATTCGCACCGACCGATCATCAGCAAGCAGCTCCGACTCAAGCAGCGTGCCGGCACCAACGCCGGGGATCAGAGGCATTTGCATCCAGCTCTCTCTTCCCGTTCGGGTCGCAGCGCCAGGCCGCTCACAAGTAGCATAGCGACTAACACCTAGGGTGACCCTTGTCGACGCGACGCTGCCGGGTACTGCGGCAGCCTCGCTCTTCACCGTGAGTCACGCGGCACCGTGGGACTCGGCCGTGCTGACAAGTTCGGGACCGGTCGCATGAGCACCGGCCAGTGCGACGAGCGCCTCGTCGAGGAGGCGCCGGACGGCGGAGTTGAGGGCGGTGCACTCGCTGTCGATCTTCGTCGCCGACTTATGGATCGTGGCGGACAGCTTCTTGACCGAGTCGATCTTCACCAGGTGGTTGAGTGCTTCGGCGATCTTTTCCTCGGCCGTGGCGACCTGGTGGACGCCCTTGCGGCTTGCCGTCGCGATGGCGGTCGTGCGCAGGAGCATGATCACGGTGCGCAGGAGGTCAGGGCTGTCGTTGTCTGGGTCGAAGGCCAGCACGAGCCGCTGCGCGCCGATCACACGGAGGGTCTGCCCGCCGTTCTGGTCGGTGGTGCGGACGAGGCCCAGCGAGGCGACGGCATCGCGGTTGCGCTCGGCTTCGGCGAAGTAGTCGGTCCAGCCGGTGCGCGACGAGTCGGTCATCTCGATGACGACGCGGACGGCGCCGTCGTTCAGGCTCAGCACACCGTCGCCCTTCTTGCAGCGGGGCAGGCGGCCCGTGGTCGTGCTGGTGTCCGTGTAGTCGTCGCCGAGACCGGCGGCGATGCCCGTCAGCACGGTGTGCACCGAGCCGGCGTAGGACTCGCCCTTGATCGGCGTCACCTTGGCGAGGGCGGTCGTGGCCTCGTGGACGCGCAGTACGGTCGACACCTCCTCGATCTTGCTCGTCAACTCGGCGTGTTGCTTGGCCAGTTGCTGGGTGAGCTGTTCTTGCTGGGCGGTGAGTTCGGCGGCGTGCTTGGCCATTGGGGAAGTCGGGTCGGACGGGTCGAACTGCCTAGCGGCCTTGGCCAGCAGTTCGGCCGTTCCAGCGCTCACCTTCGCGTCGAGATCGGCGCTGAACTTGTCGAGCACCGGCTGGAGGCGTTCGACAAGTTCGGGGTTCTCACCAGCGAAGATGCGGCGCAGCTCGGTGTTGAGGTCCTGCTTCGCCGTCATTACAGCCGTGGTGAGCTCCTTGCGGCTCTGGGTGTCCGAGTCAGTGATGGTCGTCTTGGCGTCACGGGCCGCCGCCATGACGGCTTCGGACGCTTCCTTCACTGCTCGCGCCGTGAGTTCGGCTGCCTGGGCGGTGGAGTGGGCGGTCTTGTCTCCGACGTCCTTCAGCAGTCGTTCGAGTGCCTGAGCTTCTTGGGCCTGTCCGGTCACGCTCAGTGCATGCGCGCCGATGCGTACGGCCTCGGTGACGTAGTTGGTCAGGTCGGCACTCGTGAGGGTGTCGAGGTTCTCCACGAGCGGGCCGCGCTCGCCGGAGACCCAGCGCTGAGCCTCTCGTGCGACCTCGCGGTCGTGGATCGTCAGTCGTTCGATGACGACCGCTGTGGCGTCGTTGTCGAAGTGGGCTGGGTGCTTGATGTGCTGGGTCATCGCGTTCTCCTGCGGGAAGCGCTGCCGATGATCGACAGCGGGCCCACACAGGTTGAGCCGAGCCGGGCGGCGTTGTCGCATACGAACGTGGATAAGTGGGGTTATCACTTCTCCTGCGGCGCGACGTAGGCCGTTCTCGATACTCTGTGGGTCGTGACCGAGGAGGTGTGTCGTGGCAGGTGGAGGGCCTACCTTGACGTTGCAGGACGTCGCTGATCTCGCTCGTGTCCGTCGTCCGGTCGTGAGCATGTGGCGCAACCGGCCGCGCGTCCGCGGTCTGCATGTGCCCTTCCCAGACCCTGTCGAGGTCTCGGGCGGGATGGAACGGTTTTGTCGCGAAGACATCGTCGAGTGGCTGGAGCGCACTGGCCGGGGTAACAACCCCGAGGCGAATCTCGACGCACCAGCGTTGAGCATGCCCGATGACGTGCCACTGGACGAACTCGTCACCTGGCTCTGCCTCGCGGTGTTGACGGGGGAGGAACTGGCGGAGACGACAGCGGAGAACCGCATCACCCTGGCGCACGGTGTCGATCCCGACGACCGGGTGCTGTTCCGCGAGGTGAAGGCTTCCGTGCCGGCCGTATGCACGCTGCGGTTCATCGACGACCTGGTTGAGGCGTCGTACGGCCCGCGCGAGGCACTCGACCGGCTGGAGCAAGGAAGGGCCGCGCGGACGCTGGGCACTCGTGATCTCACCTCCGACGCAGTCGACCTCATCCACGCCGTCGCCGAGGCCTGCGCCCTCCACCTCGACCCCGAGGGCGTGCCGCTCGTGCACGTCGGCCCGGCGTCGAGCGTGACGCTCGCGCTTGCCGACACCTTCACCCATCTCGTGGTGCCCGGCGGCACTCCGGAGTTGCGGGACATCAGACGCAGGGCGGCGATTCGCGAGATCGAGACCGCCGACGACGCGGCAGGCCCTGGCGTCCGAGTGCTGTCGACCATCGGCAGGTCCGCCGACGAGGTGCTCGACCTGGTCGACAACCTCGTGCTCGACCTCGGCGAGGGTGAACTCGCGGTCGTCATCGGCCCGGCTGGCGTCCTGTGTGACGAGCTACACGGAGAGCAGGAGCGGAACCGAGCGCAGACTCTCCGCTCGGAGAGCCTCGCCGTCGCGCTGCGCCTTCCTCGAGGCATGTGGCGTGAGGCGCACCGGCAGGCGCTGGGCCTGTGGGTCTGCGCGACCGGAGGGTCCGTACAACGGCCGCTGGTCGCCGACCTAGCCGCGTTCACCCGAGACGAGCTGGACCTCGGCGACCTCGCCTCCGACATGACCGGCGCGCTGGCCGCCGCGCGAGGTCGTGCCTACCGCTACCTCCGCCCGCACGACCTCCCACCGATCCTGAGTGCCCGCACTGTCGTTGTACCCCGTGGGGTGCGAGCACTGCGGCTCGCGACGACGGAGATCGAGCGGCACCTCGCCGTCATCAACGCGGCCACCCTGGTGACGAGCGAGCCGATCCAGCCTTTCGACGTGCTGGCCGAACGCGCCCCTGGCGCGATGTTGCTGCGCAGGCGGTCGCTGGGCGAATTGAAAGACCTGGGGCACGTGCGAGTGCTCCGCGGCAGCCGGATTGACCACAGTCACGACAATCCTGCTGGTTCCGTCGCGGTCCTGTCCGCGACCGAGCCACATGGCACTGCGCATCTCGACCCGTTCGATGCTGCGCGGCTGTACCCGCGCGCCGTCCGAACAGATCCGGGGGATGTGGTGTTCGCGGAACGGCCACGCCCGATCGCAAGGGTCGACGACCACGGCGGATCGCTGGTGGCCTCCCCGTCGAAGATCCTTCGGATCAGTTCGCAAGCAGGGATCGGCCCCCACGCGGTGGCGGCGATCATCAACCGGCTGCCGAACGAGCCCACCGAGTGGCAGACCTGGAGCGTGCCGATCCTCGACACCTCCGAGGTGGAGCGGCTGGAAGAGGCGCTTCTCGCCGCCGTGAACCACGAGACCACCCTGCGGCGGCACCTGGACGCAACACGGGATCTCGTCACCGCCATGATCGACGGAGCCGCCGCTGGCGCGGTGACTCTCACCACGCGGACAACGCAGTAGGAAGGACAGGCAGCATGCCTCCCCGCACGAAGAAGGAACCGTCGGCACCATCGACGATGAAGGAGCTGAAGGACACCCTCTGGAAGGCCGCCGACCGGCTCCGCGGCTCGCTGTCCGCGAACCAGTACAAGGACGTCATCCTCGGCCTGGTGTTCCTCAAGTACGTCTCCGACGCCTACGACGAACGCCGCGAGGCCATCCACGCCGACCTGACGGCACAGGACTACGACGAAGAGCAGATCGCCGACCTGATCGACGACCCCGAGGAGTACCAGGGGTATGGGGTCTTCGTCGTGCCGCCCACCGCCCGCTGGAAGTACCTCGCGCAGTACGCCAAGGGCAAGCCCGCCGAAGGCTCCGAACCCGCCAAGAACATCGGCCAGCTCATCGACGAGGCGATGGATCTCGTCATGAAGGCCAACCCGTCGTTGCAGGGCACGCTGCCGCGCCTCTACAACAAGGACAACATCGACCAGCGACGCCTCGGCGAGCTGATCGACCTGTTCAACAGCACCAAGTTCAGCCGCCAGGGCGAGCACCGCGCCCGCGACCTCATGGGCGAGGTCTACGAGTACTTCCTCGGCAACTTCGCCCGTTCGGAGGGCAAGCGCGGCGGCGAGTTCTTCACCCCGCCCAGCGTCGTCCGAGTGATCGTCGAAGTGCTGGAGCCTGCGCGCGGGCGCGTGTACGACCCGTGCTGTGGCTCGGGCGGCATGTTCGTACAGACCGAGAAGTTCATCTACGAACACAACGGCGATCCGAAGGACATCGCCATCTACGGCCAGGAAAGTCTGGAGGAGACCTGGCGGATGGCGAAGATGAACCTCGCCATCCACGGCATCGACAACAAGGGCCTCGGGGCGCGGTGGGGCGACACGTTCGCCCGCGACCAGCACGCGGACGTCCAGATGGACTACGTGATGGCCAACCCGCCGTTCAACATCAAGCACTGGTCCCGCAACACCGAAGACCCCCGCTGGAAGTTCGGCGTCCCACCCGCCAACAACGCCAACTACGCCTGGATTCAGCACATCCTGTACAAGCTCGCCCCCGGCGGCAGCGCTGGCGTAGTCATGGCGAACGGTTCGATGTCGTCGAACTCCAACGGCGAAGGCGCCATCCGCGCCCAGATCGTCGAGGCCGACCTCGTCTCCTGCATGGTCGCGCTCCCGACACAACTGTTCCGCAGCACCGGCATCCCGGTTTGCGTCTGGTTCTTCACCAAGGACAAGCGCGCCGGCAAGCATGGAGCGGTGGACAGGTCGGGCGAGGTGCTGTTCATCGACGCCCGCGAACTCGGCTACATGGTCGACCGGGCCGAACGCGCCCTGTCGAACGAGGACATCGCCAAGATCGCCGACACTTACCACGCCTGGCGCGGCACCCGCTCCGCCGCCCAGAAGCACCTGACCTACGAGGACATTCCCGGCTTCTGCAAGTCAGTGGGCCTGCCTGACATCAAGGCTGCCGACTACGCCCTCACCCCAGGCCGCTACGTCGGTGCCGCCGAAGCTGAAGACGACGGCGAACCCATAGACGACAAGATCCAGCGGCTTGCCAAGGAACTATTCGCCACCTTCGACGAGTCCGCTCGGCTGGAAAACGTCGTCCGTGAGAAGCTGGAGCAGCTTTCATGAGCGGGCGGCCCATATCGCAGGCGATTTCCCATGCCATCGGAGGTGGATGGGGAGCAGACGAGGCGGACGAGGGGCTCGTCAGAGTTCGCGTGATCCGCGGAGCCGACTTTCCAAATGCGGCAGTCAAATCGCTCGACGGAGTACCAGTTCGGTACGAGGTCGAAAAGAAGGTAATGTCACGCAAGCTTCAACCGGGTGACATCATCCTGGAGATCTCCGGGGGAACAAAGGAAAGGCCTACCGGTCGAACCATTCGAGTGACAGAGGAGCTGCTGTCGAGCACCTCCGACCCTATCATCCCGGCGAGCTTCTGTCGCCTGGTTCGAATCGACCCGAAAATGGCAGATCCGACGTTCACCTACTACGCACTCCAACACCTCTATAACGATGGCGGAACATGGAAGTATCAGAACCAGTCGACAGGTATATCTAACTTCCAATTCGAAGTGTTCAAGAGTCGATACCATCTTCCAGATGTCGAACTGTCTCGACAGAAGGAAATTGGCTTGACGTTGAGCGCACTCGACGACAAGATCGCCGTCAATGGGCAACTGATCGTCAAAGCCGATGAATTGGCTAACGCCGTGTGGCTCAAGGCCCGCGAGGCCGGGACCGTCGTTCCATTGTCGTCCTTGGCGCGTTTCGTGAATGGCAAAGCATTTACGAAAGATGCATCCGGCGTCGGACGTGTCGTAATTCGAATTGCGGAGCTTAACTCAGGCATTGGCGGTTCTACCGTCTACAACGACATAGATGTTCCGGAGGATCATCTGGCACACCCCGGCGATCTCCTATTCGCCTGGTCTGGATCCTTGACGGTGGCCCGATGGTTCCGAGAAGAAGCGATTGTGAACCAGCACATCTTCAAGGTGATCCCGAAAGGCGATCGTCCTATCTGGCTGATCAACCAAGCGTTGCGCGACAAGCTGCAAGAGTTTAAAGCGATCGCCGCCGACAAGGCGACTACCATGGGGCATATCCAACGCCGCCATCTCGACGAGCCAGTGACTATACCCGAACCGGAGCAGATCGGTCGATTCGATGGACTGATGTCCTCCCTCTGGGGACGTGCACTTGCGGCAGAGCAGGAAAATCTGCAACTGGAGAGCACTCGGGACCAACTGCTCCGGCTGCTCATGTCCGGAAAAGTCCGTGTGCGTGACGCCGAGAAGGTTGTGGAGGGGATTGTGTGATGGCGGGGCAGCCGGGGTTCAGTGAGGCGGACTGGGAGAGCGTCGCGCTGGAGACGCTCGCCGAGCAGGAGTGGCGGTCGCTTCCAGGGACCGCGATAGCGCCGGGCGTTGAGGACGGGCGCGCATCGTGGGACGACATCGTGCTTCCGGCGCGGATGCTGGCGAAGATGCGGGAGCTGAACCCGCAGGTGCCGGCGGAGTACCTGGAGCAGGCGCTCGCGGAGATCATCCAGCCGACCTCGCAGGACGCGATCGCGGAGAACTACCGGCTGCACCAGATCTGTATTCAGGGCTACCGCGGGATTAGCTACATCGACACCGACGGCGTCGAACAGAACCCAACCATCCGGTTGGTCAGCCACCAGGTCAGCGACAACGAGTTGCTCGCGGTCAACCAGGTCACCGTCCGCACGGCGGAGGTCGAGCGGCGCTTCGATGTGGTGCTCTATCTGAACGGCATGCCGGTCGCGATCTTCGAGCTGAAGCAAGCGGGCGCGGTCAAGGCGGATCTGGACGCGGCGCATGCCCAGTTGGCGACCTATCTGCGCGAGTTCCCGATGGCGTTCCGGTTCGCGGTGGTGACGGTGATCAGCGACGGGATCACCGCCCGCTACGGCACGCCCTTCACGCCGCTGAACCACTACTCGCCGTGGAACGTCGATGACGACGGCAAGCCGGTGAAGCTTGGCGAGCCGCTCGATGACGTGCACCTCGGCACCGAGTTGGAGTTCCTGATCGAGGGTGTGTTCAACCCGGAGCGGTTCCTCCAGTTGCAGCGGAACTTCACCGCGTTCGACGGCGGGGCCGACGGTTACGCGAAGCGGATTGCCAAGCCGCACCAGTACTTCGCGGTCACCAAGGCGGTGGGTTCGACCGTGGCCGCTGTGGAGAGCAACGGCAAGGCCGGGGTCGTGTGGCACACCCAGGGGTCGGGCAAGTCGATGGAGATGGAGCTATACGCCCACCTGGTGGCCTCGCAGCCCAAGCTCAAGAACCCGACCATCATCGTCGTGACCGACCGCAAGGAGTTGGACGGGCAGCTGTACGAAGCGTTCAACCGATCCCGTCTGCTGAGCGAGTCCCCGATCAAGGTGACGACTCGCGCAGAACTGCGCGAGGAACTGGCCAACCGGGCGACGGGCGGCATCTACTTCACCACGCTCCAGAAGTTCGGTCTCAGCAAGGCAGAGAAGGATGCCGGGCTGGATCATCCGCTGCTGTCGGACCGCCGCAACATCATCGTCATCGCCGACGAGGCCCACCGCAGCCACTACGACGATCTCGACGGCTACGCCCGTCACCTCAAGGACGCGCTGCCCAACGCCGCGCTGATCGCGTTCACCGGGACGCCGATCTCCTTCGATGACCGCAACACCCGAGAGGTGTTCGGTGACTACATCGACATCTACGACCTCACCCGAGCAGTCGACGATGGCGCCACCGTCCCGGTCTACTTCGAGCCACGCCTGATCAAGGTCGGGTTGACCAAGGACGTCAGCGAAGAGGACCTGGACCGAGCCGCGGACGAGGCCACCACCGGTCTTGACGAGGTGGAACGCGCCAAGATCGAGAAGTCCGTCGCCGTGATCAACGCCGTGTACGGGGCTCCCGCGCGGTTGGAGGCATTGGCTGCCGACATCGTCCAGCACTGGGAGACCCGCTCGGAGCAGATGCGCAAGTTCATCGGCTCTCCCGGTAAGGCGTTCATCGTCGGCGCGACCCGAGAGATCTGCGCCCACCTCTACGACGAGATCATCAAGCTCAAGCCGGACTGGCACAACGACGCCGTCGACAAGGGCGTGGTCAAGGTCGTCTACTCCGGCTCGGCTCAGGACATCATGCCGGTGGCCAAGCACGTCCGCCGTGACGGGCAGAACAAGGTCATCCAGAAGCGGCTCCGAGACGCGGACGACGAGCTTCAGATCGTCTTGGTCAAGGACATGATGCTCACCGGTTTCGACGCACCACCGCTGCACACGCTGTACCTCGACCGCCCTCTCAAGGGCGCGCTGCTGATGCAGACCCTGGCGCGGGTGAACCGCACCTTCCGCGGCAAGCCGGACGGCCTGCTCGTCGCCTACGCGCCGCTTGCGGACAACTTGAGCAGGGCGCTCGCCGAGTACACCGACACAGACCGGGCCAAGAAGCCGGTCGGCAAGCACGTCGACGAGGCTGTCGACCTCACCACCACGCTCATCGCCTCCCTCGACGAGCTGTGCGCCAGCTTCCCGTGGCGGGCGAAGCTGGATGGAGGTCCGAAGAGCTGGGTCAAGGCCGCCTACGGGCTCACCAACTACCTGCGCTCACCCACGACCCCCGGTAACCAGGTTCCGGAAGGCGAGGAGACGCTCGGCGACCGTTTCCGGAAGTTGGCCAACCAACTGGCCCGTGCGTGGGCGCTGTGTTCGGGCAACCAGACTCTCGAACACCTCCGCGTCACGGCGAGGTTCTACGAAGAAGTCCGTGTGTGGATGGGTAAGTTCGACGCCCAACAGCGGCAGGCCGAGGGCAAGCCCGTGCCGGAGGAGATCCAGCGGATGCTCTCCGCACTGGTGGCCACCTCAACCGCGTCCGGTGAGATCATCGACATCTACGACGCCGCTGGTCTGCCGAAGCCTTCGCTGTCCGACCTGGGGCCGGAGTTCCAGCTCAAGGCGCAATCGGCGTCGAACCCGCACCTCGCTATCGAGGCGTTGCGCGCGCTGCTGGTTGAGGAGTCGGATCACGTCACGCGGCACAACCTCGTGCGCCAGCGGGCGTTCTCCGAGCGAATCGCCGAGCTGATGCGCAAGTACACCAACCAGCAGCTCACGTCGGCCGAGGTGATCGCCGAGCTCATCGAACTGGCCAAGGAAGTCGCCGCGGAGGGCAACCGCGGCCAGCGCTTCGACCCTCCCCTGTCCCACGACGAGCTGGCGTTCTACGACGCGGTCAGCACCAACGAGTCCGCGGTTGAACTTCAGGGCGACGACGTGCTTGCCCAGATCGCACGTGAGCTGGTGGCGGTCATGCGACGCGACGTCAAGACCGACTGGACGGTGCGAGACGATGTACGGGCCAAGCTCCGATCATCGATCAAGCGGCTGCTCGTGAAGTACAAGTACCCGCCGGACAAGCAGCCCGAAGCCATCAGGCTCGTGATCGAGCAGATGGAGGCGATGGCACCTCGCTACGTCTCGAACGGCAACGGAACCCGAGCGAACGCGTCGTCAGACTGAGCCGCGCGCTGTGGCAGGTAGTGGCAATAGCGCGGCCCTGAGTAACCGGGCTGCGCTGCCAGTCGTAGGCTCACCAGCGTGGCAGAAAGGTCCAAGATGACGGTGGCAGTGGGGCGACGTGCGGCACGGGCGATCTTGATCGACGATCTCGGGCGGCTGGTGTTGATCAAGCGGACCAAGCCGGGGCAGGCGCCGTACTGGACCGCTCCTGGCGGCGGTGTCGAGGACACCGATGCCTCGGTGGAGGCGGCGCTGTACCGGGAGCTGACGGAGGAACTGGGCGCGAAGGCTACGGATGCCTCGCAGGTGTTCCTGTTCAGCTCGCCGTTGGACGGTGGGGTCGCTGTGCAGCACTTCTTTGTGGCGCGGCTGGCCAGCCTGGACGAGTCGGCCCGGAGCGGCCCGGAGTTCAGCGACCCGTCGCGCGGCGGGTATGACCTGGACCGGGTTGACCTTCGGGGAGACGATCTCGCGTCGATCGACTTGAAGCCGACGGCGTTGAAGGAGTTCATCCTGGCCAACCGGGAGGCCCTGATGGTTGAGGCGGGCGCAGCCGCCTGAACTGCGACTACATACCCCAACGCAGGTAGGTCGGGTTGGCGCGGCTGGGCAGCGTGCGCAGGGTGCCGTGGTCGGTGCCGAGGGTGTCGCGCAGGGCTGCGGTTTCTCCGGGCCACTTGGCGTGGGCGAGTTCGTCGAAGGCGAGCACGCTGCCCTTGGTGAGGTACGGCCGGACGGCGTCGATGGTGTCGCGGGTGGGCTCGTAGAGGTCGAGGTCGAAGTAGGCCAGGGCGATGACGGTGTGCGGGTTGTCCCTCAGGTAGCGCGGGAGAGTTTCGCGCACGTCGCCCTGGACGATCAGGGTGCGCCTGATGCGACCGAGGTGTTCGCCATGCTCGTGTGCGTCGAGCACGTCGCGCAGGTGGTGTGGGTAGCCGTCGGTAAGCGCGAACCGGCCGGCGACGGCGCTGGGGCTCGTGGTGTCGATGTCGGTCACGTCGGGGAAGCCGGTGAAGGTGTCGAAGCCGATGATCCGGCGGTGCGGGTTGTACGGCTCGTACACGCCGCGCAGCGCGGTGAGGGCGGCGAGGTGACGTCCGCGGTGCACGCCGAACTCCATGATCACGCCCGGCACGTCGAGGATCATCCGGTAGAGCGCGTCCAGGGACAGCAGATCGGTCAGCGGCTGCCTGCGCAGGTAGAGGGCCAGGTTGTCGACCAGTTCCTCGGGTGGGATGGGGGTGTCGGCCAGCAGGTCGGCGAGGCGGTGGCGGACGGCTCGCTCGTGGTCGGATTCGTGCGGCAAGAGGCGGTCGTCGGCTTGATCGTTGATCACGTGGTCTCCCTGGGTGGCGCCCACAGCTGGGCGGGGGCAAGGCGGAAGTCGCTGGCGCAGCCGAAGATGTCGGCGGGGTGGCGGTAGCCGAGGTGCAGGGCGGCGACGGCGCCGATGAGCAGCCGGTGCGACACGATCAGCACCGGGCCGTACTCGGTGACGAGGTCGCCAGCGATGGTCGCGGCTTCGAGTGCGCGTTCGGCGAACGCCCGGAGGCTTTCGCCTCCGGGCAGGGCGCTGTCCGGGTTGTCGGCGCGCTGCTGCCGCCAGGTGATGTAGTCGGGCGGGTACTGGTTCGAGGCGAGGCCCAGCACGCAGTGCGGGGCTCGCCATTCGGCGAACGCGCTGATCGGTTCGGCAAGTCGGGTGTCCGACGCGCGGGCGACGATGGCGGCGGTCTGGCGAGCGCGGCGCAGCGGGCTGGACGCAATGAGTGCCGGTTGCCAGCGATGCTTGTGCAGCTCGCGGGCGTTCAGTTCGGCTTCGACGGTTCCTGCGATGGTGAGTGGGCTGTCGGGACGGGCGTGGGCGCCGGGGCGGCAGAGCCCGTCGTCGCAGGTGCCGTGGCGCATCCAGAGCGCGGCGGGGGTCATGTCATGCACCAGCCCCCGTCGATGGTGAGGCACTGGCCGGTGATGAACCCCGCGTCGGGGGAGGCGAGGAAGTCGACGGCGGCTGCGATGTCGTCGGGGTGTCCACGGCGTTTGACGCACTGGCGGTCGAGCTGTCGGATGACCATCGCGTCGTGGTCGGGGACGACGGCGTGTTCGGCGGGTACTTCGATGGAGCCCGCGCGGACGCAGTTGACGGTGACGCCGTGTGGTCCGAGTTCGCGGGCCAGGGCTCGGACGAGTCCTTCCAGGCCGCTCTTGGCCGCGATGTAGGCGGCGAGGTCGACGCGGCCGAGTTGGGTGAGCACCGAGGACACGGTGATGATGCGGCCGTGGCCGCGCGCCGTGAGGGACGGGGTGACGAGCTGGGCACACGCCGCGTGCGTGACCAGGTTGACCTCGATCTGCTCGCGGAAGGTGTCCAGGTCGAGCCTGGTCCAGGGGATGCGCGGATAGGCGCCGGCGTTGGACACGAGGACTTCCAGCCGGCCGGCGGCGTGCTCGACTTCGTGTGCGAGCGTGTCGATCGTCATCGGGTCGGTGAGATCGCCTGTGATCGCGACTGTGGCGGTGCCGCGTTGTTCGACGGTGGCGAGCACGTTGTGCAGATCCGGGTCGTCGTGGAGGTGGGTGAGGATGAGGTCGTAGCGGTCGGCGAGGCGCGCGGCGATGGCCGCGCCGATGCCGGAACCGGCTCCGGTGACGATGGCGACGGGACGGGCCACGATCAGTTGACCTCCGCATCTGACGGTGTGAGGGCGAGGAAGCCCGGCAGCGTGCTGTCGGGGTCCAGTGCCTGGGCGAGTAGGGCCAATGACAGCGCAGTGTCACGGGGTTCGAGGTCGGCGAGGTGGTAGACGGCGAGCAGTCGCATCACCAGGTACGGGCGCATCCACGCCATCAGGTCGTCGATACCGAGATGACGGGAGATGGGCCGAATGATCTCGTCGAGGTAGCGGCGCAGGACATGTCGGCGGGCTCGGCTGGGCGCGTGTCGATAGTCGATCACCAGTGATGAGCGGGTGTGTTCAACCTGGACGACGGGCTCGGCGAGGCTCGATGGGGCGAGCGCTGACGGGTGATCATCGAACGCGGCCGGGTTGTAGTGCGGGGTGAGCCATGCGCCGTGGAGGCGTTGGTAGAGCAGGAAACACGCGAACTCGCCGGGTAGCGCGTTGAGTCCTCCGGTGTCGTAGTCGAACCACACCGGTCCGCCTGCGGGCGACCACCCGATGTTGATGTCGGTGGGATCGCCCTGGGTGATGGCCGCCCAGACCGGGCTGTGGCGGGCGAAGTGGACCCGCAGCCTGGTCATCAGTTCGGCGAAGTCGACGGCGTGCTCGCGGCCGTTGACGACCAGTCGCACGTCTGCCAGATCCTGTGGGCGGGCTCTCCGGGTTCCGTTGGTGATCGGCCACGGTGTGTTGGATCTGTAGTACTGGTCGAGGCGGCCATCGGGAGCGGCGCGGTCGCCGTAGAGCTTGCTGATCGTCTCCCCGTTGGTCGTGGGGCGAAGGGTGTTGCCGATGACGTGCTGGTAGTGGCGGAACACGGCGGTCAGGCAGATGTCGAGGCGCGTCAGGTCGCCCGTGAGGTCGGTGTGGGTGATTTCGTCGAGCAGCAGGCCGTGATCGTGGCCGAGGTACGGCCACCGGTCGTAGGCGAGCACGGTCCAGCGGGCGAGCCGTCGCGCGCCACGCAGTGCTGGTATGCGGTAGAACTCGCGGATGCGCGCGTGTCCCGCGCATTCGGCGCGGGCCTCGTCGTGGTTCGGGTTGGCCTTGACGAACAGCGCGTGTCCGGCCCAGTCGACGTGCCAGGTGTGGTTGGCCGTGAAGCGTCGGTGGTTGGTGATCCTCAGCATGAGCAGTCACCACCAACCGGCGAGGTCGCTCGCGAACTCAGCGATGATCTCCGCCGGGAGGTCGGCGAGGCTCGCCGATTGCGACCACAGCGCGTCGTCCAGGTGGTCGCGCACCGGGCAGCGGTCGGCGAGGGCCAGCATCTGGGAGAACGTGGTGGCGATGGCGTGGTGACGTGCCCTCCCGGTAGTCCACTTGGTGTAGGCGTGGCGACCGTAGAGCCCAATGACGTGCGGGCCGGTTCCGTCCGGGCGTTCGGTGAGCGCGGCCAGATGGGTCAGGCCCGTGTCGTTACCGATCACGACCTCGGCCGACGCGAACACGTCCAGGCAGTCCACCGCATCCAACCCGGCCAGAACCTTGACACCGTCGAAGGCCATCGGCTCGGCATCGCTACTGGTGATCAAGGTGAACGTCCACGCCGCAGGGAAGCGCTGGGCGAGGACAGCCGCGATGCGGGCGAAACCGCTTGCACCGTAGTCCTTCCGGCTCGGCCAACTGGTCGCCGAGACGAACACGACGTGGAACGGTCGTGCCCGCTCCGTCGACATGAATGTCGGAAGCGGCGCGCGGTCGGCGGGGAGCCGGACGCCAAGGGCTTGTTCCGCGGCGAGGTAGTACCGCATCGGCAGAGCGGCGTGGACCTCCACGAGTTCGTCGTCCAGGATGTCCAGCCACGCCTGGGGCCGTTCGGGAATCGCGTGGAAGGTGAATCCCTTGCCGTGCCTGGTGCTAACGGTGTGCGGGCCTTCGGTGTGGCTTGTGCTCCACGGCAGCCGGCAGCGTTGCATCAGGCGTGGACGAGGCCCCTCGTAGTGGAGTTCGGCGTCGCGCCCGGTCCCGTCGGCGAGGGCCTGAACGAGTCCGAGCGCGAGCAGGACATCACCGAAGCCGCGGTCACCGAGGACCACCGACCAGCCGCGTTCGCCGATCGTGTCCGCGCCGCTGGTGTAGGAGGGGAGTTCCCCGGCCGCGCGCCGGAACGGCAGCGCGCGGGCCAGGGGTGCGTGGTGGCGGGGGACGATGAGTGGGCCGCCGCGTTGCAGCGTCACCGGCTCGATCGTCCACGGGCTCACAGTCGCGTGAGGGTGCACAGCGGTACTCCCAGCGATTCCAGCAGCGGACGGGCGTTGCCAACGGTGTCCTCGATCAAGCACGCGATGCCGGTTACCTCCACGGCCGACTCGCGGAGCACCGTGACCAGGTTGGCCAGCGTGTTCCCGGTGGTGATCTCGTCATCGACGATGAGCACGCGGGTTCCCGCGAGGTCGCCGTAGGTGAAGACCTCGGTGCGGCGGGCATGGGGTTCGGTGAATCGCCGCTTGTCGGGCAGGTCGAGGTCGAGCTTCCAGGCCAGGCGGTACGGCAGGTCGCTGGCCAGTGCGACGGCGACGGTGGGCAGGATGCCACCCGCGTCCAGTCCGAGCAGGAGGTCCGGGGCCGCGAACTCCGGGTGGCGCGACCACGCGTCCCACAGCGCGCTACCGGTCCGCAGCAATGTCGCGGGGTGGACCTCGTCGAGGATGCCGTCCAGTTCGTGGACGATCCGGACATCCCGAGTCTGCGGGGGCACGCCGAGACGGCGGATGCGCCGGGCCTGGTAGGCGAGGTCTTCGGGAACGATGGTCATTCGCTGGTCCTCACGGTGGTGTGGTCGAGTCGGTCGAGGTAGGTCAACAGTCGGTCCGTCGCGTCGACGAGTTGTCCGCGCAGGACCGGATCGCCGGGGCGACGGATGAGGTCGGACAGCTCAGGCGGTGCGCATTCGGCAGCGGGGTGAAGCTCGCAGAACGCGGTGACCACGGCATCGGCGTCGTGGAGGTCGTGTCCGTCGGCGCGCAGGAGGATCTTGGCGAGCAGCACCAGGTGCTTGTGCACGGCGCGGACGTCCGGCTGATCGGCGGCGAGGAGACGGCGGGTGGTCATCAGCACGAGTCCCAGCTCGCCCCGGCTGGTGCGATCGCCGTGTGCTGCGGCCGGCACCGGCAGCAGATGGTCCGCTCGCCGGTAGAGCACGCCGACCCCTTGGGCGGCGCGGCGCAGCGACTGCACGACGCGCGGTGGCACCCGCAGCGCGTCGATGTCGGCGGTGGTGAAGACGCTGAGGCCAACCTTGGTCCCGTCGGGCGCTGGAAGGGTGCCTGCCACGTCCCGCAACCACGCGGCGGGCGCGGTGTCACGAACCACGAGCAGATCAAGATCGCTCCACCCATCCCGCCAGCTCGTGGTCCCAGTGCTGCCGGTCGCGAGCACGAGCGCGACCTGCTCGTCACACACGTGGTCGACTGCCTGGCCCAACCACCCGCTCTGGGGCACCGGCCCACTCGGGTGGAGCGTCACCCTGGGCAGGTCTACGGCCGACGCGATTCGGCTGACGGCGAGCTTGAGCGCGCCCAGCGACCCGGAGTTGTCGATGAGGTGATCGGCGATCTCGGCGATCCGGTCCGCTCCGCGTTCGCACTTGGTCGCGTCGCGGCCACGCAACCGGGACTCGCTCTCCGCCGCGCGACTCGCCCGGACGGTCGTGTCCGCATCGACGTACACGACCTGGCAGCGGTCACCCCAAACCCGCTTCAGGTGCGCGGTCGCCTCGAAACGGTGCGCGCTTTCCAGGCTGATCGTGGGTGCCTTGGTCGTCTCGGCGAACCTCAGGATTTCCTCGGTAAGCCGCTCCGCCTGCTCCCGCTCCGACCAGCGCTCGTACGGGTCGGCGACCCCAGCCCGCATGGCGGCGACTTCCAACAGGTAGCCGATCTTCAACCTGGTCACGCCGTGCTCGTCGCGCAACAGTTCGCCGACTGTGCTCTTGCCGCTCTCGGACATGCCGCCCAGCACCCACAGCCGGTCCAGCACGTCCTTCGGCAGCGGTTCCACGTTGACACCCGCGTCGGTCAGGCGGCTGCGGAGCGTTCGCTGGACGTCCAGGATCGGGGCGTCGCCGAGGTCGAGCACGGCGTGGTAGTCGCCGCGTTCGACCTGGACGGACAGCAGGTCCGCGAGCGTGCGCTGATAGGCGGCATACCGTTCGTTGGCCGGTTTCGGCTCGCGCCGCAGCGCCTCGGCCGCTTCCCGCGCCGGGTCACCGGACCGGCGTAACAGCACGTGGACTTCCCGCCGAGATGCGGCGGCCGGGAGATCGGCCGCGAGGCGGTCCACCAGCCGGAGCGCCTTTGTCGGCGACAGTCCGTCCTTGAGCGCGGCGGTGGCGGCGCAGGTCGCCCGGAGCATGGGTAAGCCGCGGTCTTCCAGGGCCAGTGGTCCGCTCGCGTCGCGGCGGGCGACGTGGCTGTCCAGCATCAGACCGACGTGCTCGGCCGTGGTGGAGCCGACGAACCACCAGTGGGCGAAGTCGCCCGCCGCGACTTCGCGCCATCGGGAATCCCAGGCACCCACAGTGCCCACCAGGTGGGCGTCGGGCATCCCACGGTGGAGCCAGGCGAGTTGCGTGGTCTTCCCGACGTTGTCGATGCCGTTGAGCGACACCGACAGGTGTTGGTGCGTCTCTGCGGTCACGATGCGCTCCGGTAGGTCTTCAGGGGCCGCCACGCCGGGAGCCGTCGGTGGCCGGTGGCGACATCACGAATCAGGTCGTCGTAGGCGTCGGCCAGCTCGGCGAGCTGCCGCAGAGCCAAGCGGGCTTGATCGCGGGCGTCGTTGGTGTAGATCAGGCTGTTCGCGCGGACCCACGCGATCGCCAGCCGGTCGACGACCGAGCCGAGGGTCTCGGTGTGCAGGGAGGCGTCCGCGCGGCTGTGGACCTGGGTCGACACCCACTCGTCGATCCGTTCCACCAGGGCGACCCGTCGGGCGTTGAGGTCGTCGATGAGCCGCTTGCTTTCGGCGATAGCGTCGACGGACGCGCCGGAAGCGCGGCTGACATCCTCGGCCTGCCACTGCTGCTCGTGTTGGGCCGCCAACTCGTTCGCCGTGTCGAGGACGAGCTGGCCGGGATGGTCTCTGCTGCTGGTGTCGCGGAACGCCTCGATGATCGACGCGGATCGCGGCAGGATCTCCCGCACACGCGCCACGTGCTGTGTGGCCTGTTCACTGCGGTCAGCCATGATCGGTACCTCCCCTTCGGTCGATGTGGGCATGGGGCGCCTGCGCCGAGGGCGGTCGGGGCATCCTCGGCGCAGGCGCGGCTTACTCATGCGAGGCTGGGTCGTGCGCCGCCGGTTCGACGGCTCAGCGACGCGACCAGCACTCGCTGAACCTCGGCCGACGCGGGCAGCGCCCAGCTGACGGTGGACGGGGACACCTGCCAGCGATACGGCAAGCCGCCACGCGCCGTTGGAGGGATGGGCAACCACCCCCCGCTCGCGTGCAACTGCCCATGTCCGTTCGCGGCCAGCTCGGGGCCGCAGCGGTTCATCGTCGCTGCGCACGAAGAACAACCACGAACCGAAGGGCGTGACAGCGACCGGACCACGCCAGGCCGGCGAGAGCTGCGCCAGCGCGCGTTGCCCGTGGGCGGCGGGTACCTCAATCCCGTCGACCCCGGCTCCGCACGCCAGCAGCACCGAGTACGGCCGCCGTGTCCACCACTCCATCGCCACGTCCGGGTTGGTCGTCGTGGCCAGTTGCCAGAGCGGAGCGACCGGTTCCAGCCCCGCCGCGCCGCGCCTGCCCAGCCAGGCCCCGTGTTCGGCAAGTTGGTAGGTTCCCGGCAGCACGGGCCAGCCGTGCTGCGCCAGGTCGACGGCGGCGGCACGCGTGTCGGCCCAGGCCAGTCCCGGAATCCCCGGTACCAGGGGTGCGCTCGTCGGTCGCCGAGCGGCGTCAATACGATCACTCACTGGTAGTCGCCTCCGGCTGACGTGGTGTAACTGCGTCTACGAGTTCACCAGGCAGCAGGGACGAACACGACCACAGCGAGTGCCCACAGTTGGGCCAGATCGGGGACATTGGGGGGACATTCCTGATCTGCGGGTGTAGCACGCCCTACCGTTGATCCTGTGTCACCCGATGAGCCCCGCGTACCGAACACCGTGCTGATCGCCCTGCGCGAGCGGGGCGGGCTGTCCCAGCAGGACCTGGCTGACGAGTTGACGAACCTCGCCACCCGGTACGGCAAGCACCCGCAGATCACGCGCAAGACCATCGGCCGATGGGAACGCGGCGAAGTCGTGTGGCCACAGCCCTTCTATCGCCGACTGCTCGCCGAGTTCTTCGGTTGCGCGGGCGACGAACTCGGTTTCCGCAGGCCGCGCTCTGGCCGACCCGAGCAGGACCAGACCGAGCCTCTTCCCGCGCCGCTCACGTTCGCCACCGCGCCCGCGACCGCCGAGCCGCATGTCGAGCGCGACCAGGAAGAGTGGCGCCAGGTCCGGTCGGCCTTGGGCAGGCACCGCCGCGATCTCGCGGTGCTCGCCGAGGCGCTGTACCGCGACCACCGGGTGCCAGGACTGAAGAACACAGGCGTCATCAGCGCGCCCAACTGGATACCTGCCGAGCCCGTCCCGTTGCACGAGATCGCGCTGACGCTGGACTCTGTGGTCGCCGAGCCCACGATCACCGGAGAAGAACCCGAGAGCGCCTTGGTTCGTCCGCTGGCCACCATCGACGCCCGGTACCGCAGCTACCACGACGCCATCCGCGACCTCGCCGCACCACGCTTGTTCGAGAACCGGCTGTGCTTCCGCCTGCTCGGACTCGACTGGACGCAGCCGGGCATGCACTTCGGGCAGATGTGTTTCTTCGACGCGGTCGACACCAACGAGGCGCTTGCCCACGAATTCGCCGCACACCACCTCGCCATCGACGGCGACCGGGAAACTGTCATGCCGCGTGCCTCCATGCGGCGGCTGACATTCCGCAAGCTGATCGCAGACCCGTTCGACCTCGGCCGCCGACCGCTCATGGGAGCGATCGGCACCCTGACCATCAGGGGCGGCGACAGTCCCAGCGTCGTCCTTCACCAGCGTGACTCCGCCCGCGTCTCAGGCGGTGGCGGGATGGCACACCTGCTGCCCGCGGGCATCTTCCAGCCCTCCTCCGTCATCCCCGCCGCCGTCGCGGCCGACTTCTCGATCTGGCGCAACATCCAGCGCGAGTACGCCGAAGAACTGCTGGGCCATGACGAGTACGACGGCTCCGGTAAGCCGATCCGATACGACAAACTGGAACCGTTCACCACGATGGACGAGGCACTGCGCGACGGTCACATCCGCCTGTTCTGCCTCGGCGTCACTCTCGACGCGCTCACGCTTGCCGGCGACATCCTCACCGTCGCGGTCATCGCCCCGGACACCTACGACGCGCTGTTCGCCAGCGCCGTTGAGACCAACTCGGAGGGCTCCATGCCCGCGCGAGCCTTTCCCTTCGAGGAGAACACCCTGACGTGGCTCCGCGAGTCCAAGCGCCTCTCTCCCGGCGCATCGGCGGCGTTGCACCTTGCCTGGAGCAATCGCAAGGTCCTGCTCGACTGAACGGTTAGTGGGCCAGTCGGTCAGCCACCGTTCGGCCAGTGAGCAGGCCACCTATGACTGGCCTGTCGACTGACCGGGCACGGTGCGCTGTTCGCGCAGGTCAGTTGCCCTGTGAGCGGGTCGAGCGGGCCGCCCGACAATCTGGAGATCCAACCGTAGACATCCGGGGCGCGTCATGAGCGCGATGGCCGCGCACGGCGTTCCGGTGCTCGTTGCGGCCCGCGCGGCGGTGGGCGGACTTGAGAAGTAACGGCCTGGTCTCAGCAGACCGTAGTGGTGTCCAAAATCGGCCCAAAAATCGGCCTTCAGTAGTGCAGGGGTTTCCTGGCACACTGGAAGGGACGGTCGATCTTGGTCACCACCCGCCGAAAGCGGCGAGATCACCGATCGCAACGCGCCGGTCACGGCGAGATCACTCCATGGTCACAATCCACCGGTTTTGGTCACGCTTGGGTCACGGGCCAGGATTTTGGGGCCGAAATCCGGAGTTCAGGGGTGCCGGGGATCTCTCGGCTGCTCCGGCCGGAAGGTGGTGGTGATCATGGTGGACGGTGCTGACCGTGCTGGTGGCCGTGGCGTGGTGGGTGCGGATGGGTTGGCGTCTCGTTCCGCGTCTGGGTCAGCGCGGCCTCGGCGTTCTGAATCCGCCGACCAAAACGCCGAGGCCACTGGTACTCAACCCGCTGGTCAGCGGTGGTATCGGCGGGAGCGGACGGATGGCCGACTGAGGAGTGATCCTCACCCATCCGCCCATCGGGGGCGCGCGGGGCGCGGCGGCCGGCGGCCCGGGGAACCCGACGCGGGCCTGTGGTTCCGTCTTGTCGATCGGGATCGACGCCTGCTGGCACTGCTGGCCGAGCACAAGGTGCTGACCACGAACCAGATCGCCGCGATCGAGTTCCTGTCGGTGCGGCGCGCGCAGGACCGGCTGCGGCACCTGCGGGAGCTCGGCGTGGTGTTCGCGTTCCGCGAGTCCTATCTGCGTGGCGGGACGAGCCAGACCCGCTATGCGCTGGGCTACCTCGGCGCGCGGCTGATCGCGGCGCAGCGCGCGGAGAAACCGCCCGCGCCGAAGGCGTACACCGAGAGCCTGGAACGACTCGCGCTGTGGCCGAAGCTCGATCACCAGCTCGGCGTGAACGACTTCTTCTGTGCCCTGGCCGCCCACCGCAACCCCGCCCGGCTGCGCGAGACGGGCCGCGAGGGTGAGGTGAGCGGCCTGACGCAATGGTGGTCGGAGAAGCGCTGCACCGAGTTCTTCTGGAAGTACCTGGGCGGTGGCCGGGAGACCCGGCTGCGCCCGGACGGGTATGGCTGCTGGGAAGAGTCGGGACGTGTGGTGCGGTTCTTCCTCGAACACGACACCGGCACCGAGTCCCTGGCGAAGGTCACGGCCAAGCTCGACGACTACGGCGCCTTCCCGACCGACGCCTTCGGCGTCCTGCTGTTCTCGGTGCACTCCGTCCGACGGGAGATCGCCCTGCGCACGGCGCTGCGCCGCGCCCTCGCTGGGAACGATCCTGGGTTCGTGATCGCCACCGCGGCCCGTGGCCACGGCCACGCCGACGACTCGGCGGGGCCGATCTGGGGTCTGTGGACGCCGCACAGCGGTGACAGCGTGCTGCGCCGTTACCGGTTGGCCGAACTGCCCCAACGTGGCCCCTCCGTCGAACACAGCGCCTCGAACACCGACCAGCCGCTCAACGAGGCCGCGTTCGACCGCATGGACCCGCAAATGTCGCGCCGCATCAACACAGCCCGGCCCGAACCGGCCGACCCGGTCGGCTATGTGGACGACGATGACGACCTCGATGACGTGGCACTCTACGACGACGCGGACGATGACGACGTGTACCGCGCGCCGGTAGCCCCGGCGCGGACGGACGCGCTGCGGCTCCGGCGGACGCGATGGGCCGCCTGAATCCCTCTGCCCGCAAGGGTTCCCACACGCTTTCGCCTGCCTTGAGGAGGAGGTGACCGACGATGACGTGACCCCGTGCGAACGACACGGACGACGGCCGCGCTGGCCCGCGTGGCTTCGGCCCGTCGTCTCTTGCGCAGCACGGAAATCTGAACCCGTTGTACGTCGAGCTGCCCACCGTGGTCCCGCATCTGGCGAGACCGCACCGAGACGCCGAGACAGGTCGAGACGGGACACCGAGAGCGACGAGACACGAAGTCTCGCGCCCTGTCTCGCGGTCTCGACAGAAGTCTCGGCGAATGTCTCGGGTGGACAGTGGGAAGGGTTCAGTCGACCGGTGATCGCTGGCCCCGACGGGTGCTACGGCAGTCGGGGAGTCGAAGCGGCACAATGGTTGAAGCAGTTCAGACCGAGCTGGCTCTTGAATCGCGCGTAGCGGCGCGGCCATCACTCCCATCACGAACCCTCCTGTGTGGAGGCTTCCGGGGTGCTGGTGACCAGAGGGCCGGCGGGTCCTGCTGATCGACGGTTGCCCAGTGAACCGCTGACAGCCGCTCGCGACCTCCCGCCCCAGACAGCGGGCTCGCGGGCACCCGAGGTGCACCATGCCCCAGCGCACACCCGACCACCCCGAACACGACCGACAGCAGGACAACGGCGGCGATGACGCCACCGTGCTCCCGTTCCGCACCACACGGTCAGCCACGCAGGACACCTGGCGTGTGGAGCGGATCGACACCGAACCGATGACCACCGAACAGTACGACCTCGCCATCACCACCCTGGCCACGCTCATTACCCAGTGGCGCAACAACCAGGAAAACGCAAAGGAGGACCAGGAAAAGCCGCATAGTCCACGGCATTCGGCTTCCCTTTCCACGCCCGGCGAGGAATAATGGAACCACAACGGACACCGCCTGTGAGCTGTGGTTTTAAGTCCGCACTAGTAGTGATCTAGTAGCCGCGCAGTGCGGAAATGTCGAACTGAGGGAGTCTTATAATGGCGCGATCCACGACCGCGCAGCGTGTTAAGAAAGCCGCGATGATCACACTCGGCGACGATGTGCGGGTGGGGATCTACGTGCGGCGCTCCACCGACGACGAGCACCAGCCCTACTCCATCGAAGCCCAGGACACGCGCCTGGAAAGCTACATCGGTTCCCAGCCCGGCTGGCGGCTCGTGGCACGGTTCCCCGACGACGCCTCCGGCGCCACCACGGAACGCGACGGGCTGCAACGCGCGCTCGCCGCCGGCCGTGCCGGATTGATCGACGTGCTGCTCGTCTACCGGGTCGACCGGTTCTCCCGCAACCTGCGGGACATGGTCATGCTGCTCGACGAACTCGACCAAGCCGGGGTCGTGTTCCGCAGTGCCACCGAGCCGTTCGACACCTCCACCCCGATGGGCCGGATGCTGGTGCAGATGCTGGGCATGTTCGCCCAGTTCGAGCGCGACACCATCATCGACCGCGTCATCGCCGGAATGGAACGCAAGCACGCCAAGGGAAAGTGGAAGGGCGGCAAACGCCCCTTCGGCTACCAGGTCGACAAGACCACCCACACCCTCATCGTCGACGAGCACGAAGCCGTGATCGTCAGGCTGATCTTCGACCTCTACACCAAAGACCGGCTCGGCTCCCGCGTCATCGCCAAAGTGCTCAACGAACGAGGCCACCGCACCAGCTCCGGCGGCAAGTGGTCCGGCTACCAAGTCATCCGCGCCCTCAACAACCGCGTCTACCTCGGTGAACTGACCTTCCGGGAGACCACCGTGACCGACACCCACGCACCCATCATCGACCTCACCCGATGGGAACAGGCCCAAGCCATCCTCGACGCACGCGGCGAGTCCCACGCTCACCGCGCCGCGTCCGGCTCCGACTACGTGCTCACCGGCCGCCTGCGCTGCCCCAAGTGCGGCAAGGCCATGATCGGCACCCGCGCCACCGGCAGGAACAAAACCTACCGCTACTACACCTGCTGGAACCTCGCCCGCTACGACGCCAGCAAGTGCGACTTCAAGCGCCTGAACGCCGACGCCGTCGATGCGGCCGTCCTGGACGCCCTGGCCGGCTTCTACCGCACCCGGCACGACCTCATCGCCGACGCCATCGCCATCGAACAGCAGCAGCACCAGGCGGCACACGCAGACCGGCACGCCGAACTCGCCGCCGTCGACAACGAACTGACCAAGACCGGCCAAGCCATCGACCGCTACCTGACCGCGTTCGAGCGCGGCACGATGGACGAAGAACTCGTTGCCGACCGGCTCACCGAACTGCGCGCCAAGACCAAGCAGCTCCGCGTCCGCCAAGACGAACTCACCCTCGCGCTCGACGACGAACCGGCGGTGCCGGAGCCCGCTACCCTGGTGGCGGTGGCCGATCACATCGCCGAGATCATCACCAGCGGCAGCCACAACCAGGTCAAGGCACTCGTCGAAGCCCTAGTCGCCAAGGTGACCGTCACCGGCCCCGACCGGCTCGTCCCGGTCTTCCGCATCCCCCAACCCCGCAACAACGACGGGGCCACACCCGCCCAACCAGCGGAAACAGCCCCGAACGGAGTGGTTCGCACAATGACTAAATCGGTGGGGCGGGTGGGGCTCGAACCCACGGCCAAGGGATTATGAGTCCCCTGCTCTGACCAACTGAGCTACCGCCCCGTTCCTGGGTGATCCTACCCGGACGGGCGGGCGAGCTTGATCAACAGCCAGGTAAGAAAAGAGCCCAGGTCGATCGGACCTGGGCTGATGCTCCTCCAGCTGGACTCGAACCAGCAACCCTTCGATTAACAGTCGAATGCTCTGCCAATTGAGCTATGGAGGAAGGGCTCCGTCGGGCGGGCCCGACGGGAGGTAACTCTAGCGCATGCGTCGCGGGGGTTTCGCGGGGGTACCTTCCCCGCGGCACGCCCGGCGGACGAGCCGGGTGGGAGGATGGGGCCAAGTGGTGGCCGAGGACCGGGAGGCGAGCGGCTGTGGTGGGGTTCTTGCTCGGGGCGGCGGTCGGGTACGTCCTCGGCGCCAAGGCGGGGCGTGGGCGGTACGACCAGCTGGTGCGCACGTACCGGCGGCTCAGCGACAACCCCCTGGTGCAGGGTGCGGCCGGGATCGCGCGGGCCAAGCTGGGGTTCGACAAGCGGCGGGTCTAGGGCGTCCGCGCGACGACGAACACCCGGCGGAACGGGAACCACGTGGTGCCGTCCGGGCGGGGTGGGTACTCGGCGCGCAGCAGCGGGGCGAGGGTGGCGCGGAAGCGGTCCCACTCGGCGTCGTCGAGGGCGGCGCGGATGGGGCGCAGGGCGGTGCCGGTGATCCAGTCCAGGACCGGGTCCTCGCCTTCCAGGCGGTGCAGGTAGGTCGTCTCCCAGGCGTCGACCTCGCAGTCGGGGAACAGGTCTGCGTATCCCTCCGGGGTGAGGACGGAGTCCTCGTCGCGCAGGGGGCCGACGCGGTCGCGCCAGATGGGGTCGGCGGCGAGTTCGCGGGGCAGGACGTGCGACGGGGCGGCGAAGTTGCCCGGGACCTGCACCGCCAGCCAGGACCGCGACGGCAGCGCGGCCGCCCAGGCCTTCAGCAGCTCGCCGTGGTCGGGCACCCACTGCAGGGCCGCGTTGCTGATCACCACGTCGGTGTCGGCCGAGGGCGTCCAGGTCCGCAGGTCGCCCTCGCGCACGTTGACGCCGCGGGACTTGGCGGCCGCGACCATCTCCGGCGAGGAGTCGATCCCGGTGATGCGCGCGCCCGGCCAGCGGTGCGACAGGGTCGCGGTGAGGGTGCCCGGTCCGCAGCCCAGGTCCACGACCGACCGCGGGTGCACGGCGGCGACGCGCGCCACCAGGTCGTAGAACGGGCGACCGCGCTGGTCACCGAACGCGAGGTAGTCGGCGGGGTTCCACATGGCGCCTCCTGATCGAAAACCGTACGTACGGTTTACCAGATCAGTCGGCCTCGCGGGCAGCCTCGATCTTGGCGGCGACCTCCGCGGCCACTGCGCGGACCGCCTCCTCGTCGGCTCCGACATCCGGCCGAACCTGCAGGACAACCCCGTCCTGACCAGGTACTTTGCGTTGGATGAACCACGCTCCGCCGCCCGGCAGCTCCTGGCGGTGGCGCGACCTGATTGATCCCGTCACCCGTTGGTGGACAGCCTGCGGCAGCTTGCCCGGCCGCTCGACGGCGATCCGGCGCGCGGCCAGGTCGCGCAGCAGGACGGCGCTGCCCGCCGTACCCGCCTCCTCGGCTTCGGTGATGGTGAACACACCGGAGGCCCACGCCGCCTTCGACACCAGGTGCCAGCCGATGCGCCGGGCGTCGTCGCCCTCGGGCACCCACAGGCCCAGCGAGGTCGCCACGAGGTGGCCGCCGCCGCGGACCGGCGCCGCGGCCGCCACGGACTCCTCGCGGTCGAGCTTGCCCGGGAAGCCCGCGGGCAGGCCGCCGCCGAAGATCCGGGAGAAGAAGCTCACTCGAACTCACCCGCCGCCTGCTTGCCCAACGCCTTGTACCACTCCTCCATCGCCACGATGTCGCCCCACAGCGCCCGCGCCTCCTCCGGCTCGTCGACCGGGGACACCCGCTGCAACCGCGACTTCAGGTCGGCGATCTGCCGGGCGACCAGCTCGCGCTGCACGGCGGCCAGGATCGCCGCGGCGTAGCGCTCGGCGGCGGCGTTCTTGTTCGGCAGCGGCATCGGCTCGACGGCCAGCTCGCTGGCCAGCGTGCGCAGCACCTGGGTCCGGCAGTTCTTGCTGACCGCTTCCAGCAGGTCGGCCCCCGCCAGGCCGCAGGACGCGCCGCCCGCGTCGAGGATGGCGCGGTGCAGGGCGTCGTAGGCGGGGTGGGTGAAGACCTCGGCGGGCAGCGCGTCGTACATCGGCCCGGCGAGGGCGGGCTCCTGCAGGGCAAGCTTGATCACTTCCCGCTGGGCGCGCAGCCGGTGGTCGCGCGGGTCCGGCCGGGTCGGCCCGTCGACGTCGACGGCGAGCGCGCCCTGGTTCGGGTCGACCGGCTTGGCCTTCTTCGGCGGGGTCGCGGGCGCGCCTGCGGTCTCCCGGACCCGGCGCACGACGGTGGCCATGTCGTCCCAGCCGACCCAGCCCGCGAGCTGGCGGGCGTAGTCGTCGCGCAGGGAGTGGTCCTTGATGCCCGCGACCATCGGCACCGTGCGGCGCAGCGCCTCGACGCGCCCCTCTGCGGTGTCGAGGTCGTGCTCGGCCAGCTCGGCGCGGATGGCGAAGGCGAACAGCGGCTGCCTGCGGGCGACCAGGTCGCGCACGGCGACCTCGCCCTTGTGCTGGCGCAGCTCGCAGGGGTCCATGCCGTCGGGGGCGATGGCGATGAAGGTCTTGGCGGCGAACTGCTGGTCGCCCTCGTCGAACGCCTTGCGGGCGGCCTTCTGGCCTGCCTCGTCGCCGTCGAAGGTGAAGATGACCTCGCCGCGGAAGGCGTCGTCGTCCATCAGCAGCCTGCGCAGCACGCCGATGTGGTCCTTGCCGAAGGCCGTCCCGCAGGAGGCGACCGCGGTGGGGACGTCGGCGGCGTGCATGGCCATGACGTCGGTGTACCCCTCGACGACGACGACCTGGTGGCGCTTGGCGATCTCGCGTTTGGCCAGGTCGAGGCCGAAGAGCACGTGCGACTTCTTGTAGATCGCGGTCTCGTTGGTGTTGAGGTACTTGGCCTGGATCTGGTCGTCGTCGTAGAGCCTGCGGGCGCCGAAGCCGACGACGTCGCCGCTGATGTCCTTGATCGGCCACAGCAGCCTGCGGTGGAACCGGTCGATCGGCCCCTGCCTGCCCTCCCGGGAGAGCCCGGCCTTGATCAGCTCGGCGACCTCGAACCCGCGGCCGAGCAGGTGCTTGGTGAGCCGGTCCCAGCCCGCGGGGGCGTAGCCGCAGCCGAACCGGGTCCAGATCGCCTCGTCGAAGCCGCGCTCGGCGAGGAACTCCCGGCCCTTGACCGCCTCGGGGGTGCGCAGCTGCTCGGCGTAGAACTCGGCGGCGGCCTTGTGCGCGTCGACCAGCCGGGCCCGGGTGCCGCGGTCGCGCTGGACGCTGGTGCCGCCGCCCTCGTAGGTCAGCTGCACCCCGCACCGCTCGGCCAGCCGCTCGACCGCCTCGACGAAGGACAGGTGGTCGATCTTCATGATGAAGGCGATGACGTCGCCGCCCTCGCCGCAGCCGAAGCAGTGGAAGGTGCCGTGGGTGGCCCGGACGTTGAACGACGGGGTCTTCTCGTCGTGGAACGGGCAGAGCCCCTTCAGCGCGCCGCCACCGGCCCTGCGCAACGCGACGTACTCGCCGATGACGTCGTCGATGCGGCTGCGCTCGCGTACGAGCGCGATGTCGCTCTCCCGGATGCGCCCCGCCACAGCCGTCAAGTCTATGCGCGGGGATCACCGGGACTACGATGGGCCTCGTGACCGCTGGGAACGCCGTGCTCGCCGAACGCTTCACCGAGCACCGCGGCCACCTGCTGGGCGTCGCCTACCGGCTGACCGGCACGATCGCCGACGCCGAGGACGCGGTCCAGGACGCCTGGCTGCGGTTGTCCACTGTGGATGATCCAGCGGACATCCGCGACCTGCGCGGCTGGCTGACCACCGTGGTGGGCAGGCTCTGCCTGGACCGGCTGCGCTCGGCCGCCGTCCGCCGCGAGCGCTACGTCGGCCCCTGGCTGCCCGAGCCCGTGGTGACCCCGCTGGAGGGCGCGCCCGGCGAGAACCCGCTGGACGTGGTGGTCCGCGACGACGGCGTGCGCATGGCCGCCCTCGTCGTCCTCGACCGCCTGACCCCCGAGCAGCGCGTCGCCTTCGTCCTGCACGACGCCTTCGGCATCCCGTACGCCGACATCGCCGCGACCCTGGGCTGCTCGGAGCCCACCGCCCGCCAGCACGCCTCCCGCGGCAGGCGCATCGCCGCCGACGCCGAGCCCCCGCCCCGCCAGGCCCTGGCCGAGCAGCAGGACGTCCTCGGCCGCTTCCTGGCCGCCCTGTCCTCCGGCGACGTCGAAGCGGTGGTCGCCCTGCTCCACCCCGACGCCGTCTTCATCGGCGACAGCGACGGCAAGGCCCGCACGGCCCGCCACCGCATCGAGGGCACGGACAAGATCTCCCGCTTCCTCATCGGCCTGCTCCGCCAGTACGGCGTCGACCGCCTCTCGGCCATCCGCCCCGTGCTGGTCAACGGCGACCTGGGCATGTCCATCCCGGACCTCCCCGGCCCCCGCCCCATCGCCCGCCGGGTCACCACCTTCACCATCCACGACGACCGCATCGCAGCCATCTACGACGTGGTCAACCCGGACAAGCTCACCCGAGTCGCCACCTCGCAGCCAGCAAGCGACAGTTAATCGAAGGGTTGCTGGTTCGAGTCACCCAGCACGCCCTCCGACACGCGGCGTGGCGTGCCCCACCCCACGCGCGGCGAGGGCACTCCTCAGTGGCGCGGCAAGTCAGTGGCTCGGCAAGGCTCCGTTGGGGCCTCACCGCCGCAGCAGTCCGCCCGGCAGGCGCTCGCCAACCACAGCCGCTTCCCCGACGTCACGCGGTCACGCCACAGCACTCCGCCGGGGACGCCCTGGTCTCGGCGGCCTGCCCAGCTGTCGCTGGTTGCCGAGACCGGTGGGCGTCCATCCGCGGCTGGCGGTCGTGCCTGCTGCTACGGCGTGGGGATGCGGCACGCTTCGCCGGTGCTGAAGCCCTGGTCGACGATGCCGAGCGCGCTGTTCATGCGGGCGCGCATGTTCTCCAGTCCGATGTGATAGGTCAGCTCGATGACTCCCTTCTCGCCGAAGGTGGCGGTGAGCTCCGCGACCTGGGCGTCGGTGACGGTGATCTGATCCCCGGTCATCGCGTCGGCATAGGCGATGGCCAGGCGTTCCTCGCGCGTGTACGCGGGGTGGTCGGCGTAGGCGTCGATGTGCTTGAGGCGTTCGAGGTCCAGGCCCTCCAGCCGCTGGAGCATGGCGCCGAAGTCGACGCACCACGAGCAGCCCAAGACCTGCGCGACCCGGTAGACCGCCAGCTCCCGGACGTTCGCGGGCAGCGCCTTGGACGCCTTCTCCACGGCCATCTCGTGCTTGCCCGCGGCCATCATCACCTTGGGGTGGTGGGCCGTCACCGCGAACGGCTCGGGGACCGCGCCGAAGCGGCGGCGGGCGAACCAGTACACGGCGCGCACGAGCGGGCCTGCGTCCTTCTTCGAGACCGCGGGAATGCGGGGCATCGCTGACCTCCCAGGTGTCGGTGGCTTGCACCAGGAGGACGAGAGGCCCTGCGGACCCGTGACAGCCGCGGGTCAGGACGGGTCGGTGACCCTCGCCACGAAATACACCACCCCCGTCTCCCGGTGTCGCACGACGAACAGGAACGGGCGGTCGGCGGTGACCACGACCGGCTCCGGCGGCAGCGACATCAGCCGCAGCATCACCGCCGTCGCGGCGGCCCCCTCGAACCCCTGCTCGTCGACCTTGAGCACGGACTCGTGGATGACCGCTTGGACCGCCAGCCAGTCCGGGCTGATGCCGCCGAGGTCGGCCTCGCGGGTGAAGACCGTGTGCACCCCCAGCGACGTCAGCGCCTCGGTCAGCTCGGCCTGGGTCCGCACCTTCAGCCGGGGCAGGAACAGCTGGACCTGGGTGGGGTCCGGCGCGTCCAGCAGCGCGCCGAGGGACGGCCCGGTCAGGGCCGCCTCGGCGTCGGCGAGGTCGCCGTCGGGGAGCAGGACGACGGCTTCGAGCCCGCCCTTGCCCGCCAGCGACACGACCTGCCAGCCGTCCCGGGCGGCGTAGCCCACCCGTTCGTTCAACACCATCATCGGCACGTCGACCGGGCCGCCCGCGGTGGCGAACGGGCGGGGCTCGGTGCCGCCTTCGCTGAAGGGGTGCCGCCAGGGGCTCTTCAGGTACAGCGCGTTGACCAGGGCGGACACCGTGTCGCTGCGGATCGTGCCCGGCGGCAGCAGCGCCGGGATCAGCTGCCGGGTCGTCTCGGCGACGTCGTCGTTGATGATGCCGCGGGCCTTCTCCGGCTCCGAGCGGAACGGGGCGTTGCGCACCGCGCCGTCGGACCACCCCGCCAGCAGCTCGGCGAAGGACCGGTGGATGGTGATGCTGTCGTCGGCCCACAGCGTGTTGGACACCGCCAGCACCGGGGCCTCTTCGTCGTCCCGGTCCGGTGGGGCGAGCGCGGAGGCCGCCGCGACGGCCGCGGTCAGCTCGTCGAGGTCGCCGAGCACGGCGGTCAGCTCGTCCCGGCTGGGGCCGCGCGCGCCGAGGGCGAGCAGGCCGAGGGCGCTGGCCACCGAGAACGGCGACCAGCAGACCTGTTCGCCCGGGTCCGGGGCCAGGGCCCGGTGCAGGCTGAGGGTGAAGTCCAGCACGGTGGTTCTCCCGAGGTGTGGGGTGCTCGGGTTCCGAGTCTGCCGGCTGGGTCAGCGGGGGCCGGGGAAGTTATCCACAGGGGTGGGTGCTGTCCACAAGGGCGGAATGCCAGGTGGCGGCTTGGACGTCGGTCAGGGACGCTGTCTGGTCGATCACCACGCGCAGCCGCTCGGCGTCGTCGGCCGCGGCCAGCCAGGCGGGTTGGAACGCGGGTTCGAGGGCTTCGGGCGCGCGGTCGCACAGCGTCGTGACCAGCTCGATCAGCATGGCGCGCTGCCGCTCCTGCTCGGCGAGGCGGTCGGCGTCGCTCAGCACGTAGTGCACGGCCATCGCCTTGAGCAGCGCCACCTCGCACTGCACCTGCTCGGGGATCACCAGGTCGGCCGCGTACCGGGTGAGCGGGCCGTCGCCGTGCGCGCGGCGGGTCGCGGTGACCACCGCCGAGGCGAACCGGCCGACGAGTTCGCTGGTCAGCCGCTTGAGCGCGACCTGGGAACCGAGGGTGCCGTCGTAGTCGAGGTCGGCGAGGACGGGCAGCGCCAGCAGCTCGGTCGCCGCCTCCTCGATGTCGGAGGCGGAGCGGCTGGAGAACTGCTTGGCCGCGAGCGCCGCCAAGACCGCGCGTTCCTGCGGGTCGGCGAGCGCACGCAGGCTGATGCGCCCCGCGCGCACCCCGTCCTCCACGTCGTGCACGGAGTACGCGACGTCATCCGACCAGTCCATGACCTGCGCCTCCATGCACCGGCGCGCTTCGGGGGCGCCGAGCCGCACCCACTCGAAGATCGGCAGGTCATCGGCGTAGGCGCCGAACTTGACGGTGTCGGGGCGGCGCGTCCAGGGGTACTTGGTGGCCGCGTCGAGGGAGGCGCGGGTGAGGTTGAGGCCGTAGCCGAGGACCTTGGGCTCCAGCCGGGTGAGGATGCGCAGGGTCTGGGCGTTGCCCTCGAAGCCCCCGCAGGGCTGGGCGACCTGGTCGAGCGCGCGTTCGCCGTTGTGGCCGAAGGGCGGGTGGCCGATGTCGTGGGCCAGCCCGGCGGTGTCGACGACGTCCGGGTCGCAGCCCAGCTCCTCGGCTATCCCCCGGCCGATCTGGGCGACTTCCAGCGAGTGGGTCAGGCGCGTGCGCGGGATGCCGTGCGCCTCCGAGCCCTCATGCGGGCCGACCACCTGCGTCTTGCCCGCGAGCCTGCGCAGCGCGGCCGAGTGCAGCACGCGCGCGCGGTCGCGGCTGAACGGCGTGCGGACGGCGGGCCAGGCGTCGGGCAGGTCGGCGCTCTTCGGCGGCTCGGCGTGCGCGCGTTCCCGGTCGGCCTCGGTGTAGCCGGAGATCACCGCAGCAGCGTACTCAGCCGACTTCTTGATCGAGCGCTATCTGGTCCGCGCTGGCCTTGGTGGCGCGGTAGTAGAGAAGCGCCGCGGTCTCGCGCAGGATGTACTTCATCTGCGTCTCGCGGGTCTGCACGATGGGGCCGGTGTGCGTGGGCGAGGTCCAGGCGTCGAGCCCGGCGTCGGAGGCCATCGTGCGGGCGCGCAGGGAGTGCCAGGGGTCGCTGACGATGACCGCCGTCGACCAGCCGCGGCGCTTCGCCTCGGCGGCGACGGCTTGCAGCGTGCCCAGGGTGTCGTTGCCCTCGCCGACCTCGATGACCCGGTCGCCGGGCACCCCGCGCTTGATCAGCCAGTTCCGGCCAGCCTGGGCCTCGGTGTACTGGTCGCCCTCGCGCCTGCCGCCGCCGGTCACGACGTACTCGGCGACGCCCTGCTCGTAGAGCGCCTTGGCCTGGCGCAGGCGCGCCTCCAGCACCTTCGACGGCTTGCCCGCGTACTGGGCGGCCCCGAGGACGACCACGACGTCGGCGCGGTCCCGGTCATCGATCCGGGCGACCTGCCACACCCGGAACGCGGTACCGCCGACCAGCAGGACACCCATCAGAACGGTCCCGAGGAGGAGCCTGCGCAGGAATCTGCGTACCGGGTGTGGTGGGGACGACACGCTGCACATCCTTCCAGAGCGGGAGGCGCGCCGGGCGGGGCCGGGGAACTTAGCAGAGGGGAACGACAACGCAGGAGGGTGGAACCAGATCCATCCACAGGGCAACTAACTGTCCACAGACCGTGAAGTTGTCCTGGCGGCCCCCAAGCCGCCCGCGATTGGCTGGAAGCATGACGACGAACCAAGCACTCGTGGACCTGGATCGACTGCCGCACGTCTTCCCGCGCGGCGTGGCGCGTGCGGCCGAACTGGCCGCCCTCGGCTTCTCCGACGCCGAGATCGAACGGTGCTGCGGGCCCTCCGGGCCGTGGCAGCAGCTCGACGACGGGGTGGTGCTGCTGCACCACAGCAAGCCCGCGCGCGAGCACCGACTACAGGCGGCACTGGGCGTGGCGGCGCCCGGTGCCGTCATCACCGGCCGGGAGGCGATGTGGCTGCACGGCCTCCCGGTGTTCCCCCTGGGCGCGATCCACCTGCTGGTGACCGGCAGGGCCGCCGAGCGCAACGACGGGTCGGTCGTGGTGGAGCGGGTGTCGCGGTTGCCGGAGGTGCAGCTGCGCCACCAGTTCCCGGTGACGCCGCTGGTGCGGGCCACTGTGGACGCCTGCCTGCGAATGCGGTCGATCGGCGAGATCAAGCTGCTGCTGGCGGAGGCGATCCAGCGCGGCGGGCTGAGCCTGGGCGACTTCTACCGGGAGTTGCAGCGGGAGCGGCGCAGCGGTGTCGCGGTCGTGCGGGCGGTGCTGGCGGACATGCGGCGGCAGGAGCACTCGCTGCACGAACGGCTGGCGCGGCAGGTCGTCCAGCTCGCTGGCCTACCCGCGCCGACGTGGCGGACACAGTTGTCCACAGGGGACAAGGTGCATCTGGGGACGGTGGATGCGTGGTGGCCGGAGGTCGGTTTGGCTTGGGACGCCGATGTCTACCGCCCGGGGAGTCCCGTGGACGACGACGGCGCGGCGACTCGGCTGTCGCGGTTCCTGGCGGCGGGGGTGATCGCGGCGCACACGGTGCCCGCGCGGCTGCGGGAGCGGACCGAGGCCGTGGCGGCTGAGCTGCGGGCGCTGTACCAACTGGCCTCGACCACGCCTGCGCCGAACGTACGGGCGTATCGGTAGGAGACGGATTCGATTGGGAGGAGGTGGTTCGGCCCACAACTGAAGAGGACTCCGGCGCACGACAACGACATCGACGGCCACCGGGCCGATTCGCCCGCTGGTCCGATCAATCGGGCTGGCTCCCGGGTCAGACTGGCTCGGGTCGAAGCGACACGGATCGGGCTGACTCCGGCCGGGGTGACGGGGGACGACGCGGGTCAGGGCGACCGGGTCGGGCAGCGACCGGTGGGTCGGGCCGCTGAGCAAGCCCGGGGGCCGGGCGTCTGGGCTGGTTCGGGCGTTCTGAGGCCGGGCAGGTGCCGGGCGGCAGGTGTCGAGCGCAGGGCTGTTGGCTTGGGCGGGCCGGGCGGCTCGGCGTTGCGCCAGCCTGGGCTTGGCTTGCGGGTAGCCGCGCTGCCACCGTGGGGCGTGGGTGCCAGCCGGGTCGGGGCGGTGGGTGGTGTTGCCGCGACCCGGCTGGTGGAGGCCCTGTCGATGGAACCCCTGTCCGTGGCCCGCACGTGGTCCGTGGGTGGGCTGCGCTGGGTGGCTGGTGGTTAGCAGCCGACCAGTTGGGCGGCGAGGTAGGACTCCAGGTTGTCCAGGGAGACGCGCTCCTGGGACATGGTGTCGCGCTCGCGGACCGTCACCGCTTGGTCGGTGAGGGTGTCGAAGTCGATCGTGACGCAGAACGGGGTGCCGATTTCGTCCTGCCTGCGGTAGCGCCTGCCGATCGCGCCTGCGTCGTCGAAGTCGATGTTCCAGTGCTTGCGGAGGGCGGCGGCGACGTCGCGGGCCTTCGGGGAGAGGTCGGCGTTGCGGGAGAGCGGGAGGACGGCGACCTTGACCGGGGCCAGCCTGCGGTCCAGGCGCAGGACGATGCGCTTGTCGACGCCGCCCTTGGCGTTGGGGGCCTCGTCCTCGGTGTAGGCCTCGACCAGGAAGGCCATCATCGGGCGGCCGACACCTGCTGCCGGTTCGATGACGAACGGGCGGTAGCGGGAGTTGGTGGCCTGGTCGAAGTACGACAGGTCGACGCCGGAGTGGTTGGAGTGGGTCGTCAGGTCGAAGTCGGTGCGGTTGGCGATGCCCTCCAGCTCACCCCACTCGGAGCCGGAGAAGCCGAAGCGGTACTCGATGTCGACGGTGCGCTTGGAGTAGTGGGACAGCTTCTCCTGCGGGTGCTCGTAGACCCGCAGGTTGTCCTTGTCGATGCCCAGGTCGGTGTACCAGCGCATGCGCTCGTCGATCCAGTACTGGTGCCATTCCTCGTCGGTGCCCGGCTCGACGAAGAACTCCATCTCCATCTGCTCGAACTCGCGCGTGCGGAAGATGAAGTTGCCCGGGGTGATCTCGTTGCGGAACGACTTGCCGATCTGGCCGATGCCGAAGGGCGGCTTGCGGCGCGAGGTCGTCTGCACGTTGAGGAAGTTGATGAAGATGCCCTGCGCGGTCTCCGGCCGCAGGTAGTGCAGGCCCTCCTCGGACTCCACCGGACCGAGGTGGGTCTTGAGCATCATGTTGAACTCGCGCGGCTCGGTGTACTGGCCGCGGACGCCGCAGTTCGGGCAGGGCACGTCGGACAGGTCGTCCTCGGTGACCGCCTTGCCGGTGCGCGTCGAGTGCTCCTCGGCGAGGGTGTCGGCGCGGAAGCGCTTGTGGCAGTTGGTGCACTCCACCAGCGGGTCGTGGAAGGCGCCGACGTGGCCGGAGGCCACCCACACCTGGCGCGGCAGGATCACCGACGAGTCCAGGCCGACGACGTCCTCGCGGCCCTGCACCATGGTCTTCCACCACTGGCGCTTGATGTTGTCCTTCAGCTCCACGCCCAGCGGGCCGTAGTCCCAGGCCGACCGCGTTCCGCCGTAGATCTCCCCGCACGGGTAGACGAAGCCTCGGCGCTTGCAGAGACTGACCACGGTGTCGATCCGGTCGGCTGCCACTGACCCTCCAGCGGGAGAACTACGAGAAGGATGCAAGGGTAGCCATCCGCGGCCCGCCGACCTGACCGGGGGATTCGTCCCCGGCGTCCGCGCGCCCCGACCAGCCCCCGCGTCCACGGTAACGCCTGACCCGCGGGTGGCCGGAACCGGATTACCGGGCCGACGCGGGCCCGCCCGCCTCACCCAGCCGGACCGTGCCCGCGTCGGCGGCCAGCAGGCTGGTGTGCTCGCGGACCCCGTCGCCGTCGGCCTCCAGCACCAACTCGTACGCGGCGGGCTCGGCGCTCTCGGCGCGGGCCAGGAACGGGATGACGTGCGTGCGGACGTCGAAAGGCGACAACGCCCTCCGGTACGCGGCGATGGAGTCGAACTCCACCGTCAGCACCCAGGTGTCGGCCTCGGTGGAGCGCACGAACAGGCCGCGGCGGCAGCCGGGCTGGGCCAGCAGCAGGGCCAAGGCGCGGCGGGCGTCGGCCAGCAGGTCGGCGGCGTCGGTGAACCGGGCGATGAGCAGCACGTGGGACTCCCCGGGGAGGTGATGGGGCTAACCTAGCGGCTCGACCCGAGGAGGAGACCGTGGCCCGAAACCGGACGATGCGCACGCAGCTGCTGCCCGGTCGGGGGCCGCTGGCCAAGGTGCCGCCGCTGGCGGCGTTCCTGCTGGTCATCGGGCTGTTCGCGGCCGGTGTGCTGATCAAGGGCGGGGTCGGGGCGGCGCTGTTGCTGCTGCTCGCGGCCGCCGTCGGCGCGCTGCTCGCCGCGACCTGGGGCGTGCTCACCCCGGCGCAGCGGGGCGGGCGGCTGCTGGTGCTGGCCGTGGTGGTGGCCATCGCCTTCTCCGTGCTCTGACGGCGCGGCGGGCAGACCGGGAATTGTGAAAGACGCATAGAATGGTGAACACGGTAACCATCACACCCGGCGGCCCGGGCTGTCGTCGGGAGGCTAGGGAGGACGATGTCGACCGTGACCCCGGACGCCGCCCCGGACGAGCTGCGCGCCACCGAGCACTCGCCGGACCGGCCTGCGGTGCACCGGGCGGCCCGGCGACCGGCGACCACCCTGGCCGCCGCGGGTGATTTGCTGCGCGCGCTGGCCGCGCCGGTGCGCATCGCCATCGTCCTCGAACTGCGCGAGGCCGACCGCTGCGTGCACGAGCTGGTCGAGGCCCTCGGCGTCGCCCAGCCGCTGATCAGCCAGCACCTGCGGGTGCTCAAGTCCGCAGGCGTGGTGCACGGCGAGCGGCACGGCCGGGAGGTCGTGTACCGGCTGGTCGACGAGCACCTCTCGCACATCGTGGTGGACGCCGTCGCCCACGTGGAGGAGGAGTGACCGACGACCGCTCCGCGGCGACCGTCCCGGGCAAGCGCTCCACCCGCCAGCGCACCGCCGTCGCCCGCCTCCTCGACCAGCTCGACGACTTCCGCTCCGCGCAGGAGCTGCACGAGGAGCTGCGCAAGCGCGGCGAGGGCATCGGCCTGACCACCGTCTACCGCACCTTGCAGTCGCTGGCCGACGCGGGCGAGATCGACGTGCTGCGCACCGACTCCGGCGAGGCCATCTACCGGCGCTGCTCCAGCCACCACCACCATCACCTGGTGTGCCGCACCTGCGGGCACACCGTCGAGGTGGAGGGCCCGGCCGTCGAGCGGTGGGCCGAGCGCGTCGCCGCCGAGAACGGTTTCTCCGATGTCAGCCACACCGTCGAGATCTTCGGCACCTGCGAGCGCTGCGCGGCCTGAGCGGGCGCAGCAGGCCGCGGCCGACCCCACCCGCCGCGCGGGCCGACCTCCCCCACCAGGGCGCCGATCGGCCAGCAGCAGAGCAGGCTGGGCGTCCGGCCCCCCGCCGCCAGGTTATCCCGCGGGGGTGGGGTGGGGCGATGGGAGTTTGCGGGGTGTGGATGGGTCACGTCTCGTAAGGGTTTTCGGGTTGGGGGATCTGGGAGAGGCCGGTGACGGTCAGGGTGGGGATGTAGTCGGTTTCCTTGGTTGCGGTGCCCGGCTGGAGCTGGCCGACGGCTTCGACCCAGGTGTCGTCCGCGAGGGTGGAGGCGCCTTCGCCGTCGAGGTTGACCTTGACGGGGAAGGCGTCGGCGGCGCAGCAGGCGATGGTGAGGCGGGCGAGGTAGACCTCGTCGCCCTGGGTGACGATGAAGCCGGTCAGGCGGACGGTGCGGTCCTTGAGGGAGTCGCCGGAGTCCCAGGCGGCTCGGGCGGCGAAGTCGGCCATGGGCACGGCGATGACCTCGCCCGGGGGCAGGGGCGGGAACAGCGAGCGGCCGTCGGTGCCCGCAGCTCGGCTGGCGGCGGCGGAGTTGTCGGTGCGCATCACCGAATCCGCGCCCAGGGCAGGCGGGGCGATGAGGAAGATCGCCAGGACCGGCAGCAGCAGGAGCCAGGCGCTGCGGGCGGAGTGGTTGTGCTCGCCGTCGTGGGCGTGACCGCTGGTGTCCTGCTCGGAGGCGTGGACGGGCTCGGCTCCGACCGGGGTGGCAGCGCTGTCGCCGCGCTGGTGCGGGAGGACGGGCTCGCTGCGCTCGGGGCCGGAGGCCATCAGGTCGCGGGCGATGGAGATGGCGGCCAGGGCCACCATGACCGCGCCGCCGCCGATGAGCCACGGGAGGTGGGCGGGTTTGACGTACTGCAGGTAGGCGCCCGAGAAGCTGATCTTCAGCAGGGCGCCGCCCGCCAGGATCAGCAGGATGTTCTGGGTCTCGCGCCTCATCCGATGCCTCCGAGGAACACCAGGCCGCTCACGACCGCGCAGGCCACCGCGACGACGAAGGTCGCCGGGCCGAAGCGCAGGGCGAAGGCGCGGCCGAACGTGCCCGCCTGCAGGGCGAACAGCTTGACGTCGATGGCCGGGCCGACGACCAGGAACACCAGCTTGGGCAGCAGCGGCATGCCCGAGATCGACGCGGCCACGAAGGCGTCGGCCTCGCTGCACAGCGCCAGCAGCACCGCCAGCGCCGCCATCACGACGACACCCAGCACGACCTGCTCGCCCAGGGTGTCCACCCAGGACCGCGGGATCGCCACGTTCAGCACCGCCGCGGTCAGCCCGCCGAGGACCAGGAAACCGCCCGCGTCCACCAGATCGGCGCGCGAGGTCTCGAAGAACATCCGCCAGCGCGTGCGCCCGCGCGGCTCGGGCAGGCGCCGCAGCGCGCGCTCGATGATCCAGGACGCCTTGCCGAAGCGCGCCCACAGCCAGCCCATGACGATCGCGGTGGCCAGCGAGCCGACGAGGCGGGCCACCACCAGCTCCGGGTTGTTGGGGAAGGCGACGTTCGTGGCGACCAGCACGACCGGGTTCACCGCGGGCGCGGCCAGCAGGAACGCCAGGGCCACCGAGGTCGGCACGCCCTGCTGCATCAGCCGCCTGGCCACCGGCACGGCCGCACACTCGCAGGTCGGCAGCGCCACGCCCGCGATCCCCGCCACCGGCACCGCGGCCGCCTGCTTCTTCGGCAGCAGCCGGTTGAGCGCCGAGGCGGGCACGAACGCCGCGATCGCGCCGCTGATCAGCACGCCCAGCACCAGGAACGGCAGCGCCTGCACGCACACCGCGACGAAGATCGTCGCCCCGGTCTGGACCGCGCCGACGTCCAGCCACGAGGTCAGCCAGCTCTGCCCGACGAGCGCCAGGACCAGCAGCACGCACAGCACTTCCAGCGAGGTGATCCGGCGCGCGGGCTTCTCCTCGTCCGCCCGCGGCTCGGCAGTGCTGACCTCGCTCATCGGCGCTCCAACGCGGGATGCGGGAATGTCACTCGGCGCATGATGCCGGCCGCCGGGACACCGGGGGGAGCGTCAGCGCGCGGGTTGGCCCGATCCGGTGGTTCCCAGCAGATCCGCGCGCAGCTGCGACGCCGTCGACACCACCAGCAGCAGCAGCGTGCCCAGCGGGGCGATCTCCAGGCCGTGCGCGGGGAAGGCGTACCGGAGGGTGACGTCCATGCCCCGGTCGGTGTGCACGACGCCGAGCGTGCCGAACAGGCCCTGGCCCGCGCGCTCGGCCGCCGAGGCCGCCAGCGCCGGGTCGTCGGGCAGGTCCCAGGCCACCACGCAGGTCAGGCTGACCACGACCAGGCCCTCGGACAGCTCCATCGCCTGCACCGCGCACGGCACCTCGCCGTGGCGGAAGGTCAGCGAGCCGTCGTCGTCGACGGTGACGTCGTGGTAGAGCTCCAGGGCCTCGCGGGTGCGGTCGAGCAGCGCGGCCTCGGGCGTCATGCGGTGTCTCCGCTCTGCAGCTGGGCCGCGACCTCGTCGGAGTCCTGCGCGGCGCCGAAGCGGCGGTCGCGGCGGGCGTACTCGGTGACGGCGGCCCACAGGTGGGTTCGGTCGAAGTCGGGCCAGAGGACGTCCTGGAACACCAGCTCGGCGTAGGCGGACTGCCAGAGCATGAAGTTCGAGGTGCGCCGCTCCCCCGACGGCCGGATGAACAGGTCCACATCCGGCATGTCCGGCTGGTACAGGAACCGGGCGACGGTGCGCTCGTCCACCTTGTCCGGGTTGATCCGGCCCTCGGCGGCGAGCTGGGCGATGCGCCGGGCCGCGTCGCCGATCTCGGCGCGGCCGCCGTAGTTGATGCACATGGCCAGGTGCAGCTTGTCGTTGGGCCGGGTGCGCTCCTCGGCGACCTCCAGCTCCTTGATGACGCTGCGCCACAGCCGCGGCCGCCGCCCGGCCCAGTGCATGCGCACGCCCATGTCGTCCAGTTCGTCGGTGCGGTGGCGGATGACGTCGCGGGAGAAGCCCATGATGAAGCGGACCTCCTCGGCGCTGCGCCGCCAGTTCTCCGTGGAGAAGGCGTAGAGCGACAGCCACTTCACGCCCAGCTCCAGGCAGCCGATCGCGGCCTCGACGACCCGCGCCTCGCCGCGCTTGTGCCCCTCGACGCGGGTCAGCCCGCGCTGGTTGGCCCAGCGGCCGTTGCCGTCCATGACGATGGCCACGTGCCGGGGCACCAGCTCGGCGGGGATGGCGGGCGGACGGGCGCCGGACGGGTGGGGCGCGGGCGGCCGTACCGGTCTGCCCGCCTCGCTCCGGCTGGGCGGGCGCCGTCGCAGCACCGCGATACCTCCGATCAGGGGGACTGGTCCGGCCGCGATGGTACTTGCCTGCGCTCGACCAGCGGCAGGGACCGCAGCTGCCGCTCCAGGTGCCACTGCAGCAGCGCGGCGACCAGGCCCGAGGTCTCCCGGCGCACCGGCTCGCCGCTGGCCTCGGCGACGTCCCACAGCCCGTGCGCCAAGGCGTCCATCAGGGTCAGCACGTCCCGCGACGGGCTGGCCGAGCCCGCCGGGCGGCAGCGCGGGCACACCGAGCCGCCCGCGGGCACGCTGAACGCCGGGTGCGGGCCGGGCTCGCCGCAGCGGGCGCACTCGCCGATCGCGGGCGCCCACCCGGCGAAGGCCAGCGCCCGCAGCAGGAAGGCGTCGAGCACCAGGGAGGCGTCCCGGGTGCCGTCGGCCAGCGCCCGCAGCGCGCCCGCCACCAGCAGGTACAGCCGCAGGACCGGCTCCCCCTCCTCGGCGGAGAGCCGGTCGGCGGTCTCCAGCACCGCGCAGCCCGCGGTGTAGCGGCGGTAGTCGGCGGCGATGGTCGCCCCGAAGGCGTCGAGGGTCTGCACCTGGGTGATCACGTCGAGCGTGCGGCCGGTGTAGAACTGCACGTCGACGTGGGCGAAGGGCTCGACCCGCGCGCCGATGCGCGAGGTCATCTTGCGCACGCCCTTGGCCACGGCGCGGACCTTGCCGTGCTTCTGGGTGAGCAGGGTGATGATCCGGTCCGCCTCGCCGAGCTTCTGCACGCGGAGCACCACCCCGGTGTCGCGGTAGAGGCTCACCCGACGAGCTTAGAACGCGGCGAAGGCCACGATGACCCAGATGATGCCGAAGACGCAGCCCAGGCCGCCGAGGATCGTGCCGATCAGGCAGATCGTCTTGGTGGTGTTCGACGCCGACAGCGCCATCTGGTAGTCGCCGCGCATCTTGTGCTGGCCGACTTCGTTCGACTTCATCAGCGCGAGGATGCCGAAGAGGATGCCGCCGATGAAGAAGCTGGCGATCGCCCAGCCCTTGTAGTCCGGGATGGCGTTGATGTCGCCGTAGGGCTGTCCGTAACCGGGGTGCCCGTAGGGCTGGCCGTACGGCTGGCCGTAGCCGGGCGGGCCGTACGGCTGCGGCGGCTGCCCGTAGGGCTGCTGGCCATACGGCGGCTGGCCGTACGGCGGCGGCTGCTGGCCGTACGGCTGCTGCGGCTGACCATAGGGATTGGTCACGAAAGTCCCCCTGGGAAACCCGGATCGGTGTCGACTGCGCGGAAGGATAACGGGTGACCAGGACCGCGGTGGGGCGGATTCACACTGACAGCGCGGCGAATGGTTGCATGGGCAGGTTGCGGACCACGAACCAGACGATGAGCAGCGGGATCACCACGTGCGGGGTGTACTTCCAGTGCAGCCACGACCGCACGTGCCTGCCCCGCACGCGGCTGACCGTCCACGCCACCGCGGCCCAGGCGAACAGTCCGAGGAAGACGAACGACACCGCGTTGTAGCGCAAGGCTGCGCCGATGTCGCCGTGCAGCAGGCTGTAGAGCATGCGCAGGCCGCCGCAGCCCGGGCAGCACACCCCGGCGAGCGCCTTGGTCGGGCAGGTGGGCAGCCAGCCGCCCGGGGTCGTCGGGTCGGCCAGCAGCACCGCGGCGCACCCGGCCGCGGCCAGCGCGGCCAGGGCCAGCGGCGGGCCCAGCGCCGCGGCGCGCCCGCGCCGCGGCATGACGACCACTAGAACCCCAGCCGCCGCAGCTGGCGCGGGTCGCGCTGCCAGTCCTTGGCGACCTTGACGTGCAGGTCCAGGTACACCCGGGTGCCCAGCAGCGCCTCGATCTGCTTGCGGGCGCTGGTGCCGACCCGCTTGAGCCGCTCGCCGCGGTGGCCGAGGATGATCCCCTTCTGGCTGGGCCGCTCGACGAAGACGAAGGCGTGCACGTCCAGCAGATCGTCGCGGCCTGCGCGCGGCACCATCTCCTCGACGGTGACCGCGATCGAGTGCGGCAGCTCGTCGTGCACGCCCTCCAGCGCGGCCTCCCGGATCAGCTCGCCGACCAGCACCGCCTCCGGCTCGTCGGTCAGCTCCCCGCCGGGGTAGAGGGCCGGGCCCTCGGGCAGCCGGGCCACCAGCAGATCGGCCAGCGTGCCCACCTGGAAGCCGTCCTTGGCGGACACCGGCACCAGCTCGGCGAAGTCGAACGCCTCCTGCAGCGCCAGCAGCTGCGCGGCCACCTGCTCGGGCGGCACCAGGTCGGTCTTGGTCACCACGCCGACCACCGGCGTCTTGCGGGCGACCTTGACCAGCTCGCCGAGGATGAACTTGTCGCCGGGGCCCACCTTCTGGTCGGCGGGCGCGCAGAACCCCACGACGTCCACTTCGGACCAGGTCTGCCGCACGACGTCGTTGAGCCGCTCGCCGAGCAGCGTGCGCGGGCGGTGCAGGCCGGGGGTGTCGACGATCACCAGCTGCGCGTCCGACCGGTGCACGATGCCGCGGATGGCGTGCCGGGTGGTCTGCGGCTTGCTGGAGGTGATGGCGACCTTGCCGCCCACGAGCGCGTTTGTCAGGGTCGACTTGCCCGCGTTGGGCCGCCCCACGAAGCAGGCGAACCCGGAACGGTGCGTGTCACTCACTTGCCCATTGTGCCTTCCGCAATCCGGGCGCGGCGACGCGGTGCAGCTCCAGGACCTCCGGCAGCGGCCCGCCCGAGGTCAGCCAGGCCGCCACGTCGGCGAGGACGGCCTCGCCGCGCACCCAGCCCAGCCAGACCGGCGCGGCGCCCGGCCGCTGCACGACCAGGACGTCGGGGGTGTCGCAGGCGTCCAGGCAGTCCACCGCCCGCACGCTCGCCCCCACCCGCTCGGCGACGCCGCGCAGCGCGCCGAGGTCGGCGCTGTGGCAGTCGGCGCAGACGGTGAACCTCACCGCAGCACGTCGAGCACGGCGCCCGAGGCGTCCGCCCGCAGCACCGGGGCGGCCGGGGCGAGGTCGCGCACGGCGGCCACGGAGGCGGCGTCCACCGCGTCGGCGGCGGTGACCACGGCGGCGGCCTCCAGGCCGGGCGCGCCGCTGGAGACCGCGGCGGCCACCGCGGCCTGCAGCGCGGTGAGCTTGAGCGAGGGCAGGTCGACCGAGGCCGCGGCGTAGGTGCGGCCGTCGGTGTCGCGGACGGCGGCGCCCTCGGCCGCGCCGGTGCGCGCCCGGCTCGACCGCGCCAGCGTCACGATCTTGGCATCCTCCGGGTCCAGCTCAGCCACGGTCGGCGCTCCTCTCCCCCGCGATCTGCTCGGCGGTGTCGTCCGTCTCGTCGGTGCCGTGGGTCTCGGATCGGCGGACGACGACGGAGGTGATGCGCACCCGGCCGCGGCTGTCCTTGCCGCCCTCGGCACGGAACCGTAGCCCGGTGATCTCCGCCTCCGCGCCGGGAAGTGGCACACGTCCCAGCCGCTGGGCCAGCAGCCCGCCGACGGTCTCCACGTCCGGGTCCTCCAGCACCAGGCCGAACAGCGCGCCGAGGTCCTCGACCGGCAGCCGGGAGCTGACCCGCACCGCGCCGTCGGGCAGGTGCTCCACCGGGGGCCGGTCGTCGGTGTCGGACTCGTCGGTGATCTCCCCGACGATCTCCTCCAGGATGTCCTCGATGGTCAGCAGGCCCGCCGTGCCGCCGTACTCGTCGACGGCGATGGCCAGGTGGTTCTTCGACAGCTGCATCTCGCGCAGCAGGTCATCGATGCGCTTGGTGTCGGGGACGAACACCGCCGCGCCCATCAGCTCGGCGACCGTGCGGTTCTCCGCCCCGGGCTCCATCCACGCCCGGACCAGGCCCTTGAGGTTCACCAGGCCGACGATGTCGTCGACGCTCTCGCCGATGACCGGCAGCCTGCTGTAGCCGGTGCGCAGGGACAGCGCCAGCGCCTGGCGGACGGTCTTGGCCTGCTCGATCCACACCATCTCGGTGCGCGGGACCATCACCTCGCGGGCGATGGTGTCGCGCAGCTCGAACACCGAGTGGATCATCTCCCGCTCGTCGGCGTCCACCACGCCGCGCTCCTGGGCCATGTCGACCAGCTCGCGCAGCTCGACCTCGGAGGAGAACGGGCCCTCGCGGAAGCCCTTGCCGGGGGTGATCGCGTTGCCGACCAGGATCAGGAACCGCGACAGCGGGCCGAGCACCGTGCCCAGCACCCGCACCGGGCCCGCCACCAGCAGGCCGACGCCGTAGGGGTGCTGGCGGCCGATGGTGCGCGGGCCGACGCCGACCAGCACGTAGGACACCACGATCATGCCCAGCGCGGCGACCAGCCCGGCCAGCACGCCGGGATCGATGTGGCGCAGGCACACCGCCGCCACCAGCACGGTCGCGGCCAGCTCGCAGCTCAGCCGCAACAGGAGCAGCAGGTTGATGTGCCGAGGCCGCTCGGCGAGCACGGCGCGCAGCTGCTTGGCCCCGGCCCGGCCCTGCCGGACCAGGCCGTCCACCCGGGCCGTGGACACCGTGGACAGCGCGGCGTCGGCCGCGGCGAAGACCCCGGCGGCCAGGACGAGCAGGACCGCGATGACGAGCAGGCCGACCGAGTCCGCGGACAACGCTAACCCCGCTCGGTGGGATCGGACTCGGCGAGCCCGACGGCGCCGAGGAGCTTGTCGTCCTCGACCCGCTGCGCCGCGCGCCGCTTGGCCTCGGCGGCAGCCGCCTTGAAGTCGGCCAGGATGCGCTTCTGCAGGGTGAACATCTCCCGCTCCTCGGCGGGCTCGGCGTGGTCGTAGCCGAGCAGGTGCAGCACGCCGTGCACGGTGAGCAGGTGCAGCTCGTCGCCGAGGCTGTGCCCGGCCTTGCGGGCCTGGTCCTTGGCGAACTCCGGGCACAGCACGATGTCGCCGAGCAGGGCGGGGCCCAGGTCGGCGGCATCGGGCCTGCGGGCGTTGTCCAGCTCGTCCATCGGGAACGCCATGACGTCGGTGGGGCCCGGCAGGTCCATCCAGCGCTCGTGCAGGTCGGCCATGACGTCCAGCTCGACCAGCAGCACCGACAGCTCGGCAAGCGCGCTGACGTTCATCCGGTCCAGGGCGAACCGGGCGGCGGCCACGATCGACGCCTCGTCGACCGCCACTCCCGACTCGTTGGCAATCTCGATGCTCACCCGGCCATTGTCCCCGGTCTAGCGACCCGGCCTGCGCCCACCCGCGCGCACCCGCGGCGCGGGCTCGTCGTCGTCCTGGTCGTTCTGCCAGCGCTCGTAGGCGTCGACGATGTCGCCGACCAGCCGGTGACGGACCACGTCGCCGCTGGTCAGGGTGGCGAAGTGCACGTCATCGATGCCTTCGAGGATCTCCTTGACCACCCGCAGCCCGCTGCGCTGCCCGCCGGGCAGGTCGACCTGGGTGACGTCGCCGGTCACCACGATCTTGGACCCGAAGCCGAGCCTGGTCAGGAACATCTTCATCTGCTCGGGCGTGGTGTTCTGGGCCTCGTCGAGGATGATGAAGGCGTCGTTGAGCGTCCGGCCGCGCATGTAGGCCAGCGGGGCGACCTCGATCGTCCCGGCGCTCATCAGCCGCGGGATGGAGTCGGGGTCGACCATGTCGTGCAGGGCGTCGTAGAGCGGGCGCAGGTAGGGGTCGATCTTCTCGAAGAGGGTGCCGGGCAGGAAGCCCAGCCGCTCGCCAGCCTCGACCGCCGGGCGGGTCAGGATGATGCGGTTGACCTGCTTGGCCTGCAGCGCCTGCACCGCCTTGGCCATCGCCAGGTAGGTCTTGCCGGTGCCCGCCGGGCCGATGCCGAACACGACGGTGTTGGCGTCGATGGCGTCGACGTAGCGCTTCTGGTTGAGCGTCTTCGGCCGGATCGTGCGGCCGCGGCGGGACAGGATGTCGAGGCTGAGCACCTCGGCCGGGGACTCCGCCGCGTCCGAGGACAGCATGGCGACGGTCCGCCGGACCGTGTTGGGGTCGACCTGCTGCCCGCGGGCGGCCAGCGTGGCCAGTTCGGTGAACACCCGCTCGGCGAAGGCGACGTCCGCGGGGGCCCCGGAGAGGGTCACCTCGTTGCCGCGGACGTGCACATCGGCGTCGAGCAGCTCTTCGGCGAGCCGCAGGTTCTCGTCGCGGGAACCGAGCAGGGCCAGCACGGCCCCTTCCGGGATCGCGAACCGGGACTGGGCGTCGCGGGCGTCGTCCTGGGGGGAGGCGCCCTGTGCGCTACCGGTCGTCACGTGCCTTCGGTCCTGCCTTCTGCGCCCGCGCGCTGCTATCGGTTCTGGCCCTTCGATGCTAGCCGGGGGCACGGCCGCAGCGCACCGGAGAAACCCCCGGCTACCGCCCGAACCCGCCGAGCTGCTCACCCCCGAGCACATGCATGTGCGCGTGGAACACCGTCCGGCAGGCATCGTCCCCGGTGTTGAACACGAACCGATACCCCGACTCCGCCACCCCCTCAACCCCCGCGACCTGCGCCCCGGCGGCAATCACGTCGGCCAGCAGCTCGGGGTCCCCGGCCAGCGCAGCGGCGTCCTCGTGGTGCGTCTTGGGCACCACCAGAACGTGCACGCGGGCCTGCGGGCTGATGTCCCGGAAGGCGTAGACGGTCTCCGTCTCCACCACCTTCTGAGACGGGACCTCACCAGCCACAATCCGACAGAACAGACAGTCGCTCATCCCCAAACCATATCCACCACGCCGCCTCTCAAGGTCATGGGAGCGGGGCTGGGTTGGGGGGTTGGCCGGCAGCGGGTCACGGGGCGGGGAGGAGGGGCCGGGATCAGGAGGTGGGCGCGGGCCAGGCAGTGACCGGACTGGGGAGTGGCGAAAGGCACGGCCGACGCGAGGCCGGGAGCCTCCGGGTGGGCAGCCGGCGGACGAGTGGCGAGCACCGGGAACGAGGACAGGGAGGGACGGGGACAAAGCAGACGGACACAAGAAGCGAGGACGGTCCAGCGGGCAGGAACGCGATCGGACCCGAGACCAAGACCGGAAGCGGACGCGGGCGCGGGCGCGGGCGCGGAGGCCGGCCCGGGAGCGGAACCGCACCAAGACCAAGACCGGACCGGAGCCGGACGCGAGCGAGAGCGGAAGCCGGACCGGAACCACAGCGAACCGGGAGTGGGGCTGGAGCGGGACTGGAATCGGGAAGGGGCGCAGGAACGGACCGAGGGTGGCGGTGGAGGCGGGAAGTGGCGCGAACGGGGGCAGGGGCGAAGGAGGGACGGGGCGAAGGAGGAACGGGAACGGGAGCAGGGACGGAACTGGGCGGCGAGGGCCAGGGCAAGGGCAGCGAGCGGGGAACCGAAGGGCGGGAACGAGGACGCGGAACGGGAGGAAGCGGGAACGGCAACTGAGCGCAGGAGCGGAACGAGCGCGGAAGCGGGGGAGCGAAAGCGACGCCGAGCGCCAGCACGAGCACGAGTGCGAGTGCAGTCGCAGGGGCGAGCGCGGGTGAGGGCGCGAGCGCGAGTGAGGGCGCAGGTGGAGGCGCGAGCGCGGGCGCAGGCGCGGGCGCGGGTGAGGGCGCAGACGCGAGCACAAGCGCGGGCACGAGCGCGGGCGCAGGCGCGGGCGCGGGCGCGGGTGAGGGCGCGGGTGAGGGCGAGGGCGAGGGCGCGAGCACAAGCGTGGGCGCGGGCGCAGACGCGAGCGCGGGCGAGGGCGAGGGCGCAGACACGAGCACAAGCGCGGGCGCGGGCGCGAGCGCAGGGGCGGGCGCGAGCACAAGCGCGGGCGCGAGCGCGAGCGCAGGGGCGGGCGCGGGCGCGAGCACAAGCGCGGGCGCGAGCGCAGACGCGAGCGCGAGCGCGGGCGCAGGCGCGGGTGAGGGCGAGGGCGCAGACGCGGGGGCGGGCGCGGGCGCGGGGAGTGGAAGCGGCACCGAGCGCAGGAACAGGGTGCGAGCGCAGGCCCGAGCGCGGGTGCAGGGTGCGAGCACGGACGCTGGGGGTGGGCGTGGGTGAGGGCGCGCGCACTCGAACGCAGGCGTCCTGGAGCGGGAGCCGGGAGCCCGGGAGGCGCGAGTAGGCAGGGCGAGCGAGGCGGGGGCGCGGAGGCGTTGGCGGGAGGCGTTGGCCGAAGGCCAAGGATCACCCGAATGGCCCTCACCCCGGGTCGGGACGGGGCGCGCCGTGGGGGTGTGGGGGCTCGGCCCCCACATGTGATGACGGGTCTTCCCCGGCGAAGGGCGAAGCCCGAGCAAGGGGAGGCGGAAGACCCGCGCGGGCGGAGAGACCTGGGGGTCGCCCCTCCGCCCTGCGCGGCACCGCCGGACCGAGGGGGGAGGTGTCCGGCGGTCGATCTGAGCGGCTCGACTGGTTCGTTTGGCCGAAGCCGTGGGAGAAGCGTAGCCCGAGTCGCGGGGGTTGCGCCACCGCGAGATGTGGGGTTCGGGGTTAGTGCCAGCGGTGTGTCAGGGCGCCGAGGGCGCCCAGGGCGACGGCGGCTGCGGTGGAGGTGCGCAGGATCGTCGGGCCGAGGCGGACGGGGATGGCTCCGGCGCTGGTCAGGGTGTCGAGTTCGGTGGGGGTGATGCCGCCTTCGGGGCCTACCACCAGGAGGATGTCGCCCGCCGTCGGCAAGGGGACCGCGGACAGCGCGGTGGCCTGGTCGGCTTCCAGGACCAGGCAGAGGGCGCTCTCTCCCACGCGCTGGGACAGGGCGCGCAGGTCTGCCGGGGCGGTGACCTCGGGGAGGCGGGCGCGGCGGGATTGCTTGGCGGCTTCGCGGGCCGTGGAGCGCCAGCGGGACAGGGCCTTGTCGCCGCGGGGGCCGTCGTCCCAGCGGGCGATGCTGCGGTGGGCGCGCCAGGGGATGATCTCGTCGGCGCCCGCCTCAGTCGCCAGTTCGACCGCCAGCTCGCCGCGGTCGCCCTTGGCGAGGGCTTGGGCGACGACGACGCGCGGGGCGGGTTCGGGCTCGGTCCAGCGCTCCAGGACAGCCAGGTCGAGCGCGTCCTTGGCCGCCGCGGTCACCGAGCAGCGGGCCACGGCGCCGCGGCCGTCGGAGACCAGCAGCTCCTCCCCCGGCCGCAGCCTGCGCACGGCGGCGGCGTGGCGGCCTTCCGGGCCGTCGAGGGTGAAAGCGCCGCCCGCGGGGAGGGTGTCGACCAGGAACAGCGCGAGGCTCACCGCGGGTGCCGGGAGCGCAGCCGGGAGAACAGCCCGCCGCCGCGGCCGTTGGTGCCCGCGAGGGTGCCCTCCTCCTCGCCGCGCAGGCCCGCGAGCTCGCGCAGCAGCTCGGTCTGCCGGGCGTCGAGCCGGGTGGGGACCTCGACCTCGATGTGCACGTGCAGGTCGCCGCGGCCGTCGACGCGGCCGGTGGAGCGCAGCCTGGGCAGGCCGCGGCCGGGCATGACCAGCTCGGTGCCCGCCTGGGTGCCCGCGGTGATCTCCAGCTCGACCTGGCCGTCGAGGGTCTCCAGCTTGAGCGCTGCGCCCAGGGCCGCGGTGGTCATCGGCACGCGCAGGGTGCAGTGCAGGTCGGCGCCCGCGCGCTCGAAGGTGTGGTGGGGCAGCTCCTGGACCTCGACGTAGAGGTCGCCCGCCGGGCCGCCGCCGGGGCCGACCTCGCCCTGGCCGGACAGCCGCACGCGCATGCCGTCGGCCACGCCCGGCGGGATCTTGGCGGTGATGGTGCGCCGCGAGCGGACCCGGCCCTCGCCGACGCACTGCGGGCACGGCTCGGGGATGACCTCGCCGAAGCCGCGGCAGACCGGGCACGCCCGGGCGGTGACGACCTGGCCGAGGAACGAGCGCTGCACCGACTGGACCTCGCCGCGCCCGTGGCAGGTGTCGCAGGTGGTCGGGCTGGTGCCCGCCGCGCAGCCGGAGCCGCGGCAGGTGTCGCAGAGGATCGCGGTGTCGACGGTGATGTCGCGGCTGACGCCGGTGTTGCACTCCTCCAGGGTCAGCTCGATGCGCAGCAGCGCGTCGGAGCCGGGCTGCACGCGGCTGCGCGGGCCGCGCCCGCCCCCGCCGCCCGCGGCCGCGCCGAAGAAGGCGTCCATGATGTCGCCGAGGCCGAACCCGCCGAACGGGTCGCGCCCGCCGCCCCCGCCGCCGTTGGACAGCGGGTCGCCGCCCATGTCGACGATCTTGCGCTTCTGCGGGTCGGACAGGACCTCGTAGCACGCGGTCACCTCGCGGAACCGCTGCTGCGCGGCCTCGTCGGGGTTGACGTCCGGGTGCAGCTCGCGGGCGAGCTTGCGGTAGGCGCGCTTGATCTCGTCGGCGCTCGCGTCCGGCCGAACACCCAGGGTGCCGTAGTAGTCCCTCGCCACGTGTTCCTCCTGCCCCGGGTCGGCCCAGGGCTCCCTCGACAACTTCCCCCCGCCTACTGGCTGAGGATCTCTCCCACGTAATTCGCCACCGCGCGCACCGCGGCGATGTTCGTCGGGTAGTCCATGCGCGTCGGGCCGACCACGCCGAGCCCGCCGAGGTGGTCGCCGCCGAGCCTGCCGTAGCCGATGGACACCACGGAGGTGCTGCGCATCTCCTCGGCCTCGTTCTCCTCGCCGATGCGCACCGTGATCGTGCGCGAGTCGCCCGCCGCGGCCAGCAGCTTGAGCACGACGACCTGCTCCTCCAGCGCCTCCAGCACCTGCCGCAGCGAGTTGGGGAAGTCGGTCGCGTTGCGGGTGAGGTTGGCGGTGCCGCCGAGGACCAAGCGCTCCTCGGGGTGCTCGACCAGCGACTCGACCAGCACGGTGCTGATCTTGACGACGTGGTCGCGCAGCTCGGGCGGCGCGGAGTCGGGCAGCTCGGCGACCTTGGCCGCGGCGTCGGTCAGGCGCCTGCCGGTCAGCGCGGTGTTGAGCATGGTCCGCAGCCGGGCGACGGCCTCGTCGGTGACGATGTCGCCGAGGTCGACCACGCGCTGGTCGACGCGGCCGGTGTCGGTGATCAGCACCAGCATCAGCCGGGCCGGGGTGATCCCGACGACCTCGACGTGGCGCACCGTGGAGGTGGTCAGCGTCGGGTACTGGATCACCGCGACCTGGCGGGTGAGCTGGGCCAGCAGCCGCACGCTGCGGCGCATCACGTCGTCGAGGTCGATGGCGCCCGCGAGGAAGGTGCGGATGGCCCGCCGCTCGGCCACCGACAGCGGCTTGATCTCGCTGAGCCGGTCGACGAAGAGGCGGTAGCCCTTGTCCGTGGGGATGCGGCCCGCGCTGGTGTGGGGCTGGGTGATGTAGCCCTCCTCCTCCAGCGCGGCCATGTCGTTGCGCACCGTCGCGCTGGACACGCCGAGGTTGTGCCGCTCGACGATCGCCTTGGACGCGACCGGCTCGTTGTCGCGCACGTAGTCGGCGACGATGGCGCGCAACACCTCGAACCGGCGCTCGTCCGCGCTGCTCATGGCCACCTCCTCGGCTCAAACCTGCGGCTCCCGGCTCAAGTTTACGGAGCGTCGGACCCTTGGTGGTTGCTCGGTGCTCGGATCACCGTTGCGACATTGCCGCCTGCGGCCCCTTGCGCACCTCGTCGCCGTTGTCCGAATCTTGCAGCCCCCCGGTGAAGGAGCCCGCCATGGAAGCCTCATCCACGCTGACCACGGTGTTCCTGCCGATCGCGCTGGCGATCGTCATGCTCGGCCTCGGCCTGCACCTGACCGTGGCGGACTTCACGCGCGTGGCCAGGGTGCCCAAGGCGGCGCTGCTGGCGCTGGCCACCCAAATCCTGGTGCTGCCCGCGGTGTGCCTGGGCCTGGTGCTGGCCTTCGACCTCGAACCGCTGCTGGCCGTCGGCATGATGCTGCTGGCCGCCTCCCCCGGCGGGACGACGGCCAACATCTTCAGCCACCTGGCGGGCGGCGACGTCGCGCTGAACATCACCCTGACGGCGATCAACTCGGTGCTCGCGGTCGTGACGCTGCCGATCGTGGTCAACCTGTCGATCGCGGGCTTCCTGGACGACGACACGACCATCGGCCTGCAACCGGCGAAGATGCTCCAGGTGTTCGCCATCGTGCTGGTGCCGGTGGCGGTCGGGATGGCGGTGCGCAGGCGGTGGCCGGACTTCGCCGACCGGATGGCCCGGCCGGTGAAGATCGCCTCCATCGCGGTGCTGGTGGCCGTCATCGTCGGGGCGATGGTGGCCGAGCGGGACAACCTCGTGGACTACCTGCGCTCGGTCGGGCTGGTGTCGCTGCTGCTGGTGGTGCTCAGCCTGGCCCTGGGCTACGCCGTGCCCCGGCTCGCGCGGGTCGAGCCGAGGCAGGCGATCGCCTCGTCGTTCGAGGTGGGGGTGCACAACTCGACGCTGGCCATCACGATCGCGCTGTCGCCGTCGCTGCTGGGCAACGCCACGATGGCCGTGCCCGCCGCCGTCTACGGGGTGGTCATGTTCCTCCCGGCGGGGCTCATGGCCTACTGGTTGGGCGGCAGGAGGCGCGCGGCGGTCTCGCGCACGTAGTCCTGCGGGTCGGCTTCGGCGGCGCGGCGCACCTTGGCGATCAGCGCGGGCGAGTCGGCCGCGGCGACCGAGCCGATGGCGACCTTGCGCACGCCCGGGTCGCTGTCGTCGAGCAGGGTGTCGCCGACGCGCTCGAAGTCGCCCACCGGCAGGTTGCGCAGGGCGGCGGCGGCCGCGACGCGCAGGATCGGGTCGCCCCGCTCGGCGGCGTCGGCGACGATGGCCGCCGAGCCCTCGCCGCCGATCACGCTGGCCAGGTAGACGGCTTTGGAGGCGAGCATCGAGTCCTCGCCTGCGGCCAGCTCGGCCAGGAGCGGCAGCGCCTCGGTACCGAGCGCGGCGGCCTCCTGGTAGTCGACCTCCTCGGCGTCGAGGCGGCTGCGCACGTCCCGCATGGTGACCATGTCCGGCTCCTATTCGGCGTGGGTGAGGGTGCTGTCCTTCATCTCGATGACTTCCATCGGGATGAGGTCGGGCGGGGGGTTGGTGATGTTGGCGGTGCCGCCGCCGGTCATCAGCCGGTTGTTGTCGGCGACGTGGTTGAGGCCGAGCACGTGGCCGACCTCGTGGGCCAGCGTCCAGCGGGTGGCGCCCTGGACGACGGCGGCGCTGGGCTGGCCCGCCGGGTGGGCGGCGCAGCCGTTGGTCGGCGGGACGGTGGAGCGCACGAAGTACACGACCACGTCCCCGGGGGCGACGCCGTTGCGGTTGGCGAAGAGCGCGTTCTGCTCGGCGGTGGTCTCCCCGCGCACGCAGCGGCCGACGTCGAGGTCGTTGAGGGCGGGCGCGGTCAGCCACTCGGTGCTGACCCGGTGCACGCGGATGCCGACGGCCTCGTAGACCTGCTGCATCGCGGTCAGCATCTGGTCGATGGGGATGGTCGGGTCGGTGAGGATCTTGACGTGCACGCGGACGACCTCGGTGCCGATCCCGACGTGGTTGACGGCGGTGTCGAGCAGCCAGCCGCCCAGCCGCGTGCCGTTGGCGGCGAGCATCAGCGACGTGCAGGTGCCGCCGGTCTGCTTGAGCACGCCGATGCCCCACGGGCTGGTCACGACGATCTCGGCCCGCCCGTCGCGGTCGAAGTCGCCCACCATGTCGAAGCGGTTGTCGGCGGTGTTGAGCAGCCAGCCGCCGAACCGGGTGCCGTTGGGCTGCATCATCGGGGCGGCGAGCGTGCCGCCCGCCAGTTCGAGGATGCCCAGTCCCCACGGGCTGGCCACCAGGATCTCCTGGCGGCCGTCGCCGTCGAAGTCGGCGACCGGGCCGAAGCGGTTGTCCGCGGTGTTGAGCAGCCACCCGCCGAACCGCGTGCCGTTGGGGGCCATCATCTTCGGGGCGAAGGCGCCCCCGGTGCGCCCCAGGATGCCGATGCCCCACGGGCTGGTGACCACGACCTCGGGCGTGCCGTCGCCGTCGAAGTCGCCGACGTTGCCGAAGTGGTTGTCGGCGGTGTTGAGCAGCCAGCCGCCGAACCGGGTGCCGTTGGGGGCCATGACCGGGGAGGTGAGCGTGCCGCCGGACAGCTCCAGCACGCCCAGGCCCCACGGGCTGGTGACGAGGAGCTCGTCGCGGCCGTTGCGGCCGAAGTCGCCGACCGGGCCGAAGCGGTTGTCGGCGGTGTTGAGCAGCCACTCGCCGAAGCGCGTGCCGTTGGGGGCCATCATGAGCACGCTGAACGTGCTGCCGGTGAGCTTGAGGATGCCGATCCCCCACGGGCTGGTGATCAGCACCTCCTGGCGGCCGTCGCCGTCGAAGTCGCCGACCGGCCCGAAGCGGTTGTCCGCGGTGTTCAGCAGCCACCCGCCGAACCGGGTTCCGTTCTGGGCCATGAGGATCGAGGTGAAGGTCCCGCCCTCGCGTTTGAGCACGCCGATGCCCCACGGGCTCGACACCAGGATCTCCTGCTTGCCGTCGCCGTCGAGGTCGGCCTGGACCTCGAAGCGGTTGTCCGCGGTGTTGAGCAGCCAGCCGCCGAACCGGGTGCCGTTGGGGGCCATGACCGGGGAGGTGAGCGTGCTGCCGGACAGCTCCAGGACGCCGAGGCCCCAGGGGCTGGTGATGGGGACCTCGGCGCGGCCGTCGCCGGTGAAATCGCCGTTCATGCGCTACCGCCTCTCGCTGGGATGACAACCAGGAGGCGGGGGCGGCCGCGGGAAATACGCGCGGGGGCGGATAGGGGCCGTAGGTCCCTATCCGCCCCCGCGCCGCTAGACCGAGATCGGGACGCGGGCCGCGCCGCGCAGGTTGATGCGGCCGTTCCACTCGATCTCGCCCGCCTGGGCGAGCTTCGGGTAGCGGGCGACCAGCCTGCCGATGGCGACCTGGGCCTCCAGCCTGGCCAGCGCGGCGCCGAGGCAGTGGTGCGGGCCCGCGCCGAAGGAGACGTGCAGGCGGGCGTCGCGGCGGTCCAGCCGCAGGACGTCGGCGTCGGGCCCCCAGAAGCGCTCGTCGCGGTTGGCCGAGGCCTGGGCGAGGATGAGGAAGCTGCCCGCGGGGATCTCCTGGCCCGCGACCGCGACCGGCGCGGTGGTGACCCGCCTGGTGGACTGCACCGGGCTGTCGTAGCGCAGGAACTCCTCGACGGCGTTGCCGATGAGGTCGGGGTTGGCCTGCAGCGCGGCGAGCTGGTCGGGGTGGCGCAGCAGGGCGACCACGCCGTTGGAGATCAGGTTGACCGTGGTCTCGTGGCCCGCGACGTAGAGCAGCACGACCTGCGCGACGAGCTCGTCGTCGTTGAGGACGTCGCCGCCCTCCTCGGCGCGGATGAGGGCGGTGAGCAGGTCGTCGCCCGGGTCGGCGCGCTTGGCGGCGATGGCCGCCCGGCACAGCTCCGACAGCTCGGCGTCGGCCTCGCGGATGCGGCGGACCACGTCGGTGTCGGTGATCGGCTCCAGGGAGCGCACGAGCGTGCCGGTCAGCTCGCGGGCCCGCTCGGCGTCGGCGACGTGCATGCCGAGCATCTCGTTGATGACGGTGAACGGCAGCGGGAAGGCCAGCTCGCTCACCAGGTCGCCGCCGCCGTCGAGCCGGTCGAGGGCTTCGTCGACCAGCGCGGTGATGCGCGGGCGCAGGCCCTCGATGGCGCGCGGGGTGAACACCTTCGACACGAGTCTGCGCAGCCGGGTGTGGTCCGGCGGGTCGCGGTCGAGCATGGATAACCCGCCGCCGCGCAGGTGGGAGTCGTCGCTGCCGCGCAGGGCGTCGCGGGTCGGGTGCGGGGTGAGGTGGCGCTGCTCGACCGACAGGTTCGCCCGCAGCAGGTCGGCCACGTCGTCGTGGCGGGAGATGAACCAGAAGCCGAGCGGGTGCTCTTGGGCGGGGGCGGCGTCGCGCAGCTCGCGGTAGTGCGGGTACGGGTCGTCGGTGAAGCCCGGCATGAACGGGTTGAAGAGGAGCATTTCGGTCATAAGCACCTACTCGGCGTTGGTTACATACACTGCGTATGTGGCTACTGTACCCGCTATGCCCGCCCCCAGGAGCCGCCGCGAGGAATATTCCGACGCGACGCGCGCCGCGATCCTCGACGCGGCCACCCGGCGGTTCGCCACGGCGGGCTTCGCGGGCACGGGCCTGGAAGACGTGGCCACCGACATCGCGGCTACCCGCGGCGCGGTCTACCACCACTTCGCGAGCAAGAAAGCCCTCTTCGCGGCCGTGCTCGATGAACAAGAGGTGGGTTGCTCCCGCCGGATACACCAGGCGCGGACCACCGCGGCGGACCCGTGGGCGGGCGCGCTGGCGGCGATGGAGGCGTTCCTCGACCAGTGCTTGGACCCGGTCTACAGCCGCATCGTCTGGCTGGAGGGCCCGATCGCGCTGGGCTGGCAGGTGTGGCAGGAGGCGGAGAAGAAGTACGCCTACGCCCACATCCGGGAGATCCTGGCCGAACTGGTCGACGCGGGGCTGCTGGACCCGCTGCCGCAGGAGACCGCGGCGAACCTGTGCTTCACCGCGCTCGGCACCGCGGGGCAGGCCCTGGCCCAGGCCGACCCGGCCGACCAGCCGCGCCTGCGCGCGGAGTACAGCGAGGTGATCGGCCGCATGCTCGCAGGCCTGGGGGCCGGACCCGCTAGGTGAGCCTGCGGACCACGGCGTCGGCCAGCAGGCGGCCTGCCGGGGTCAGCACGCAGCGGCCCGCGTCCAGGGCAGCCCGCTCCAGGAGGCCGTCGGCGGCGGCTTGGACCGCTTCCTCGCGGCCCGCGTCGTCCAGGACCTCGACCGGCAGCCCCTCGGCCAGCCGCAGCTCCAGCAGCACCCGCTCCACCCGGCGGTCGTCGTCGGAGAGGATCTCGCGGGCCGCAGCGGGGGACGCGCCGTCGGCCAGGGCGGCGGCGTAGCGGGCCGGGTGCTTGACGTTCCACCAGCGCACCCCGCCGACGTGGCTGTGCGCGCCGGGGCCGACGCCCCACCAGTTGTCGCCGCGCCAGTAGATGAGGTTGTGGTGGCAGCGGGCCGCGGGGGTGGCCGCCCAGTTCGACACCTCGTACCAGGACAGCCCGGCCGCCGACAGCGCCGCGTCGACCTGCTCGTAGCGGTCGGCGAGGACGTCGTCGTCGGGCATGGGCAGCTCGCCGCGGCGGATCCGGCGGGCCAGGGCCGTGCCGTCCTCCACGATCAGCGCGTAGGCCGAGACGTGGTCGACGCCCGCCGCCAGCACCGCGTCGAGGGAGCGGGCGAGGTCGTCGGCGGACTCCCCCGGCGTGCCGTAGATCAAGTCCAGGTTGACGTGCTCGAAGCCCGCCGCCCGCGCCTCCTGGGCCGCGGCGACCGCCCGGCCGGGCGTGTGGTTGCGGTCGAGCACCCGCAGCACGTGCGCCGCGGCCGACTGCATGCCCAGCGACACCCGGGTGTAGCCCGCCGCCCGCAGCTCGGCGAAGAACTCCGGTGACGTCGACTCCGGGTTGGCCTCCGTCGTCACCTCCGCGCCGTCGGCCAGCCCGACCGTCGAGCGCACGAGGTCGAGCACCGACGCCAGCCCCGAGGCGCCCAGCAGCGAGGGCGTGCCCCCGCCGACGAACACCGTGGACGCCCGCGGGGCCGCCGGCAGCACCCGGGCGGCCAGCTCCAACTCCTGCCCCACCGCCGCCAGCCACGACGACGGCGACGCCGAGCCGCCCAGCTCCCCGGGGGTGTAGGTGTTGAAATCGCAGTAGCCGCAGCGCGTCGCGCAGAACGGGACGTGGACATAAATCCCGAATGAACGGTTCACCGCCGATGTGAGCGCGCTAACAGGCAACGCCCCGTCGGAGGGCGCCGGATCACCATCGGGAAGCACGGAAGGCACCTATTCATCGTCTCATCCGGCAAAGGACCGTACATTCCGACCCGGTGTGACCGCGCGCAAATGTCCGGTCAATGCGCCACCACCGCGGATGTGCCAGCCGGCCTGCGGAAACGCAAGCAGGACCAGGGACGTCCCAGCATGCGGATGACTGTGGACCACCCCCTGGACGCATGGCAGGCTGATCACCATGTCAGCAGCGACCGAAGTCCGCCTCGTGGCCCGCCGCCACGTGGATTTCCGTCGCGTCGCCAGCGCGATGTGCCGCCTGTAGCCCATTTTCCCTGTCTGGTATTCAGCAGGCGTGGACGCGCTGGCAATCCCGTGCCATCCCCACCGGATGTCCGACGCGCGAGCGCCCCGACCCGGAGGACTAACCGGTGTCTCCCACCACAACACCCTCGCCCGCCAAGCGCGCGCGCCGTGGCGAGGGCCAATGGGCGCTCGGCTACCGCGAGCCGCTGAATCCGAACGAGCGGTCCAAGAAGGACGACAACCCGCTCAACGTCCGGGCGCGCATCGAGGGCATCTACGCCCTCGGCGGCTTCGCCAGCATCGACCCGGGTGACCTGCGCGGCCGGTTCCGCTGGTACGGCCTCTACACCCAGCGCAGGCCCGGCATCGACGGCGGCCGCACCGCGACGCTGGAGCCCGAGGAGCTCGACGACGAGTACTTCATGCTGCGCGTGCGCCTGGACGGCGGCGCGGTCAGCACCGAGCAGCTGCGGGTCATCGGCGAGCTGTCCACGACCTACGCCCGCGACACCGCCGACATCACCGACCGGCAGAACATCCAGTACCACTGGATCCGCATCGAGGACATGCCCGAGATCTGGCGCCGCCTCGAAGGCGCGGGCATGACCACGATGGAGGCGTGCGGCGACTCCCCGCGCGTCATCCTCGGCTCCCCGGTCGCCGGGATCGCCCAGGACGAGGTCATCGACGGCACCCCGGCCATCGAGGAGATCCGCGAGCGGTTCATCGGCAACCCCGACTTCGCCAACCTGCCGCGCAAGTTCAAGACGGCGATCTCCGGCCTGCCGGACGTCGCCCACGAGATCCACGACGTCGCCTTCGTCGGCGTGGTGCACCCCGAGCACGGCCCGGGCTTCGACGTGTGGGTCGGCGGCGGTCTGTCGACCAACCCGATGCTGGGCCAGCGCCTGGGCGCGTGGGTGCCGCTGGCCGAGGTGCCCGACGTCTTCGGCGCGGTGATCAGCGTCTTCCGCGACTACGGCTACCGCCGCCTGCGCAACCGCGCCCGCATCAAGTTCCTGGTCAAGGACTGGGGCGCGGCCAAGTTCCGCGAGGTGATGGAGGAGGAGTACCTCGGCCGCAAGCTGATCGACGGCCCCGCGCCGGAGATCCCCGCGGTGCCGGTCGACCACGTGGGCGTGCACCGGCAGAAGGACGGCAACTTCTACGTCGGCGCGGCCCCGATCGCGGGCCGGGTCTCCGGCTCGATCCTGGTCGAGGTCGCCGCCGCCGCGGAGCGGGCGGGCTCGCGGCGGGTGCGGTTCACCCCGCAGCAGAAGCTGGTCGTGCTGGACGTGCCCGAGGCCGAGGTGGACGGCCTGCGCGCCGACCTGGCCGCGCTCGGCCTGCAGGTGGACCCGTCGCCGTGGCGGCGCGGGGTGCTGGCCTGCACCGGCATCGAGTTCTGCAAGCTGGCCATCGTCGAGACCAAGGCCCGCGCGCACGACCTGGTAGCCGAGCTGGAGCACCGGCTCAAGGACATCACCGACGGCATCACCGCGCCGATCACCGTCCACATCAACGGCTGCCCGAACTCCTGCGCCCGCATCCAGACCGCCGACATCGGGCTCAAGGGCCAGATCGTCACCGACGACCACGGCAACCAGGTCGAGGGCTTCCAGGTGCACCTCGGCGGCGGGCTCGGCCTGGACGCGGGCTTCGGCAAGAAGCTGCGCGGGCACAAGGTCGTCGCCAGCGAGCTGGCGGCCTACGTCGAGCGGGTGGTGCGCGCCTTCGTCGCCGAGCGCGCCGCCGACGAGCGCTTCGCCCAGTGGGTGGCCAGGACCGACGAGGCGAACCTGCGATGACCGAGCGGGCGGTGCCCTACCACTGCCCGTTCTGCGGGGAGGAGGATCTGCGGCCGCACGACGAGCCGCCCGGTTCCTGGGCGTGCTGGGGCTGCAGGCGGGTGTTCACGGTGAAGTTCGCCGGGCTGCTGCTCGGCGGCGCGACTGCGGGGGTGGACGCATGACCGATCTGCGGGTGCTGGCCGAGAAGGCCCAGCACGAGCTGGCCGACGCGACGGCGGCCGAGGCGCTGGCGTGGACCGCCGAGACCTTCGGCGACCGGTTCATCGTGGCCTCGAACATGCAGGACGCGGTGCTGATCGACCTGGCCTACCAGGCCAAGAAGGACATCGACATCCTGTTCCTGGAGACCGGCTACCACTTCGCCGAGACGATCGGCGTGCGCGACGCGGTGGAGGTGGTCTACCCGCAGGCGCGCATCGTCACCGCCGAGGCCGAGCAGTCGGTGGCCGAGCAGGAGGCCCAGTTCGGCCTGCTCAACAAGACCGACCCGAGCCGGTGCTGCCACCTGCGCAAGGTCGTGCCGCTGCAGCGGACCCTGAAGGACTACGACGCCTGGGTCACCGGCGTGCGCCGGGTCGACGCGCCGACGCGGGCCACCACCCCGATCGTCCAGTGGGACGAGCGCAACGGGCTGGTCAAGGTCAACCCGATCGCGCCGTGGACCGACGAGGAGTTCAACGCCTACATCGCCGAGAAGGGGATCTTGGAGAACCCGCTGGTCGGCGCGGGGTACCTGTCCATCGGGTGCGCGCCGTGCACCAGCAAGCCGCTGCCCGGGCAGGACGCGCGCAGCGGCCGGTGGGCGGGCCAGGCCAAGACCGAGTGCGGACTGCACGGGTAGGGAGACATGACACTCACCGACATCCGATTGGACGCCCTCGACCGGCTGGAGTCCGAGGCGGTGCACATCTTCCGCGAGGTCGCGGGCGAGTTCGACCGGCCGGTCATCCTGTTCTCCGGCGGCAAGGACTCCACCGTCCTGCTGCACCTGGCGGTCAAGGCGTTCTGGCCTGCCCCGGTGCCGTTCCCGCTGCTGCACGTGGACACCGGGCACAACCTCGACGAGGTCATCGAGTTCCGCGACCGCACCGTCGAGCGCTACGGCCTGCGGCTGCACGTGGCCAGCGTGCAGGACTACATCGACGACGGCCGCCTGGCCGAGCGCGCCGACGGCACCCGCAACCCGCTGCAGACCGTGCCGCTGCTCGACGCGATCACGGCCAACAAGTTCGACGCGGTCTTCGGCGGCGGCCGCCGCGACGAGGAGCGGGCCCGGGCCAAGGAGCGGATCTTCAGCCTGCGCAACGCCTTCGGCCAGTGGGAGCCGCGCCGCCAGCGCCCGGAGCTGTGGAACCTCTACAACGGCAGGCACAAGCCCGGCGAGCACGTGCGGGTGTTCCCGCTGTCGAACTGGACCGAGCTGGACGTCTGGCGCTACATCGAGCGCGAGCGCATCGACCTGCCGCAGATCTACTTCGCCCACCGGCGCCAGGTGTTCCAGCGCGACGGCATGTGGCTGACCCCCGGCCCCTGGTTCGGCCCGGCCGACGGCGAGGAGCTGGTGACCAAGACCGTCCGCTACCGCACCGTCGGCGACGGCTCGTGCACGGGCGCGGTGGAGTCCGACGCGGCCGACATCGCCGCGGTGATCGCCGAGGTGTCGGCGAGCAGGCTCACCGAGCGCGGCGCGACCCGCGCCGACGACCGGCTGTCCGAGGCCGCCATGGAAGACCGCAAGCGGGAGGGCTACTTCTGATGTCGGACCTGCTCAGGCTGGCCACGGCGGGCAGCGTCGACGACGGCAAGTCGACGCTGGTCGGGCGGCTGCTCTACGACACCAAGTCGGTGCTGGCCGACCAGCTCGACGCGGTGCACCGCGCCAGCGTCGACAAGGGCCTGTCCACCCCGGACCTGTCCCTGCTGGTCGACGGCCTGCGCTCGGAACGCGAGCAGGGCATCACCATCGACGTGGCCTACCGCTACTTCGCCACCCCGGCGCGCACGTTCGTGCTCGCCGACACCCCCGGGCACGTGCAGTACACCCGCAACACGGTGACGGGTGCGTCCACCGCGCAACTGGCCATCCTGCTCGTCGACGCCCGCAAGGGCGTGGTGGAGCAGACCCGCCGCCACGCCGCGGTGCTGGCGCTGCTGGGCGTGCCGCGGCTGGTGCTGGCGGTCAACAAGATCGACCTCGTGGACTACGACGAGGAGACCTTCGCCGTCATCGCCAAGGAGTTCGAGTCCCACGCCCAGGCCCTGGGCTACGCCCCGGGCGCGGTGCGCACCATCCCGGTCTCGGCGCTGGTGGGCGACAACGTGGTGGAGCGCTCGGCCAACACCGGCTGGTACGCCGGGCCGACGCTGCTGGAGCACCTGGAGACGGTGCCGGTCGAGCCCGACCCGCACGACGCGCCGTTCCGCTTCCCGGTGCAGTACGTCGTGCGCACCAACACCGCGGCCCACCCGGACTACCGCGGCTACGCAGGCCAGGTCGCGGCGGGCACCGTGCGCCCCGGCGACGAGGTCGTCGTGCTGCCCGCGGGCCGCCGCACCACCGTCACCCGCATCGACACCCCCGACGGCGAGCTGCCCGAGGCGGTGGCGGGCCAGTCGGTGACGCTGCTGCTGGCCGACGACATCGACATCACCCGCGGCGACCTGATCGCCCCGGCCGCCGCGGCGCCGCAGGTCACCGAGGAGTTCGACGCGACGCTGGCGTGGCTGGGCGACAAGCCGCTGCGGCCCAACGCGCGGGTGCTGGTCAAGCACGGCACGCGCACGGTCCAGGCGCTCGTCGGGGAGCTGGCGGCGCGGTTCGACGAGCAGACGCTGTCCACCGTGGACGCCCCGGAGGCGCTGGAGCTCAACGATATCGGCCGGGTGCGGCTGCGCACGGCCGAGCCGCTGCCGCTGGACGACTACGCCGCGGTCCGCCGCACGGGCGCGTTCCTGGTCATCGACCCCGCCGACGGCACGACCCTGGCCGCAGGCCTGGTCGGCGCGAGCCTGGTCGCCGCGGGGCCGTGATGCGGACGCTGGCCGCCGTCGTCGCCGTGGTGCTGCTGGTCTCCGGGTGCACCCGGGTCCAGCGCACCGAGGCGTGGGAGCGCGGCCCGGTGCCCGACCGCGGACCCGCCGCGGAGCTGCGGCTGGGCTTCTTCCCCAACGTCACGCATGCGTCCGCGCTCATCGGGCTCGACCAGGGCTTCTTCGCCCGCGAGCTGGGCGGGACCACCGTGGTGCCGACGAAGTTCACCGACGGGGCCACCGAGGTCTCGGCGTTCCTCGGCGGGTCCCTGGACGCGGGCTTCATCGGCTCGGGCCCCGCGCTCAACGCCTTCGCCAAGTCCGACGGCCGGGCCGTGCGCCTGGTCGCCGGGGCGACCTCGGGCGGGGCGCAGCTGGTCACCACCCCGGACATCGACTCCCCCGACGACCTCGCCGGCCGCGTCGTGGTCACCCCGGCGCTGGGGAACACCCAGGACATCGCGCTGAAGTCCTGGCTGGTGGAGACCGGGCTGGCAGGCCGGGTCGAGGTCACCAACCGCGACCCGGCGCAGACCTTCGCCGCGTTCGGCAAGGGCGAGGTGCAGGCCGCGTGGCTGCCCGAGCCCTGGGCGTCGCGGCTGGTGCTGGACGCGGGCGCGCGGGTGCTGCTCGACGAGGCCGAGCTGTGGCCCGGCGGCCGGTTCCCGACCACCGTGCTGCTGGTGCGCACCCGGTTCCTCGCCGAGCACCCGCAGACCGTGCGCGCCCTGATCCGGGGCCTGCTGGCCGCCGAGGACTGGGCCGCCCAGCACCCGGAGCAGGCGCGCGCCGCGGTCAACCGCCAGCTCGGCGAGCTGGTCGGCAAGCCGCTGCGCGAGCCGGTGATCGAGCGGGCCTTCCAGGGCATCCGGCTCGACCACGACCCGGTCGCCGCCGCCTTCCCGGAGCTGGCCCGCGACGCGGTGACCGCGGGCATCGCGCTGCGCCCGGTCGACCTGGCCGGCTTCGTCGACCTGACCGCCCTGAACACCGAACTCGCCGCCCTGGGCCGACCGGCCGTGGGCACTAGTGACCTGGAGCACCCATGACCGCCACGCTCGCGGCCACTCCCGCGGCCACCGAGATCGACGCCATCGTCCGCATGAGCGGGGTCCGCAAGGTGTTCGGGCACGGCCCGCGCGCGGTCACCGCGCTGGACGGCATCGATCTGGCGGTGGCGCCCGGGGAGTTCGTCTGCCTGCTCGGCGCGTCCGGCTGCGGCAAGACGACCGTGCTGAACATGATCGCCGGGCTGGACCGGCCCAGCAGCGGCGAGATCGAGCTGACCACCACCCGCCCCGCGGTGATGTTCCAGGAGGCCGCGCTGATGCCGTGGCTGACCGCGGCCCGCAACGTGGAGCTGCCGCTGCGGCTGGCGGGGGTCAAGCGCACCGAGCGCCGGGCGCGGACGCTGGAGCTGCTGGACCTGGTGCGCCTGGGCGGGGCGGGCGACAAGCGCCCGCACGAGCTGTCCGGCGGCATGCGCCAGCGGGTGGCGCTGGCCCGCGCGCTGGCCTCGGCCCTGCAGGGCAACAACGGCGAGGCGTCGTCGCTGCTGCTGATGGACGAGCCGTTCTCCGCGCTGGACGCCATCACCCGCGACGTCCTGCAGGGCGAGCTGCTGCGCGTGTGGGAGGCGACGGGGACCGCGGTCGTGTTCGTGACCCACGACGTGCGCGAGGCCGTGCGGCTGGGCCAGCGCGTGGTGCTGCTGTCGTCCAAGCCCGGCCGGGTCGTGCAGGAGTGGGCGGTCGCGGGCGCGCACGAGGCCGAGCTGGCCGAGGAGATCAACGGCCGCCTGCGCGAGGTGATCAGCAGCCATGCCGCGGCCTGAGACCGCCACCGCGCCAGCGGACTCCGTCGGCGCGGGTCTCGACGCGCTGGACACCCCGGTCGCCGCGGGCCGCCAGCGCAAGCTGCTGCGTTCGGTGCTGGCCCCGGTGATCGCGCTCGCGCTGGTCGTCGCGGTGTGGCAGTTCCTCTGGTCGCGGGCGTACTGGCCGGAGTACCAGCTGCCCGCGCCGCTGGACGTCTGGCGGCAGATCGCCAGGATCGTCGGCACCGGCGAGGTGTGGGAGTTCCTGTGGGTGTCGGTGCACCGGGCGGTGATCGGGTTCCTGATCTCGCTGGCCGTGGCCACCCCGCTGGGCCTGCTGCTGGCCAAGGTGCCGCTGGTGCGCGCGGCGATCGGGCCGCTGATCTCCGGGCTGCAGTCGCTGCCGTCGGTGGCCTGGGTGCCCGCCGCGGTGCTCTGGTTCGGGCTCAACGACGCCGCGATCTACACCGTGGTGCTGCTGGGCGCGGTGCCGTCGATCGCCAACGGCCTGGTCGCGGGCATCGACCAGATCCCGCCGATCCTGCCGCGGGTGGGCAAGGTGCTGGGGGCGGGCCGCTTCGACACCGCCCGGCACATCCTGCTGCCCGCGGCGCTGCCGGGCTACCTGGCGGGGCTCAAGCAGGGCTGGGCGTTCTCGTGGCGGTCGCTGATGGCCGCCGAGCTGATCGCCACCTCGCCCGCGCTGGGCTTCGGCCTGGGGCAGTACCTGCACAACGCGATGGCGCTGTCGGACATGTCCATGGTCATCGCGGGCATCCTGCTGATCTTCTTCGTCGGCGTGGGCATCGAGCTGCTGGTGTTCCGGCCGCTGGAGCGGGCGGTGCTGCGCTCGCGCGGGCTGGGGGCGCTGTGATCCCGCTGGTCGCCGTCGCGCACGGCAGCCGCGACCCGCGCTCGGCCGCCGCGGTCGCCGACCTGCTGGACGTGGTGCGCTCGCGCACGCCCGGCCTCGACGTCCGGGGCGCGTTCCTGGACCTGTCGACGCCCCGGCTGATCGATGTGCTCGGCGCGCTGCGCCGCGACGGCCACCGGCGGGCCGTGGTGGCCCCGCTGCTGCTGGGCCGGGCCTTCCACGCCCGCGTCGACCTGCCCGCGCTGCTGGCCGAGGCCGCCGCGGCCTACCCGGGCCTGGCGGTGTCGGTCGCCGACGTGCTCGGCCCGGCCCCGCTGCTGGAGGCGGCGGCGCTGCGCAGGCTGGCCGACGTCGGGGTGGAGCCGGGCGACGGCGGCCTCGGCGTGGTGCTGGCGGCGATCGGGTCGTCGCACGCCCCGGCGAACGCGCGCGTGGCCGAGGTGGCCGCGCGGTGGGCGCGCACCCTGGGCTGGGCAGGCGTGGCACCCGCCTTCGCCTCGGCGGCGCCGCCGGACGTGCCCGCGGCGATCGCGGTCCTGCGCGCGCGGGGGGCGCGCAGGATCGCGGTGGCGTCCTGGTTCCTGGCCCCGGGCCTGCTGCCGGACCGGGTGGCCGCCCAGGCGCTCGCGGCGGACCCGCGCGCCCGGATCGCGCCGCCGATGGGCAACGCGGTCGAGGTGGCCGAGCTGGTGGTCGAGCGCTACCGCGCCGCCGAGGCCGCCGCGCGGGCCGCGACGTTGGGGTAAACGGGGGTAACACATAACCACCCGGGCGGAGCCGCCGCCGCCGCTGCGCGTCGACGGGGCTGGGCCGGGCGGGCGACCCGGCTGCCCGGCCGATGCCCACCCGATCACCGGCGTGGCCCAGCCGGAGCAAGATCACCGCAACGGTGCGTCCCCGGTGGCCGGGCACCCGGGTACCGGCCCGCCGGGGCGCTCCTTGACCAGCCGTCTACTCGGAAGTAACCATCAGTCCTGCCGCGGCGCCCTTGTCCCCCAAGCGATCCGAGGTATTCGACGATGAAGCCCATACCCCGTCGCACCCTGTCCGGCCTGGCTGTGGCCGCCGCGGCGCTGGTCGCGTTCACCCCGACCGCGGCGGCCGTGCCCGCCGCGGTGAACTTCGCCTGCCAGGGCTCGACCCCGCTCGGCCCGGAGGACTTCACCTTCGCGCAGAACGCCGAGGTCACCGCCCCGGCGACCGTCGCACCGGGCGCGGCGTTCAGCATCGTGATCGACCCCGCGCCCAACACCATCCCGACGTCGGTCAACGGCTACACCGTGCGCCGGGTGCAGACGCTGGCCCTGAAGGTGCCGATCCCGGCGAACTCGACCTACGTGTCCGCATCGCTGTCCGGTGGGTCCAATGTGGGCACCACGGCCATCTCGGTCAGCGGCGGGGTCGTCACCATCACCGCCAGCGGCCCGATCAACGGCGGCGCGGGCTTCGAGCTGCCGACGGTGACCGCCCGGCTCACCGCGGGGCAGTCCGGGACCATCCAGACGAAGCTGCACGGGACGAGCTACAGCGACCCGGGCCTCACCTTCACCGCCGTCGTGTCGTCGTTCCTGGGCAACATCAACGTCCCGACCCGGTGCTACCCCAACCCCAACCCGGTGATCACCACGACCACCATCGCGTGATCCCACCCGAGGTCCCGCGCGGGCGGCCCGGCGCCCGCGCGGGACCTCCCCGCGGCGTCAGGCGAACTCGTCGAAGGCCCGCAGCAGCCGCGCCCGCATCGCCGGGCTCGCGTTGTGCCCGGAGTCCTCGATGACCGCCAGCGTCGCGTCCGGCCAGGACCGCGCCAGCTCCCACGCGGTCTCCAGTGGACTGCTGAGGTCGTGCCTGCCGTGGATCAGCACGCCCGGGATGCCCGCCAGCTTCCCCGCCTCCCGCAGCAGGACCCCTTCGTTGAGGAACGCCCCGCGGGAGAAGTAGTGCGCGCACAGGCGGGTGAAGCACAGCTCGTCGGCGTCGAGCGGGTGCTCGACCGGCGCCGCGTTCGGCTCCAGGGAGAGCACGGTGTCCTCCCACCGCAGCCATTCCGCCGCCGCGTCGCGCTGGGTCGCCGGGTCGGCCATCAGCCGGTCGTAGGCGGCCAGCACCTCGGCCACGGGCGCGCCGGGGGCGACCGCGCAGAACCGCTCCCGCGCGTCGGGGAAGTAGCGGCCGACGCCGTGGTACAGCCACTCGATCTCCCGGCGGCGGGTGGTGGTGACGTCGATGAGCACCATCTCGGTCACCCGGTCCGGGTGCGCCTGGGCGTAGGCCAGCGCCAGCGTCGCGCCCCAGGAGCCGCCGCTGACCAGCCAGCGCTCGATCCCCAGGTGCTCGCGCAGCTTCTCCATGTCGGCGACGAGGTTCTGCGTGGTGTTGGCCGACAGGTCCACGCCGGGGTCGGCGGCGTGCGGGGTGCTGCGCCCGCAGTTGCGCTGGTCGAACAGGACGGTCCGGTACTTGTCGGAGTCGAACCAGCGGCGGTGCTTGTCCGTGCAGCCGCCGCCCGGCCCGCCGTGGGCCCACACCGCGGGCTTGCCGTCCGGGTTGCCGACCACCTCCCAGTAGACGCGGTCGCCGTCGCCGACGTCGAGCAGGCCGCTCTCGACAGGGGTCACGCGAAGTCCCGGTAGGCGCGCAGGAAGGCGTCGCGCATGGCGGGGCTGCCGGTGTGGCCCGCGTCCTCGATGATCTCCAGCCGGGCGTCCGGCCACGCCTTGGCCAGGTCCCACGCCACCTCCAGCGGCCCGCCGAGGTCGTGCCTGCCGTGGATCAGCACCGCGGGGATGCCCGCCAGCTTCCCCGCCTCGCGCAGCAGCACGCCCTCGTCGAGGAAGGCGCCCTGGCTGAAGTAGTGCGCGCAGATGCGCACGAAGCAGACCTGGTTCTGGTTCAACCGCTGGCTGTAGGAGCCGGGGTTCCCGTTGACCTCCAAGGAGATCACCGCGTCCTCCCAGCGCAGCCACTCGGCCGCGGCGCGCTCGCGGACCTCGGGGTCGGGGTCGCGGACCAGGGCGTTGTACGCGCCGAGGATCTCCTCGATGGGGGCGTCGGCAGGCACGTGCGAGACCAGCGAGTGGAACCGCTGCCACTCCTCCGGGAAGAAGCGGCGCACGCCCCGGTAGAGCCAGTCGGTGTCCGATCGGCGGGTGACCGTGACGTCGATGATGACCATCTCGGTCACCCGGTCCGGGTGCGCCTGGGCGTAGGCCAGCGCCAGCGTCGACCCCCACGACGCGCCGCTGACCAGCCAGCGCTCGATCCCCAGGTGCTCGCGCAGCTTCTCGATGTCCGCGATCAGGTTCTGCGTGGTGTTGGCCGACAGGTCGACCGCGGGGTCCGCGGCGTTGGGCGTGCTGCGGCCGCAATTGCGCTGGTCGAACAGGATGGCGCGGTACTTCTCCGGGTCGAACCACCGGCGTTGGTTCACCGAGCAGCCCGAGCCCGGCCCGCCGTGCAGGTACACCAGCGGCTTGCCATCGGGGTTGCCGACGGCCTCCCAGTAGATCTGATTCCCGTCACCTACGTCGAGCATCCCCGAGTCGTGCGGCTCGACGGGCGGGTGCAGGTCCAGCATGACGTCCCCTTTCCAACAGTGCTGTTATATTAGCACTGTTACACTGAGGCGGTGACGACCATCGAGTTCTTGGGCACGCGGCTGCGCCATCTGGTTGAGCATCTGGAAACCAGCGTGGCGTCGGTCTACGACGACCTCGGCCTCACCTGGTTCCGCCCGCGCTACACCGCCTACCTGCGGACCCTCGACGCGGGCCCGCGCTCGATCAAGGAGCTGGCCGAGGCCGTCGGGGTCACGCACTCGGCGGCCAGCCAGACGGTGGCGCAGATGGTCAAGGACGAGCTGGTCGCGCTGGAACCCGGCAGGGACGCCCGGCAGCGGATCGTGCGGCTGACCCCGGCCGCCGAGCGGCTGCTGCCCGTGCTCCACGCGGAGTGGGCGGCCACCGCCCGGGCGGCCCGGGAGCTGGAGGAGGAGCTGTCGACCCCGCTGAGCGCGCTGATCGACGAGGTGACCGCGGCGCTGGCCCGCACACCCATGCGCGAGCGCATCGCCGCGGCCGACCCCGAGCTGGTCAGTCGGTGGGGACCCACCGGGCGGGCCGCTTCTGGGCGAAGGCGCTGATCCCCTCCTGCCCCTCCTCGCTGGCGAAGAAGCGGGCCGACAGCGCCAGCATCTCGGCGAACTCGCTGGACATGTCCGACGGGCGCTCCCGGCGCAGGATGGCCTTGGTGGCCGAGAGCGCCTTGGGCCCGCCGAGGGCGAGCATGCCGGTGTAGCGGTCCACCTCGGCGTCGAGCTGCTCGGCGGGCACGGCCGAGTTGATCAGCCCGATCTGCACGGCGCGGGCGGCGTCGAACTTCTCCCCGGTGAGGAACAGCTCGTGCGCGGCCCGGGGCAGCAGCCGCGGCAGCACGGTCACCGAGATGATCGCCGGGACGACGCCGATGCGGACCTCGGTGAAGGCGAAGGTGGCGTCCGCGGCGGCCACGGCGATGTCGGCGGCGGCGACGATCCCCACCCCGCCAGCGCGGGCCGGTCCGGCCAGCTTGGCCACGATCGGCTTGGGGCTGGTCCAGATCTGCTCCAGGATCGCCGGGAACTCGTTGACGCCCTGGTCGGCGGCCGAGGCCCCGCCCGCCTCCTTGAGGTCCATGCCCGCGCAGAACACCGGGCCGGTGTGGTCGAGCACGATCACCCGCACCGCGTCGTCGTCGACCGCGGCGCCGAGGTGGGCCCGCAGCTCCCGGCGCAGCTGCGCGGAGAGGGCGTTGCGGTTGTGCGGGGAGTCCAGCGTGATCCGGGCAACGCCGCGGGCGACCTCGTAGTGCACCAACTCATCAGCCATGCTCCGCACCCTAACTAGCGCAGGCGCTCGGGTTTGGTCCCCGGGGCGAACCGGAAGGAGACCGCCTCGGCCAGCGGCTTGGCCTTGGTGTTGTGGAACGCCGCGATGCGCCACCGCCCGTCGCCCTCCCGGACCAGGGTGTACGTCTGCACCTTGGTCAGCCTGGCCTTGGGGGTGCGCTTGTGGACGTCGCCGTAGCCGACCACGGTCGCGGTGTTGTCCCCGTGGAAGCGGATGCTGTGCGTCCTGCCGCTCAGCGCGGTGCCCTTGAGGAACTTCGCCCACAGGGTCCGGTGCGACTCGGCGATGTCGCGCCTGCCCACGTAGAGCGTGCCGACCCAGGTGACGTAGGTGGCGTCGGCGGTGAACAGGTCGGCGAAGGCGTCGGCGTCCTGGCGCTCCCACGCCTGCGCCAGCTCCCGCATGACCTGCTCGATCTCGGCGGTCCGGTCCATGACCCGCTCCCCTCGGTAGAATGGGACAGATACTGCACACATGCAGTATCTGCATGCATGCAACAATATCCCAGGAGCCGAGCGCGATGCCACCCCCCGAGCTGCACCAGGTGTTCCGCCGCTACATGGACGCCGTCGGGCTCAACGCCCAGGCCGCCGCCGCGGCTGCCGGGCTGCCCACGACGGACTGGTACGCCCTCAGCGTGCTCGACCTCGCGGGCGGCAGGCTGACCGCGGGCGAGCTGGCCGAGCGCACCGGGCTCACGACCGGGGCGGCCACGCGGATGGTCGACCGGCTCGCCCGGGGCGGGCACGTCAGGCGGGTCACCGACCCCGAGGACCGGCGGCGGGTCGTGGTCGAGCTGGTGCCCGGGAGCCTGGACGTGGACGAGATCGTCGGCAGCGCGCGCGAGCACCTGGGCGCGGTGTTCGCCAGCTTCACCCCGGAGCAGCTCGCGGTGCTGGTCGACTACTTCACCCGGGCGACCCCGGCCTTCCACCGCGCCACCGCGGAGATCCGGGCGCGCAAGGGCTAGGGCTCGACCAGCATGACCGACAGCGACCGCCCGCGGCCTGCGAAGTCGGCGACCGCGTCGGAGAGGACCGACTGGATGGCGCGGAAGCCCGCGGGGTCGGCGGCGGCGAGCACGTCGGGGCGGGTCCACACCAGCACGTGGTCGCCCTCGGGCAGCCAGGACAGGTCGGTCAGGCAGTCGTAGAGGGCGTCGAGGTTGTGGCCGAACCAGTCGGGGAAGCGCAGCGCCGCGGCCACGGCCTCGTAGAAGTCGAGCTTGCTGCGCACGGCCGTGCCGTCGAGGGTGTGCTCGGTCATCGGGAGGTGTCCACGGCGACGAAGGACTCGTAGTGGTCGGCGGAGTAGTACACCTCGTCGGCCGAGCCGGTCACCAGCCTGCGGGCCCCGCGGTCGGGGCTGCCCGGGGTGGGCACGGTGTACTCCTTGTAGTAGCCGCTCTCCCGCTCGGGCAGCAGGCCCTCGCGGTTGCCGAAGGTCGAGCCGTCGCGGTCGGGGTACGGGAACGGGCCGCCCCGCTCGATCAGCGCCCAGGTCTGGGCGACCTCGGCGGGCAGCTCCGACAGCGCCGCGGTCGGCAGCCCGGCGTCGCTGCTGAGGTCGCGGACCAGCCAGCCGCCGAGGACCAGCGCGACGAGGGCGACCAGGGCCAGGGTGATGCGCCTGCGGGGGACCATCCGGGCTACTCCGCGTCGATCGGCGGCTCGTGCCGGGAGCCGAAGCGCGCCGAGGTGTAGTCGACCGCCCGGTCGATCAGCCAGGCCAGCCCCAGGCACAGCGGCAGCAGCACGGCCATGACGAGGGTGAACTGCAGGGCGAACGGCGTGGTCGCCAGCCACAGCTCGACGTCGTCCCACCAATCGGTCAAACCCTGCACATACCCGAGAGTAGACCTCGGCCACTTCCGCGGGGCGGGCGGACCTGCGCCTGGCTATGTTGCTGGTCATGTTCGCCGTGTATGCCGCAGAGCCCAACCCGGACGACCCGCTGGCCGCGCTGACCTCGGGCGAGCGCCCGGACCCGGTGGCCCCCGACGGCTGGGTCGAGGTGGACGTGCGCGCCGCCAGCCTCAACATGCACGACCTGTGGACGCTCAAGGGCGTCGGCATCAAGGCCGAGCGCTTCCCGATGATCCTGGGCTGCGACGGCGCGGGCACGCTGGCCGACGGCACCGAGGTGGTCATCCACCCGGTGATCGGCGACCCGGCGTGGACCGGCGACGAGACCCTGGACCCCAAGCGCACGCTGCTGACCGAGCTGCACCAGGGCACCTTCGCCGAGCGGGTCGTGGTGCCCGCGCGCAACGTCCTGCCCAAGCCTGCGGACCTGTCGTTCGGCGAGGCCGCGTGCATGGGGACGGCCTGGCTGACCGCCTACCGGATGCTGTTCGTCAAGTCCGGCCTGCGCCCCGGCCAGACGATGCTGGTGCAGGGCGCCTCCGGCGGGGTGTCGACGGCGCTGATCGAGCTGGGCCGCGCCGCGGGCCTGCGGGTGTGGGTCACCGGCCGCACCGAGGCCAAGCGCGCCCTGGCCGCCGAGCTGGGCGCGCACGCGGTCTTCGAGTCCGGGGCCCGCCTGCCGGAGAAGGTCGACGGGGTGTTCGAGACCGTCGGCAAGGCCACCTGGTCGCACTCCATGCGGGCGCTCAAGCCCGGCGGCGTCATCGTGGTGTCGGGCTCCACCAGCGGCCCCGACCCCAGCGCCGACCTCCAGCGCCTCTTCTTCCTCCAGCTGCGGGTGATCGGCTCGACCATGGGCACCCGCGACGAACTGGCCGACCTGCTCGCCTTCTGCGCCACCGCGGGCATCCGCCCCCGCATCGGCGCGCAGCTCCCGCTGGCCGACGCCCGCACCGGCTTCGAGGCCATGCAGGCGGGCGAGACCGCCGGGAAGATCGTCTTCACCCGCTGAGGCAGGGCGGCTGACGCCCTCAGCCGCCCTCAGCCGCCGAGGTGCCGGTCGATGAGCGGCCAGGTCTCGTGCCTGGCCGCCCGGCCGGTCAGCACGCCGAGGTGGCCGCCGGTGGCGGTGACGAAGTCGACCTCGGCGTCGGTGAGCACGGTCGCCAGGTGGGCCACCGCGCGCCGGGGGGCGATGGTGTCGGAGCGGCCCGCGATGAGGAGCGTGCGCTGCTTGGCGGCGCTCAGGTCGATGCGGGTGCCCCCGACCTCGACCGCGCCGCGCGCCAGGGCGTTGGCGCGGTAGAACTGGTGGTAGATCTGGCCGACCGTGCGGCCGGGGTAGGCGGCCATGTTCGCCGTGAACCGCTCCACGGCCTCGACCTGGGCGAGGTAGTCGCGGTCGCGCAGGTTCGCGGCGAGCACGAACGGCTTGGTCAGGTGCCGGTCCAGCGCCGAGACCTGGAACGCGGCGCGGACCAGCGGGGCCGGGATCGTGCCCAGCGCGCGGTAGACCGGGGTGAAGGCGTGCCCGCGGGTCGCGGCGACGATCGGGCGGAACGGCATCAGCAGCGGCATCTTGCTGAAGTCGAACGGGCTCGCCACGACGGTCAGCGAGGCGATCGCGTCCACGCCGAGCCGGGCGGCGGCCAGCACCGACAGGATGCCGCCGAAGCACCAGCCGACCAGGTGCGGCGCGCGGCCGGTGCGCCCGCGGACGGCGGCGATCGCGGCGGGCAGCACCTCGTCGACCCAGTGCTCCAGGCCCAGATCGCGCTCGGCGAACCCGATCGGGCCGTAGTCCAGCAGGTAGGTCGGCCGCCGCGGGGCCAGGTGCTCGACCAGGCTGCACCCGCGCCGCAGGTCGAAGGGGGTGTCCGGGACCCCCAGCGGCGGCACGAGCAGCACCGGCTCGCCCGCGTCCGCCGAGTCGTACAGGTAGAGGCGACAGGCCCGGCCCTGGTCGACCAGCGTTCGCGGCATCGGGGTGAAGTCGGCGAATCCCCCGCCCAGCACCCGCTGCGCCGCGTTCCCCGCGGCGGCGAGCACGCCGTCCAGCACTCCCATCGCGCCTCCCTACTTGATAGTAGGTTAACCGCGGGGCTCGTCCCCGGGATGCGGCTCTGTGCCCAACCGCACATCGTCGGCCGAGGTCAGCCGCTGCGCGAGGGCCGCGGCGGCGGCCCGGGCCTGCTCATGCAGCCGGGCGATGACAGCGGCGGCAGGCTCATCGCTGCCAAGCGGGTAGCCCTGCCCAGCCCAGAGTGACATGACTTCGGGGTCCCCCGCCGCGCGCATGGGGCGGGTGAGGTTGTTGAGCTGCGGATACGCCGAGGGCGCCCCCGGGTGCTCGCGCATGAACCGGTTGACCAGCCCGCGCGCGGGACGGCCGCTGTAGGCCCTGGTCAGCCCGGTCTCCCGGTCCCCCGCGGCCAGCGCGGCGCGGTAGGCGGGCGCGGTGCCCGCCTCGGGGCAGCGCAGGAACGCCGTGCCGAGCTGGGCGGCGACGGCGCCCGCGGCCAGGACGGCGGCCACGTCGCCGCCGTGCATGAGCCCGCCCGCGGCGATGAGCGGCAGCCCGGTCCCAGACAGCAGCCGCAGCGCGGGCAGCAGGTCGTAGAGGGGTCCGCCGCCGGGGTGGGCGCGGTCGTCGGCGAACGCGCCGCGGTGCCCGCCCGCGGCCGCGCCCTGCACGCACAGCGCGTCGACGCCTGCCTCGGCCGCCTGCTCGCCCTCCTCGGGCGTGGTCACCGTGGCGATCAGGTAGCTGCCGGCATCGCGCAGCCGGGCGAGCACGTCGGCGCCCGGCAGGCCGAAGGTGAAGGAGACCGCGGGCACGGGCGTCCCGACCAGCAGGTCCACCTTGGCGGCGAAGTGGTCGTCGTCCCAGGTCGGCTTGCCCGGCTCGACCCCCAGCCGCGCGCACTCGGCCGCCACGGCCGCGGCGTGCCCGCCCACCAGCGCCTGCGTCGGCGGGCCCGGCACGAAGAGGTTCACCCCGAACGGCCCCGCGGTGCCCGCCCGCACGGCGGCGATCCGCTCGGCCAGCGCGGGCGCGGTGAGGTAGCCGCCGGGGAGGAATGCCGTCGCCCCCGCCTCGACCGCGGCGACGACCAGCTCCGGGGTGCTCGCGCCACCCGCCATCGGCGCGACGACGATCGGTACCGCCAGCTCGCTGAACACGGGATCAGCGTACGGACTCAGCCGCACCCGCCGCAGCCACCGCACCCGCCGCCACCGCAGGAACCGCCGCCGCCCCCGTCGCCGCCGGAGCCGCCGTCACCGCTGGAGCCGCTGGTGGCGAACGCGCCGCTCACCTCGGGGTCCGGGTAGGCGGCCAGGCCGAGCAGGGCGACCGACAGCAGCACGGCGCCGCCCGCGGCGATCCGGTCGGAGCGGGCGCCCGCCAGCGCGGCCTTGCCGCGCCGGGTCGGCCCCTCGTTGGAGAGGAACCCCATGAAGACCATGCCGATGATCGCCGTGGCGACCAGCGAGACGACCAGCAGCACCACCGGCTTGTCGTTGGCGATGCCCGTGCCCATGCGGATCATGCCCACGACGAGGATGATCGTGAACAGCCAGCCCGCCTTGCGGGCGCGGCGGATCCGCTCGACCGAGCGCAGGTACCCGGCCTCGACCATGCGGCGCTGCAGGTCGGCCGCGACGGCGCCGCCGGTGAGCCTGCGCGCGTCCGGAACCCGGCTGAGTTCGCGCAGGACGGTGTCCTCGTGCGCGTCGGCGGGCCGGGCGCCCGCCACCGGCTGCGCGGCGCCCGAGCGGCTGACGCGCACCTGGCCGCGGGCCACCAGCCCGGCCAGCGCGGTGTGCGCGACCCGGCTGGGCCCGCCCGCCAGCATGGCGATGCCGTAGGTGTCCAGGCCCATCGGCGCCGCAGGCCGGGAGGACCTGACCCAGCGCAGCACCGCGACACCCACGAGCACCGCCACGCCGACGGCGAGCCAGTGCAGGGCCAAGTACTGCGGACCGGTCAATCCCCACATCGCGGCCTCCTCGGGTGTGCGCCGCACCTGCTGTTCTCCGACCTCGCCGAGTTGCCCGCTCCGGCTCCAGTGCGGCCGGAGCCCTGTGGGTCGGCCGGCGCGGAGCACGAGGTCGGCGTGCTCGAGCACCCCGTTGGACGCGCGGTGATCGTCAGGGGTTCCGCCGGGCGTCCAGCTCGGCGACCAGCTTCTTCGGCGCGACCGCCCGGTAGGCGTCGGCGACGATCTCGGCGACCTCGGCCCAGTCGAGCGCCACGTCCAGGTGCACCCCGAGCCAGCCCCGGTGCCCGACGTAGGGCGGCCGGAAGAAGCGCTCCGGGTCCTCGGCCACCAGCTCCTCCTGCACCCCCGGCGGCGCAGCGCACCAGAAGGCGAGCCGCCTGCCGTGGTGCTCGCCCACGTAGCGCGCGAACGACTTGCGCACGAACCACGCGGGCGAGCCGTGGCTCACCTTCTCGGTCACCTCCGGCAGCGCGAGGCACAGCTCGCGCAGCCGCGGCAGCGGATCCGCCATCCCGACCTCCCCGCGCACTTCCTACCGCAGGGGTCCGACAGTCACTTCTTCTTCTTGTCCGCCGAGGAGGCGTCGTCGGTGGAGAGGGCGGCGACGAAGGCTTCCTGGGGGACCTCGACGCGGCCCACCATCTTCATCCGCTTCTTGCCTTCCTTCTGCTTCTCCAGCAGCTTGCGCTTGCGGGTGATGTCACCGCCGTAGCACTTGGCGAGCACGTCCTTGCGGATGGCGCGGATCGTCTCCCTGGCGATCACCCGGGAGCCGATGGCGGCCTGGATGGGCACCTCGAACTGCTGGCGCGGGATCAGCTCGCGCAGCTTGGTCGCCATCCGGGTGCCGTAGCCGTAGGCGGCCTCGCGGTGCACGATCGCGCTGAAGGCGTCCACCGGCTCGCCCTGCAGCAGGATGTCGACCTTGACCAGCTCGGCCTCCTGCTCGCCGGACTCCTCGTAGTCCAGCGAGGCGTAGCCGCGGGTGCGCGACTTCAGCGCGTCGAAGAAATCGAAGATGATCTCGCCGAGGGGCATGGTGTAGCGCAGCTCGACGCGGTCCTCGGACAGGTAGTCCATGCCCAGCAGCTGCCCGCGCTTGCTCTGGCACAGCTCCATGATCGCCCCGATGTAGTCCCCGGGGGAGATGATCGTGCACTTGGTGACCGGCTCGTACACGCTGGCGATCTTGCCGACCGGCCAGTCCGACGGGTTGGTCACCGTCAGCTCCTTGCCGTCGTCGGTGATCACCCGGTAGACGACGTTGGGCGCGGTGGAGATCAGGTCGAGGCCGAACTCGCGCTCCAGCCGGTCGCGGGTGATCTCCAGGTGCAGCAGGCCGAGGAAGCCGCAGCGGAAGCCGAAGCCCAGCGCCGCCGAGGTCTCCGGCTCGAAGGTCAGCGCGGCGTCGTTGAGCTGCAGCTTGTCCAGCGCCTCGCGCAGGTCCGGGTAGTCGGAGCCGTCCACCGGGTAGAGCCCGGAGTAGACCATCGGCTGGGGCTCGCGGAACCCGGCCAGCGGCTCGGTCGCGCCCTTGCGCTCGGCGGTCACGGTGTCGCCGACCTTGGACTGGCGCACGTCCTTCACACCGGTGATGAGGTAGCCCACCTCGCCGACGCCCAGGCCGCTGCACGGCTTGGGCTCCGGGGAGATGATCCCGACCTCCAGCAGCTCGTGGGTGGCCCCGGTGGACATCATCTTGATCCGCTCGCGGGGGGTGATCTTGCCGTCGACCACGCGGATGTAGGTCACCACGCCGCGGTAGGTGTCGTAGACCGAGTCGAAGATCATCGCCCGGGAGGGCGCGTCCGCGTCGCCGACCGGGGCCGGGACCTGGCGGACCACCTCGTCGAGCAGCTCCTTGACGCCCACGCCGGTCTTGGCCGACACCCGCAGCACGTCGGACGGCTCGCAGCCGATGATGTGGGCCAGCTCGGCGCTGTACTTCTCCGGGTCGGCGGCGGGCAGGTCGATCTTGTTCAGCACCGGGATGATGTGCAGGTCGCGGTCCAGCGCCAGGTACAGGTTGGCCAGCGTCTGCGCCTCGATGCCCTGGGCGGCGTCGACCAGCAGGATCGCGCCCTCGCAGGCGTCCAACGCGCGCGAGACCTCGTAGGTGAAGTCGACGTGGCCGGGGGTGTCGATCATGTGCAGCACGTGCTCGCCGCCGTCGACGACCCACGGCAGCCGCACGTTCTGGGCCTTGATCGTGATGCCGCGCTCGCGCTCGATGTCCATGCGGTCGAGGTACTGGGCACGCATGGCGCGCTCCTCGACCACGCCGGTGATCTGCAGCATCCGGTCGGCCAGGGTCGACTTGCCGTGGTCGATGTGGGCGATGATGCAGAAGTTGCGGATCTGCTCCGGCGCCGTGAAGGTCGTGTCCGCGAACGTAGCCACTCAGGTCCCTCGCATGGTCAATGGGTCGCCGCTATCGTCCCATGAGTGGCGCGGCCTGCCCCTATCCGGCACCGGCCCCCGCTCCCCCATGCCGCACCGCTGTCAACCGGACACGCAGGGTGAACGGACTCAGGGCTTGCGGCTGTCCAGGCGCATCGGGTGGTCCGGCGGCACCTCGACCAGCACGATCTTGAGCCCGTCCGGGTCGGCCAGCCAGCACTCGCGCAGGCCCCACGGCTCCAGCTTCGGCTCCCTGGTGATCGGCACCCCCTTGGCCCGCAGCTCGGCCACCGCGGCGGCGAGGTCGCGCACCTGCAGCCAGATCGCCAGGTCCGGGCTCGGCGGGCCGTGGCCGCGGCCGGAGACCTCCAGGTGGCCGTTGCCGGTGAAGAACACCGTGCCGCCCGGGAACTCGCGGAACACGGCCAGGCCGAGGGTGTCGCGGTAGAAGGCCAGCGACCGCTGCCGGTCGAGCGGGCGGATCACCAGCCTGCTGCTCAGGAACTCCATGTCTATCGTCCTACCGGACCCGGCCCGCCAGTACTGTCCGACGCCATGCTGACTTCCGACGACCCGCGCCCGGCGCGGGGGGCGGTCTGGCAGGCGCCGACCGCCGACCGGCCCGACTCCCTGGACTACGCCCCGGCGCTCGACGGTGACGCCGACCCCGGCGAGGTCGTCTGGGCGTGGGTGCCCTACGAGGACGACCCCGACCGCGGCAAGGACCGGCCGCTGCTGGTCGTCGGGCGGGCCGGGCGGATGCTGCGGGCGTTGCAGCTGACCACCAAGGCCCCGCACCGCCTGGACGTCGACGACTGGCTCGAACTGGGCTCGGGCGGCTGGGACCGGGACGGGCGGGTGTCCTGGATCCGCCTCGACCGGCTCTTCGAGCTGGGCGAGGACGACATCCGGCGGGAGGGCGCGGTGCTGCCCCGGGACCGGTTCGAGCTGGTGGCGGCGGCGCTGCGGGAGCGGTACGGCTGGCGCTGAGCTTCAAAAATGTGATATCACTTTGCTAGTCGTCAGCTAGCAGAGGAGCACGCCCATGACCACCGAATCCGTCCCGGTCCTACCGCCACCGCACGTGCGCGAGCGCGTCGCCCTGGCCACGGCCGGGATGCCGGTCGCGGTCGTCGGCATCGTGCTCGGCCTCGGCGGCCTCGCCCTCATCGGCGCGGGCATCGCCGGGATCGCGGGCGGCATCGCCATGGGGAGGCCGCTGGCGATCACCACGATCGTGCTGGGCGTGGTGGCGGTCGTGGCCTCGGCGCTGTCCTTCGGCGGCCTGACGATGGTCAACCCGAACGAGGCCCGGGTGCTGCAGTTCCTCGGCCGCTACACCGGCACGCTGCGGCTGGACGGGCTGCGCTGGGTGAACCCGTTCACCACCCGCAAGCGGGTCAGCACGCGCATCCGCAACCACGAGACCGCCGTCATGAAGGTCAACGACGCCGAGGGCAACCCGATCGAGATCGCCGCGGTCGTGGTGTGGCAGGTGGAGGACACCGCGCGGGCGGTGTTCGAGGTGGACGACTTCATCGAGTTCGTCGGCATCCAGACCGAGACCGCGGTGCGCCACATCGCCACCTCGTACCCCTACGACGAGCACAGCGACATCAACCGCCTCTCGCTGCGGGAGAACGCCGACGAGATCACCCAGAAGCTCTCGGCCGAGGTCGCCGCGCGGGTCGAGGCCGCGGGCGTGCGGATCATCGAGTCGCGCATCACCCACCTCGCCTACGCCCCGGAGATCGCGATGGCGATGCTGCGCCGCCAGCAGGCGGGCGCGGTCGTCGCGGCGCGGGCGCGGATCGTGGAGGGCGCGGTCGGGATGGTGCAGCTGGCCCTGGACGAGCTGGCCGCCAACGCCGTGGTCGACCTGGACGAGGAGCGCAAGGCGGCGATGGTGTCCAACCTCCTGGTGGTGCTGTGCAGCGACCACGACGCGCAGCCGGTGGTGAACACGGGGTCGCTCTACACCTGATGGCCGAGCGCAAGAAGATCCTCCTGCGCCTGGACCCCGCGATCCACGACGCGGTGGCCCGGTGGGCCGGGGACGAGCTGCGCAGCGTCAACGCCCAGATCGAGTTCCTGCTGCGCCGGGCGCTGGCCGAGGCCGGGCGGCTGCCATCGGACGCGGGCGGACCGGCCCGCCGGGGCAGGCCACCCAAGGCGGAGCCGCAGGGCTGAGCCTGTTAACCTGGCTCGTCGCGTCCGTACGGCACTCCGCCGTGGAGGAGAACCGGGGCCTCGCGCCCTCGGAGCCATCGACAAGTGCGCCGCGACCCACCGCACCGCGAAGGAAGGGCTGAGCCATGGCCAACATCAAGTCGCAGCTGAAGCGCATCAAGACCAACGAGAAGCGCCGCCAGCGCAACAAGGCCGTGAAGTCCGCGGTCAAGACCGCGGTGCGCAAGTTCCGCGAGGCCGCGGAGGCGGGCGAGAAGGCCCAGGCCGAGACCCTGATGCGCGCCGCTGGCCGCGCCCTGGACAAGGCCGCGAGCAAGGGCGTCATCCACGCCAACCAGGCCGCGAACAAGAAGTCGGCGATGGCGCTGCGCTTCAACAAGCTGGGCTAAGGCGTTTCCACGGCGGCGCCGCACCCGTTCCCACGGGTGCGGCGCCGCTGTCGTGGGCGCGCCCGCGCGTCGCGCCGGGATGGGGGAGACTCGCGGTATGGAGCCCAAACCCCCGTCGGCGGCGCGCACCTCGCTGTCGCACATCATGACCGCGCTGGACACCAACCTCCTCGGCACCGTCCACGGTGGCGTGGTCATGAAGCTGGTCGATGACGTCGCGGGCGCCGTCGCCCAGCGCCACTCCGGCGGCCCGGCGGTCACCGCGGCGATGGACGGCATGACCTTCCTCCACCCCGTCCGCGTCGGCGACCTGGTCCACGCCCACGCGCAGGTCAACTGGGCGGGCCGCTCCTCGATGGAGGTCGGGGTCCGCGTCCTGGCCGAGCCGTGGGACCGCGCTGGCGTCCCCCCGGTCCGCGTCGCCACCGCCTACCTCGTCTTCGTCGCCGTCGACGCCCACGGCCAGCCCCGGCCGGTCCCCCCGCTCCTGCCCGAGACCGACGAGGACCACCGCCGCCTCCGGGAAGCCGAGATCCGCCGCAAGCACCGCCTCACCCGCCGCGACGAGATCCTGGCCAGCCGCGAGGAACACGCCTGACGCGCTCCACAGCGGACGCGCCGGTGTCCACAGAGGTCTTCCGCGGCGGTCTTCCGCGGCGGTCCTCCGCGGCGGTCTTCCGCGGCGGTCTTCCGCGGCGGTCTTCCGCGGCGGTCTTCCGCGGCGGTCTTCCGCGGCGGTCAGGTGCCGCGGGCGCGGACCAGGCGGAGCACGGCGCGCTCCAAGGCGTAGTCGGCGTCCACGGCGGCGCCCTTGACGTCGGCGTTGACCTCCGCGGCGATCTGCATGGCCTCGACCAGGCCCTCCGCGCGCCAGCCCCGGGACTGGGCCACGGCCTTCTTCACCTTCCACGGCGGCATGCCCAGCTGCTGGGCCAGCCGGAACGGGTCGGTTCGGCCCGCGCCCGCCACCCGGGCGATCGTGCGCACGGCGTCGGCGAGGGCGTCGGCGACCAGGACGTGCGCCACGCCGAGCTGCAGCGCCCAGCGCAGCGCCTCCAGCGCGCCCGCGACGTCGCCGGTGACGGCCTTCTCGGCCACGGCGAACCCGGTGACGTCGGCGCGGCCGCGGTGGTAGCGGCGCACGGCCTCCTCCGAGACCGTGCCGCCGGTGTCGGCGACCAGCTGGGCGGCCGCGGCGGCCAGCTCGCGCAGGTCCGAGCCGACCGAGTCGATGAGCGCGGCGACCGCGGCCGGGTCGGTGCGCCCGCCCGCCCGGCGGATCTCCTCGCGGACGAACGCCTCGCGCTCGGCGGGCTTGGTCAGCTTCGGGCACTCGGTGACGGCCGCTCCGAGCTTGCGCAATGCGGCGACGAGGTCCTTGCCCGCCTTGCGCCCGCCGCCGTTGTGCGCGACGACCAGGACGATGCCCTCCGCGGGCGCCTTGGCGTAAGCGGTGACGGCGGCGGCGATGTCCTGGGTGATCTCCTGCGCGGCGTCCAGGACGATCACCCTGCCCTCGGCGAACAGCGACGGCGAGACGAGTTCGGCCAGCTCAGGGGGTGTGAGGTCGGCCACCCGGACGCGGGTGAGGTCGGCGGCGGGGTCGACCAGCCGCACGCTGTCGAGCGCGGCCCGGACGGCGCGTTCGACCAGCAGTTCCTCCTCGCCCAGCACCAGTTGCAGCGGGGCCGGGGTGACCGCGGGTGACTTCACACGGGCATCCTGCCATGCCACGCCGACACCGCCGGGTAGCGCAAGGGCTCTCGCATGATGGACGTCCTGTTGGTCACGCGGGGCCGCGGTGTCGTAGCGTGTCGGCAAGGCCCATCCCGGGCCGCACAACCGAATACCGCTCATCCAGAGGGGCAGAGGGAACGGCCCGACGAAGCCCCGGCAACCGGCGTGAGTGTCACCTCCTCGTGAGGTCGACCACGACCACGGTGCCAATTCCGACCCGCGGACGCGGGAGAGATGAGGAGATACCTCGCGATGACTGCCGTCGACACCACGCCCGCCCTCGACCTCGGTCCCGCGCGCGCCCTCTCCTGTCGGGAGTGCGGCCACCAGATCCCCCTCGCCGCGGAATTCGCCTGCGCGGAGTGCTTCGGCCCGCTCGAGGTCGCCTACGACTTCGGCACCGTAACCCGCGCCGACATCGAGGCGGGCCCCAAGTCGATCTGGCGCTACCGGCGCCTGCTGCCCGTCCCGCCGGACGTGCAGGCCCACCCCAACACCGAGCCCGGCTTCACCCGCCTGGTGAAGGCCGACCGCCTCGCCGCCGCGCTGGGCGTGAAGTCGCTGTGGGTCAAGGACGACACCGGCAACCCGACCCACTCGTTCAAGGACCGGGTCGTCGCCGTCGCCCTCGCCGCGGCGCGCAAGCTCGGCTTCACGGTGCTGGCCTGCCCCTCCACGGGCAACCTGGCCAACGCCGTCGCGGCCGCTGCCGCCCGCGCGGGCTGGGATTCAGTTGTGCTGATCCCCTCCTCCCTCGAACGCGCCAAGATCCTCACCACCGCGGTGTACGACGGTTCGCTGATCGCCGTCGACGGCAACTACGACGACGTCAACCGCCTGGCCACCGAACTGGCCGCGGAGAACGAGGACTGGGCGTTCGTCAACGTCAACGTGCGCCCGTACTACGCCGAGGGCTCCAAGACCCTCGGCTACGAGGTCGCCGAGCAGCTCGGGTGGCGCCTGCCCGGCCAGGTGGTCATCCCGGTCGCGTCCGGGTCGCAGCTCACCAAGGTGGACAAGGCATTCCGCGAGCTGGCCGCCCTCGACCTGGTGGAGGACACCCCCTACCGCGTCTTCGGCGCCCAGGCCACCGGCTGCGCCCCGGTGTCGGCGGCGTACAAGGCCGACCAGGACGTCATCATCCCGGTCAAGCCCAACACCATCGCCCGGTCGCTGGCCATCGGCGCGCCCGCCGACGGCCCCTACGTCCTCGACACCGTCCGCCGCACGGGGGGCGCGGTGGAAGATGTCACGGACGAGGAGGTCGTCGAGGGCATCCGCCTGCTGGCCCGCACCGAGGGCATCTTCGCCGAGACCGCGGGCGGGGTCACCGTGGCCACGGCGAAGAAGCTCATCGACTCGGGCCAGCTCGACCCGGACGCCGACACCGTCCTGCTGATCACCGGCGACGGCCTCAAGACCCTCGATGCCGTCGAGGACCGCATCGGCCCCAAGGCCGTCGTCCCGCCGACCACGGCCGCGGTGCGCGCGGCCCTGCAGGGCTAGAGTCCACACCGGACTCATCCCGGCGGCCCCCTGGACACCAAGGCGGGCCCGGGGACGACCGCGACGTCTCCCCCGAGATCGGTGCGCCCGGTGCGCGCGCCGATCCGGGCGAGCACGGCGAGCGTCCCCGGGTTCGGGTGCCCGTAGCGGTTGCGCGCCCCGACGCTGACCACCGCCAGCCGCGGCCCGACGGCGGCCAGGAACGCCGGGTCGCTGAACCGCGACCCGTGGTGGGGCACCTTGACCACCTCGGCGGCCAGGTCGATCCCGGACGCCGCCAGGTCGGCCTGGGCGGTGAGCTCGATGTCCCCGGTGAGCAGGACCCGTCCCGCGGTCGTGCTGGCGAGCAGGACGAGCGAGGCGTTGTTGATCGCGCTGCCGTCCGCGTCCTCGGGTTGGGCATCGCCTCCTCTCGGATGGAGCACGTCGATCGTCAGCCCAGGCCAGGTCAGCCTGCGCCCAGCGGTCAGTTCCACCACGGGCACACCGCCCGCGGCGGCGCGCACGCGGTCCCACGCCCAGCCCGGCTGCCTGCCGGGCCCGACGACGACCGCGCCCGGCGGCCCCCGGTCGAGCACGGCGGGCAGGCCGCCGATGTGGTCGGCGTGCAGGTGGCTGAGCACCACGGCCGCCACCCGGCTGGCGCCGAGCCGGTCGAGGCACTCCCCCATCGGCTCGGGTTCGGGCCCGGTGTCGACCACCACGACCGTCCCCGCCTCGGCCGTGGCCAGGACCATGCCGTCGCCTTGGCCGACATCGCAGGCGATGAACGCCCAGCCCTCCGGCGGCCACCCGGGCCGGGCGATCCGGACCGGGATGACCACCAGCAGCACGCCGACGAGCGCCAAGGCCACCAGCGCCCGCACCTTGGGCAGCCGCGCCGCCAGCACGAGCACGCCCGCCGCCGCGGCCGCGGTGACCCCGCCCCACCAGCCCTCCGGCCACGGCACGGCCGCCCCGGGGATGCTGGCAGCGTGCTCGGCGACGGTGAGCAGCCACCACGTCTCCGGACCCGCCGCGGCGACCAGCGCCTGAGCCGCCCCGGCCCACAGCGGCGCGACCAGCGCGGCGAGCACGCCCAGCACCGTCGCGGGCGCGACGACCGGCGCGGCCACCAGGTTCGCCGCCACCGCGACGAGGCTCACCTGCCCGCTCATGCCCGCCACCACGGGCGCGGTGACCAGGTGCGCCGCCGCGGGGACGGCGATCGCCTCGGCGATGCCCGCTGGCACCCGCCTGCCCCGCAGCGCGGCCGCCCACCGCGGGGCGATCAGCACCAGGCCTGCGGTGGCGAGCACGGATAGGACGAAGCCGAAGGAGACGGCCATCTCGGGGTCGACCGCGACCAGCCCGATCACCGCGACGGCGAGCGCAGGCAGCGTGGACTTCTCCCGTCCCAGCGCCAACGCCAGCATCCCGATGACGCCCATGACCGCCGCCCGCAGCACACTCGGCTCCGGCCCGGCGAGCACGACGAACCCGACCATGGCCGCCGCCGCGCCCGCCGACGCCATCCACGGGCCTGCCCTGAGGAGCCGGAGCAGGAACAGGGCGAAGAATCCGGTGATGGCCAGGTTCGCCCCGCTGACGGCCAGCAGGTGGGTCATGCCCGCGGTGTCGAAGTCCGCGCGGACGCCGGGCGGGAGCCCGTCGGTGTCGCCGACGACGAGGGCGGGCAGCAGCCCGGCCGCCTCCGGCCCCAGGACGTGCGCGGCGGTTCCGCGCAGCCCGGCCCGCAACTCGGCCGCGATCCGCTGGGCGGCGCCGGGTTCGTCCACATCGGAGGGAGGCCCGCGGACGTTCGCCGTCGCCGCCGTCAGCCCACCCGCCGGAGCCGGAGCCAACCGCGCCGCCGCGGTCGCCTGCTGCCCGGGGAGGAGCCCCGCCCAGTGCTCGGCAGGCGCGAAGACGACGACTTGCCCACCACCGGGTACCGCGCGGGCGGTGATGACCACGGTGCGTACTCCGGAAGGCGTTGCCCCGTACCCGGCCGCCCGAATGGGTCGCGGCCGCTCGGCGACTTCGACGCGGAGGACGATGCTTTGCCGCTCGTCGGCCATCGCCCGGAGCGGGTCGTGCGCGGCATCTCGAACCCGCTCGGCAACGGGCACCACGGCGAGCACCCCTGCGGCCAACAACGGCCACGCCGCATGAACCCTCCCCGCCCCAGACCGCGCGACGACCGCCGCCGCCACCCCCACAGCCACCACCCCGACCGCGGCCGCGACCGCCCAGTGGACGAGGAGCCCGAGAAACGCCGCGAACCAGACCGCGAGGGCGGCGGGGACGAGACGCCAGTCGTGGGTGGGCATGGGATGGCCTCCGGGGGCTGGGAGGGGAGGTGGGGCGGGAGGTGGTGCCGGCAGGCGTGGTGGTGCCGGCAGGCGGGCTGGGGTGGGAGGTGCTGGCAGGGGTAGCGGGGCGGGGTGGCGTGATCAAGCGGACTGGGGTGGTGGGGCGAAGTGGCGTGACTACGCGGACTGGAGTGGTAGGGCGGAGTGGGGTGGCTAGGCGGAGTGGGGTGGCTGGACGGCGTGGGGTGGTGGTGTGCGGTGTCCGGGAGGGTGGGGACGAGGTAGAGGTGGCGGCGGACGCGGAGCCGAGTGGCGGGAGCGGCGGACGGGGGCTGCGACCTGGCCGAGGTGGACGACGAAGACGAGGTGGAGGTGGGGGTGGCGGGCAAGGCGCAGGGTGAGTGCAAGGCGCAGGGCGGGGGCCATGCGGAGGGCGGGGCGTTTCGGGTGGGGGTTGGGCGCGGGAGGGGTGACCTATTCAGGACGGGGCTGGAGGCGCAGGGAGGGAGGGCCTGCGCACAAGGAAGACCCAAGCCGGGAAGACAAGCCGGGGTGATACGACAGATGGAGCTGGCAAGGCAGACAGGGGTCGCTTGCCAGGTCGAGGAGGCTTGGCAGGTCAGGATGGCGGAGCAATTCAGGGCGGCTTGGAAGGTTCCGGTGGGTTGGTGAGTCGGGATGGTTCGGCGGGTTGTGCGGGCTTCGCGGGGTTCGGGTGATGGGCGGTGAGCGCGTCGGTGTGCTGGAGCGGGGGCGGTGGTGGGGATGGAGTCCGTTCGGCGGAGGGTGGTTTGCGGCATGGTGGCCTGCCTGGGTGTCGTGGTGGAGGTGGCTAGGTTGGGGTGGGGCGTGGGCTGGGTTGAGGCGTGGGCGTGTCGGCGGGGGTGAGGGCTTGGGCAGTGCGCGGCTGGGGGCGCGGAGGGATGGGTGGAGCGGGCTAGACGGTGACCAAGTCCTTCAATTTGTCGAAGCGGGTTGGGCCTATTCCTTCGATTTGGCGTAGTTGGTTGATGTCGGTGAAGCCGCCGGTGCGGGTGCGGTACTCGACGATGCGTTGGGCGGTGACGATGCCTACGCCGGGGAGGGCGTCGAGTTGGTAGACGGGGGCGGTGTTGAGGTTGGTGAGGGGTGGGGTGGACGAGTTGAGGGCGGCGGGTGGGGGTGTGGTGCCGACGTGGATCTGTTCGCCGTCCACCAGGCGGCGGGCGAGGTTGAGGGTGCTGGTGTCGGTGCCGGGGAGGGGGCCGCCGCTGGCGGTGAGGGCGTCGATCACGCGGGAGCCGGTGGGGAGTTGGCGGACGCCTGGGGTCTTGACCTTGCCTTGGATGTCGACGGTGATGGCTGGCTTGGGCTGGTCGACCGGGAGGGCGGGCGGGGGTGCGGCGGGAGTTTCCGGGGAGCCGGGGATCGCCAGCACGCCTGCCAGGAGGGCACCGAGGACGACGGCGACGATGGCGGCCGCGCGGGGTAGGCGACGGCGTGCGGGGGTGACGTCGACTTCGTTGGCGGGGTCGAGGACGAAGTCAGAGTCGAAGTCGGGGTCTGCCGGCTTCGTGTGCTCGTGGGAGGAGTCCGGTCGTTGGGGCGAGTACTCCGGATCAGTGGGGTCGGGGTAGTCGGCATGGGAGGAGGAGCCGACGTGGGCCGAGGTCGGGTTCGATTCGACTCGGGTTCCGGTGGGTGGCAGGTCGGGTTGAGCGGTGGGGCCAGGGGTGAGGCTGCCGCTGGTGGCGGGCCAGGTGGGGTCGGGTGAGGCGGAGGTGGAGGGCCGGGTGCGGTCGGGCGAGGCCGGGGTGGAGGGCCAGGTGTGGTGGGGCGAGATCGGCGTGGAGGAGCGGGTGGGGTGGGTCTCCGACTGGTGGTCAGACGTGCGTTGGACGGAGGCCGACGGGTGGGCAGACGTCGGGTGGGTGGAGGCCGGTGGGTGGGCGGACGTCTGCTGGGCAGAGGCCGGTGGGTGGGCGAACGCCTGCTGGGCGGAGCTCGACAGGTGGGCGGACGTCGGATGGGCAGAGGCCGACAGGTGGGCGGACGTCGGATGGGGGGAGGCCGACGGGTGGGCGGGCATTGAATGGCGGGCAGGCTCGACCGGCTTGGTGGGCCTCCGGTGCTGGGTAGGCGTTGAGGGGTGAATCAGGGCGCGGGGTTTGGGGTGGGGGGTGGGGTGGTTTGGTCGGAGGTCGGGGTCTTCGGTTGGGTAGGGGTGGGTGGGGTGGGAGGGCTTGGTCCAGCGGGTGAGGAAGCGGGTCAGGGGGTGGGGGGTGTCTGCATAGGACGGTAGGGAGCCGTTGTCCCAGGGGCGGTCGATGGCGCGGCTCAGGCGGGTGAGGGCTTCGTCTACTGTGGCCTTCGTCTTCATACCTACGACGGTATGAGCGGCGCTCCCCACGCTGCCAGGCCTTCTCCCCGGCCTGTGGACAACTCAGGTGCAGATCGCCACGCCGAGGACGCCGGGGCCGGTGTGGGCGCCGATGACGGCGCCTACCTCGCTGACGAAGCAGCCCACCGAGCCGGGGAGGCGGTCGTCGAGGCGGGCGGCCAGTTCGGCGGCTCGTTCGGGGGCGGCGAGGTGGTGGACGGCCAGGCGGATCTCGCCCGGGGGGAGTTCGGCGGCCGCTGCGGAGGCCAGGTCGACCAGGCGGGCGAGGGCTCGGGTGGTGGTGCGGACCTTCTCCAGGGGTTGGATGCGGCCGTCGGTCACGTGGAGAAGGGGTTTGACCGACAGCGCCGTGCCGAGCAGCGCCGCCGCCGCGCCGATGCGGCCGCCGCGGCGCAGGTGCTCCAGCGTCTCCACCACGAACAGGCAGCGGGTTCGGGACGCCGCCGAGACGGCCGCCTCCTCCACGGCATCGGCGTCTCCTCCCCCGGCCGCGACGGAAGCGGCCTGGAGGGCGGCGAAACCCAGGCCCATCGCGATGGTGCGGGAGTCGACCACGCGGATGCGGGCCGGGTCGACCTCGGTGGCGGCCAGGCGGGCCGACTCCCAGGTGCCGGAGAGCTCCTTGGACAGGTGGACCGACAGCACGCCGTCGTAGCCCGCCGACAGCAGCTCCCGGTACCGCTCGGCGAACGCCTCCGGATTCGGCCGGGAGGTGGTCACCGCGCGGTGGTCGCGGAGGGCTTTGGCCAGTTCGCCGGGGCCGATGTCGATGCCGTCGCGGCCCGTCTCGTCGTCGACGTGCACCGTGAGGGGGACGACGTGGACGGCGTGCCGATCCGCGAAGCCCTCGGGGAGGGACGCGGTCGAGTCGGTGACTACGGCGAACGGCACGGTGCGGGAGCCTAACCGGAGCAGGGCAGGATTGCCGGGATCAGTCGAGCAGCGGGCCGATCAGCTCGGCGAACGCCTTCCCCACCTGCTCGTGCGCGGGCCAGCCCCAGTGGATGCCGTCGGGGTTGCCCTGGCCGCTGAGCACGTGCTCCCCCACCACCTCCGCCAGGTCCAGCAGCGGCACGCCCGACGCCGACGCCCACGCGGTGAGCGCGCGGACCGCGGGCGCGCGGCCGTGGTGCACCCCCGCGTACCCCGCGGACCGGTGCACCGACGGAAGCACCGCGACAGCGGGCATCGACGGGCGCAGCGTCCGGATCGCCGTCAGCGTCCGGTCGAGGTAGCGCACCGACAGCGCGGGCGGCAGCGCCACCCGGCGGCTGACCTTGGCCAGGTGGGGCACCGAGGCCAGGTACGCCGACCGCACCCACCGCCGGACGCGGTCGGAGTGCAGGTAGCGGATGCCCTCGCGCAGGTACGTCGGCGCGGGCGAGGGCAGCGTGTCCATCCCGCCCACGCCCAGCACCAGCGCGGACGCCTTGGGCAGCACCGGCCAGACCCGGGGGTCGCCGACCAGCGACCAGTAGGCGTCGCGCGCCGTCCAGCCCAGGCCCGCGAACAGCTCCGCCGACCCGCCCAGCGCGGCGGCGGCCAGGTTCGGCCACAGCCGGGGGTCGTCGGCGGGGTGCGGCCCGTCCGGCCCGTGGAAGGCCAGCGAGTCGCCGAACACGAGCAGGGTGGTCACCCGGTGATGCCCGCGTTGTAGGCGATCAGCCGCCACGCCAGGCCGCTGGTCTCCCGCCTGGCCAGCACGGTCCAGTGGCAGTTGCCGATGCCCGCCAGCAGCGGCCAGGCCGCCAGCGGCAGGTCCAGCAGGTGCGCGGTCAGCGCGGTGATCAGGCCGCCGTGCGCGCACAGCAGCGCGGTCTCGGCGTCGCCCTCGTCCAGGTCGGCGACGACCTCGGCGGCCCGGGCCGCCACCTCGACGCGCGGCTCGCCGCCGGGCGGGGCCCAGGTCGGGTCGGTCTGCCAGACCTTGCGGGCGCCGGGGTACTCCGCGTCGACCTCGGTCAGGGTCTTGCCCTGCCACAGGCCCAGGTGGGTCTCGCGCAAGCGCTTGTCGATGCGCAGCGGGATGCCGCTCGCCGAGCTGAACACGGTGGCCGTGTCGGTGGCCCTGCGCAGATCCGAGGTGACGATGATGTCCGGGTTGAACCGGACCAGCGCGGGCACGGCGAAGCGGGCCTGGTTCCAGCCGGTCTCGGTCAGGTTCGAGTCGATGTGGCCCTGCATGCGGCCGGTGGCGTTGTAGTCGGTCTCGCCGTGCCGCCACATCACGACCCTGCGCAACGTCACGTGGCGTCGTCCTCCTCCGCGGGCGGACCGGCCTCGAACGGCACCCGCGGGCAGTCCTTCCACAGCCGCTCCAGGCTGTAGAAGGAGCGCTCCTCGGCGTGCTGGACGTGCACCACGACGTCGACGAAGTCCAGCAGCACCCAGCGGCCCTCGCGGGCGCCCTCGCGGCGCACCGGCTTGGTCCCGGCGGCGCGCATCTTCTCCTCGACGTTGTCGACGATGGCCCCGACCTGCCGCTCGTTGGCCGCCGACGCGATGACGAAGCAGTCCGTGATGACGAGCTGGTCGGAGACGTCGAGCACGACCACGTCGGTCGCCTTCTTGTCGGCGGCCGCCGACGCGGCGACGATGGCCAACTCGCGGGCTTGCTCCGTGGCTGCCACGGCTCTCCTCGGTTTCTCCGCTGACGCAACCCGTCGAGGGTACCCGCCGCCTCAGCGTTCGCCGACGTAGAGCCGCCGTTTGGAGATGTACTGCACCACCCCGTCGGGGACGAGGTACCAGACCGGCTCGCCCTTGGCCACCCGCTCCCGGCAGGCGGTGGACGAGATCGCCATCGCGGGCACCTCGACCAGGCTCACCGATCCGGTGGGCAGGTGGGCGTCGGCCAGGTCGTACCCCGGCCGGGTGACGCCGACGAAGTGCGCGAGGGTGAACAGCTCGGCGGCGTCGCGCCAGGACAGGATCTGGGCCAGCGCGTCGGCGCCGGTGATGAAGTACAGCTCCGCGTCCGGGTTGAGCCCGCGCAGGTCGCGCAGGGTGTCCACGGTGTAGGTCGCGCCCTCGCGGTCGATGTCGACCCGGCTGACGGAGAACCGCGGGTTCGACGCGGTGGCCACCACCGTCATCAGGTAGCGGTCCTCGGCGGCGCTGACCTGGCGGTCGCCCTTCTGCCACGGCTGCCCGGTCGGCACGAACACGACCTCGTCGAGGTCGAAGCGCGCCTGCACCTCGCTGGCCGCGACGAGGTGCCCGTGGTGGATCGGGTCGAACGTGCCGCCCATGATCCCGATACGGCGATCCGCCATGTCGGTAACCGTACCCGCGCCCGTTCGGATCATGTCGGCGAAACCTATGGCTACCTGGTATGAGGTACGACGGCGGATTGCTTGTAACACTCCTGCCATGGCTTGGGAACCGATCCACGATCAGCCCTTCACGCCCGTTCCGTACCGACCGGTGCGGATGAGCGTCGAGGACTCGCTGCGCAACGCCGCAGAACTGCGCGCCAAGATGGACCAGCGCCGCACCGTGCGCGCCTTCTCCACCGATCCCGTGCCGGAGCAGGCCGTGCTGGACGCGATCGCCGTCGCCTCCACCGCGCCGTCGGGGGCCCACCAGCAGCCGTGGACGTTCGTGCTCGTGCAGGACCCCGAGGTGCGCCGCAAGATCCGCGAGGCCGCGGAGCGGGAGGAGCAGATCTCCTACGCGGGCCGCCTGGGCGAGGAGTGGCTCTCGGCGCTGCGCCCGCTGGGCACCGACCAGAACAAGCCGCACCTGACCGACGCGCCCTACCTGATCGTGGTCTTCGAGCAGCGGTACTACCTCGACGGCCAGGAGCAGCACAAGCACTACTACGTCGACGAGTCGGTCGGCATCGCCGTCGGCATGCTGATCACCGCGCTGCACCTGTCCGGCCTGGCCGCGCTGACGCACACGCCCAGCCCGATGAAGTTCCTGTCCGAGGTGCTCAACCGCCCGCGCAACGAGAAGGCGTTCGCGGTGATCCCGGTCGGCTACCCCGCCGAGGACGCCACCGTGCCCGACCTGGTGCGCAAGGACCTGGAGCAGGTGCTCGTCCGCGTCTGAGGTATCAAGGGGGGCGTGGACGACCAGGCCCTGCGGGCGGCGGCCGAACAGCGGCTGCGCGCCCTCGCCGGTGACGACGCCCGGCTGCGCGACGACCAGTGGACCGCGATCCGGACGCTGGTCGCCGACCGCGGCCGGGCCCTGGTCGTGCAGCGCACCGGGTGGGGCAAGTCGGCGGTGTACTTCGTGGCCACGGCCCTGCTGCGGGAGCTGGGCGAGGGCCCGACGGTGATCGTCTCGCCGCTGCTGGCGCTGATGCGCAACCAGGTCGCCGCGGCGGCGAAGGCGGGCGTGCACGCCGCGACGATCAACTCGGCGAACCCGGGCGAGTGGACCGCGGTGCAGGAGCAGGTCGCCGCTGGCGAGGTCGACGTGCTGCTCGTGTCACCGGAACGGCTGAACAACCCGGATTTCCGGGACGCCGTGCTGCCGTCGCTGACCGCGTCCGCGGGGATGCTCGTGGTCGACGAGGCGCACTGCATCTCCGACTGGGGCCACGACTTCCGCCCCGACTACCGGCGGCTGCGCACGCTGCTCTCCGACCTGCCCGCGGGCGTGCCCGTGCTGGCGACGACGGCCACGGCGAACGACCGGGTGGTGCGCGACGTGTCCGCGCAGCTGGGCTCCTCCGCGGTGCTGCGGGGGCCGCTGGACCGGGAGAGCCTGCACCTGGCGGTGCTGCGGCTGCCCACGGCGCAGGCGCGGCTGGCGTGGCTGGCCGAGAACCTGCCGCGGTTCACCGGATCGGGGATCATCTACACCCTGACGGTCGCCGCCGCCGAGGAGCTGGCGGGCTTCCTGCGCGACCGCGGCTTCCCCGTCGCCGCCTACACCGGGCGCACCGACCCCGACGAGCGGCTGCGGGCCGAGGAGGACCTGCTGGCCAACCGGGTCAAGGCGCTGGTGGCGACCTCGGCGCTGGGCATGGGCTTCGACAAGCCGGACCTGGGCTTCGTGGTGCACGTGGGCGCGCCGCAGTCGCCGATCGCGTACTACCAGCAGATCGGGCGCGCGGGCCGCGGCGTCGAGCGGGCCGACGTGGTGCTGCTGCCCGGGGTCGAGGACAAGGACATCTGGTCCTACTTCGCCTCGCTGGCGTTCCCGCCGGAGCGGGTGGTGCGCCAGGTGCTCGACGCGCTGACCGACCGGCCGATCTCCACCCCCGCGCTGGAGCCGCTGGTCGAGCTGTCGCGCAACCGGCTGGAGATGGTGCTCAAGGTCCTCGACGTCGACGGGGCCGTGCGGCGGGTCCGCGGCGGGTGGACGGCCACCGGCCAGCCGTGGGAGTACGACGCGGCGCGGTACGCCCGCATCGCCGAGGCCCGCGACGCCGAGCAGCGGGCGATCCTGGAGTACCAGGCCACCGGCGGCTGCCGCATGGAGTTCCTGCTGCGCACCCTCGACGACCCGCACGCGGCGCCCTGCGGCCGCTGCGACAACTGCACCGGGCGGCGGTGGAGCGCGGAGGTGTCGGCGGCGGGCGTGGACGCCGCGCGCGAGCGGCTGCGCAGGCCGGGCGTGGAGATCCCGCCGAAGAAGCTGTGGCCGACCGGGATGGCGGCGCTGGGCGTGCCGCTGTCGGGCAAGATCAAGCAGCCGCTGGAGCCCGGGCGGGCGCTCGGGCGGCTGACCGACATCGGGTGGGGCAACCGGCTGCGCGAGCTGTTCGCCGGACCGGACGGGCAGGCGCCGGACGGCGTGCCGGACGACGTGGTGGACGGCTGCGTGCAGGTGCTCGCGGCCTGGGAGTGGGCCGCCCGGCCGGAGGGCGTGGTCGCGGTGGCGTCGTCGGCGCTCGCGCGGGACCTCGCGGCGCGGATTGCGGGCATCGGGCGGCTGCCGCTGCTGGGCGAGGTGACCGTGGGCTCCGCGGCGCGGGCGAACAGCGCGCAGCGGCTCGCGGGGCTGTGGAACGGCCGCGGGTTCGCCGGGTCGGTCTCGGGGCCGGTGCTGCTGGTCGACGACCGGGTGGATACCGGGTGGACGATGACCGTCGCGGGGACGGTGCTGCTGGAGGCGGGCGCGTCGGCCGTCCTGCCGTTCGCCCTGGCGACGACGACGTGACCGCCTTCCACGACCGGATCGAGTCGCTGCCGGGCATGGCGGAAGCCCGGGCCAGGGTGCGCGACCTGCTGGCCCTGCCCCCGGGCGCCGCGGTGGTCGACGTCGGCTGCGGGACGGGGCACGCGGCGGGTGAGCTGGTCGGGCACCGGGTGGTGGGGGTGGACCTCGACCCGGAGGCGGTGGCCACCGCCCGCTCCCGGCACCCGGGGGTGTTCGTGGTCGCGGACGCCGCGGCGCTGCCGTTGGCGGACGGTTCGGTGCGGGGCTACCGGGCCATGCGGCTGCTGCACCTCGTCCCAGACGCGGGGGCGGTGCTGCGCGAGGCGCGGCGGGTGCTCCAGCCGGGCGGACGGGCGGTACTGGTGGGGCCGGACTACGGGATGGTCGTGGTCGACGGGCCGCAGGAGCTGATCCGGGCCGCGCAGACGAGCTCGCGCGAGGAGCACTTCGGGCGGCGGTTCCGGACCCTGCTGCTGGACGCGGGCTTCCACGACGTCGCCGTCGAGGTCCACACGATGGTGGTGACCGATCACTCGGTCATGGCCCCGTCGCTGGCGGTGCTGGCGCAGGGGGCGGTTGCGACGGGCCGGGTGACGAGGGCGGAGGCCGACGACTGGCTGGCCGACCAGGCCGAGCGCGGCGCGCGCGACCGCTTCCTGATCGCCTGGCCGCTGTTCTACGCCTCAGCCGTGCGCTAGGGCGACCAGGTCGTCGGCGTGGACGACCTCCCGGCGGTGCTCGGTCGGCAGGTCGCGGGTGGAGCGGCCGATGAGGTCCGGCAGCTCGGTGGAGTCGTAGGCGACCAGGCCGCGGGCCACCACGCGGCCTGCGGGGTCGGTGAGGTCCACCACGTCGCCCGCGTGGAAGTCGCCGGTGACGGTGGTGATGCCCGCGGCCAGGAGGGAGCGGCGGTTGGTGACCACGGCGGTGACCGCGCCGTCGTCCAGGGTCAGGGTTCCGGTGGCGTCGGCGGCGTAGGCCAGCCAGAAGCGGCGCGCGGTCAGCCTGCGGCCGGAGGCGGCGAAGGCGGTGCCGACGTCCGCCGAGGTCAGGGCCCGGCCTGCGGCGGCGGCCGAGGCCAGCAGGACCGGGACGCCCGCGACCGAGGCCAGGCGGGCGGCGGCCAGCTTGGAGGCCATGCCCCCGGTGCCCAGGCCCGAGCCGGAGGCGCCCGCGTCCACGCCCGCGACGTCCGCGGCGTCGGCGACCTCCTCGATCGGGCTGGCCGCGCCGAGGCGCGGGTCACCGTCGTAGAGGGCGTCCACATCGGACAGCAGGACCAGCGCGTCCGCGCCGATCAGGTGGGCGACCAGGGCGGCGAGGCGGTCGTTGTCGCCGAAGCGGATCTCGTCGGTGGCCACCGTGTCGTTCTCGTTGACCACCGGGACCACGCCCAGGGCCAGCAGCCGCGACAGCGTGCGCTGGGCGTTGCGGTAGTGCGCGCGGCGGACCACGTCGTCGGCGGTCAGCAGGACCTGGCCGACGCGCAGCCCGTGGCGGGCGAAGGACTCGACGTAGGCGTGCCCGAGCGCGAGCTGCCCGACGCTGGCCGCCGCCTGCTGGGTGGCCAGGTCGCGGGGGCGGCGGGCCAGGCCGAGCGGGGCCAGGCCCGCGGCGATCGCGCCGGAGGACACCAGCACGACCGACGAGCTCGCGCGGCGGGCGGCCAGCGCGTCGACCAGGGCGTCCAGCCGCGCCGGGTCGAGGCCGCCCGCCGCGGTCGTCAGCGACGACGAGCCCACCTTGACGACCACCAGCCGGGCGGCGGCGACGGCCGAGCGGGTCGCCGAGCGCAGCGCGGTCACTCCGGTTCCTCCAGGCCGCGGCGCACCCGGCGGGCGTGCTTGCGCTCGGCGGCGCTGGTCCGGTCGTCCTGCTCCAAGCGCGGGTCGCTGCCCCGGGAGAACATGGTCATCGCGATGCCTGCGGGCGTCGACGGCTCCCAGTCGAAGGTGATGCCGCCGATCGTCACCGGGCAGCCCGGCTGCGCGCCCGCCTTGGCCAGCGCCTCCTCCACGCCCAGGCGGGCCAGCCGGTCGGCGAGGTAGCCGATGGCCTCGGCGTTGTCGAAGTTCGTCTGCCGCACCCAGCGCTCCGGGCGCTCGCCGCGGACGGTGAACGCGCCCTCCTCGGCCGGGTCGGGCTCGATGGTGAAGCCGGTGTCGTCGACGGCCTTGGGCCGCAGCACGATCCGGGTCGGCTCCACGATCGGCCGCGCCGAGCGGTCCGCCTCCACCACCCTGGCCAGGGCGAACGTCAGCTCGCGCAGCCCTTCGCGGGTGGCGGTGGACACCTCGTACACCGGCAGGCCGCGCGCCTCGATCTCCGGGCGCACCAGCTCGGCCAGCTCCCGCCCCTCCGGGATGTCGATCTTGTTGAGCACCACCACGCGCGGCCGGTCGGCCAGCGTGCCACCGAGCGCGGGGGTGTAGCGGGCCAGCTCGGCCTCCAGCGCGTCGATGTCCGACAGCGGGTCGCGGCCGGGCTCCTCGGTGGCGCAGTCGACCACGTGCACCAGCACCGAGCAGCGCTCGATGTGGCGCAGGAAGTCCAGGCCCAGGCCCTTGCCCTCGGACGCGCCGGGGATCAGCCCGGGCACGTCGGCCATCGTGAAGACCGTCTCCCCCGCGGTGATCACGCCCAGGTTCGGCACCAGCGTGGTGAACGGGTAGTCGGCGATCTTCGGCTTGGCCGCCGACAGCACCGCGATCAGCGAGGACTTGCCCGCCGACGGGAACCCGACCAGCCCGGCGTCGGCCATCGAGCGCAGTTCCAGCACCAGGTCGCGGGTGTCCCCCGGCTCGCCGAGCAGGGCGAACCCGGGCGCCCGGCGGGCCTTGGAGGCCAGCGCGGCGTTGCCCAGCCCGCCCCGGCCGCCGGACGCGGCGACGAACCGCGTGCCGTGCCCCACCAGGTCGGCGAGGATCTCCCCGTCCTTGGACAGCACCACGGTGCCCTCGGGCACCTTCAGCTCCAGGTCCTGCCCGTTGGCCCCGTCCCGGTTGCCGCCCTGCCCCTGCTTGCCGTGCGTGGCCACCGCGTGCGGGCGGAAGTGGAAGTCCAGCAGGGTGTGCACGTTGGCGTCGACGACCAGCACGACGTCACCGCCGTTGCCGCCGTTGCCGCCGTCGGGGCCGCCCAGCGGTTTGAACTTCTCCCGGTGGACCGACGCGCACCCGTTGCCGCCGTTGCCGCCGGAGACGTGGATGACCACCCGGTCGACGAATCGGGACATGGCTTCCTCTCACAGACACGACAAAGGGCGGGCCGAAGCAGGCCCGCCCTCGTCACAAAGGGGTCTCGCGGTCGGGCCTCAGGCCTCGACCGGGACGATGTTGACGGTCTTGCGACCGCGCCGCGAACCGAACTGGACGGCGCCCGCGGACAGCGCGAACAGCGTGTCGTCCTTGCCGCGGCCGACGTTGACGCCCGGGTGGAACTTGGTGCCGCGCTGGCGGACCAGGATCTCACCGGACTTGACGACCTGACCGCCGAACCGCTTCACGCCCAGGTACTGGGCGTTCGAGTCGCGCCCGTTGCGGGAGCTTGACGCACCCTTCTTGTGTGCCATGGCTGCTCAGGTCCTCACTTCACCGTGATGCCGGTGACCTCGACGCGGGTCAGCTTCTGCCGGTGACCCTGGCGCTTGTGGTAGCCGGTCTTGTTCTTGAACTTGTGGATCCGGATCTTCGGGCCCTTGGTGTGCTCGACGACCTTGCCGGTCACCGCAACCTTCGCCAGGGCGTCCGCGTCCGTGGTGACGTCGGTGCCGTCGACGACCAGCACCGCGGCAAGGCTGAGTTCGGTGCCCGGCACGCCTTCGAGCTTCTCGACCTCGACGACGTCGCCGACAGCCACCTTGTACTGCTTGCCGCCGGTCTTGACGATCGCGTACATCGGACGGAAGTCTCCTGCTGCTAGACAGTGGGGGTCGTGCGTGGGGTCACGCGGTACTCGGTGCGGACCAGGCTGTGCACGACACGGCCCACCATTCGGCGGGCCGTGCAACAGCGTACACGCCTGCTCCGCGCACCGACGAATCAGCCCTCGGTGTCCACGCCCACCGGGGGGCCTGCGGGCCGGGACGCGGCCCGCCGACGCCTGCGCGGGGCCGCGGCGGGGGCCAGCTCAGCCACCCGGCCGTTGCCGTTGCGCGCCTGCTCGGGCACCTCCGGCCCGGCGGCGTCCGGGTCGTCCTCGCCTGCGCGGACGGTGGACCGGGCGATCTGGGCGACCGCGGCCTTGGCCACCTCCCGCTCGGGCTCGGGGACCGGCTCCTCCTTGGGGGCCTCGGGCTCCTTCGCGTCCTTGTCCTTCGCGTCCTTCTCCTTGGCCGCGTCCTTAGCCGCGTCCTTGGCCGCGTCCTTGGCCACGCGGTCCTCGCCGCGGTTGCGGGAGCGCTTGGACTCCTTGTGCCCGCTGCCGCCGCCGTTCTGGCCGTTCTGCTGGCCGGTGGCCGCCTTCACGACCGGCTCGGTCGAGACGTTCACGCCGCGGCCCTTGCAGTGCTCGCAGGTGGTGCTGAACGCCTCAAGCAGGCCGGTGCCGACCCGCTTGCGGGTCATCTGCACCAGGCCCAGCGAGGTGACCTCCGCCACCTGGTGGCGGGTGCGGTCGCGGCCCAGGCACTCGGTGAGCCTGCGCAGCACCAGGTCGCGGTTGGACTCCAGCACCATGTCGATGAAGTCGATCACGATGATGCCGCCCACGTCGCGCAGCCGCAGCTGGCGGACGATCTCCTCGGCCGCCTCCAGGTTGTTGCGGGTGACCGTCTCCTCCAGGTTTCCACCCGACCCGGTGAACTTGCCGGTGTTGACGTCGATGACCGTCATCGCCTCGGTGCGGTCGATCACCAGGTAGCCGCCGGAGGGCAGCCAGACCTTGCGGTCGAGCGCCTTGAGCAGCTGCTCCTCGACGCGGTGGGTGGTGAAGGCGTCCTTGGGGCCGCTGTGCTTGCGGACGCGGTCGACCAGCTCGGGGGCGACGTGGCGGACGTAGGCGTCGATGGTCTCCCAGGCGGTGTCGCCCTGGACGATCAGCGCGCTGAAGTCCTCGGTGAACAGGTCGCGGACGACCTTGACCAGCAGGTCCGGCTCCTCGTAGAGCAGGGTCGGCGCGCTGCTCTTGCCGCCCTTGCGGCCGCTGCCCGCCTCCGCCTTCTCCTTGATGACCTCCCACTGCGCCTGCAGGCGGCGCACGTCGCGGCCCAGCTCCTCCTCGGAGATGCCTTCGGACGCGGTGCGGATGATCACGCCTGCGTCCTCGGGGACGACGCGCTTGAGCACGTCCTTGAGCCTGCGGCGCTCGTTCTCCGGCAGCTTGCGGGAGATGCCGGTCGCCCCGCCGCCGGGCACGTAGACCAGGAACCGGCCGGGCAGGGAGATCTGGGTGGTCAGCCGGGCGCCCTTGTGGCCGACCGGGTCCTTGGTGACCTGCACCAGCACGCTGTCGCCGGTGGAGAGGGCCTGCTCGATCTTGCGGGCCTTGCCCTCCAGCCCGGCGGCGTCCCAGTCGACCTCACCGGCGTAGAGCACGGCGTTGCGGCCGCGGCCGATGTCGACGAAGGCCGCCTCCATGCTGGGCAGCACGTTCTGCACGCGGCCCAGGTACACGTTGCCGACCAGCGACCCGCTGCCCGACGAGGTCACGAAGTGCTCGACGAGCACCCCGTCCTCCAGCACGCCGATCTGGGTGCGGTCGCTGTACTCGCGGACGACCATCGTGCGGTCGACGGACTCGCGGCGGGCCAGGAACTCGGCCTCGGACAGGATCGGGGCGCGCCTGCGCCCGGCCTCGCGGCCGTCGCGGCGGCGCTGGCGCTTGGCCTCCAGCCGGGTCGAGCCGCGCACGCTGCGCACCTCGTCGCGGCCGCTGTCGCGGGAGGAGTCACGCGAGGAGTCACGGTCCTCGCGGGCCTCGCGGACGTGGGTGACGGTGTTCGGCGGGTCGTCGGCCTCGGCGGTGTCGGCGTCCTCGCCGCCCTTGCGGCGGCGGCGACGGCGGCGGCGCTTGCTGCCGCCGTCCTCGTCGGCCTCGGGCGCCTCGGCGGCCTCGGGCTCGGCGTCGGCGGGCTCGGCGTCCTCGGCGTCGGGGGCGTCCTCGGCCCCGCGGCCCCGACCGCGGCCGCGGCGACCGCGGCGGCGGCGCCTGCCTGCGCCCTCATCGGCGTCGGCGTCGGCGTCCGCGGCGTCGTCGACCGGCTCCTCCGGCTCGTCGTCGGGCTCCGGCTCGGGCTCGGGCCTGGCCTTGCGGCGCGCGGTGGCCGCGGCCGGGTCCGGCGCCTGGAACAGCGGCGACGCCGAGGCGAACACCGGGACGGCGGGCAGCCGCGGGGCGACCGCGGGCAGCTCATCGACCTCCTCGACGGCCTCGTCAGCGCTGTCCGCGCTATCTGGGCTGCCGGGGCTATCCGGGCTGTCCGGACTCACCGGGCTCACCGGGGTTTCCGCCGATTCGGCGGGCTCCCCCGCCAGCGCGTCGGCGACCCGCAGCGCCAGCTCCCTGGCCACACTGGACTGCGCGCCGCGGGCGGGTTCGCCCAGCTCGTTCAGCGCCCCGAGCACCTCGCGGCTGCTCACCCCGAGCAGCTTGGCCAGGGCGTGCACGCGCACCTTGGCGGGCAGATCGCCCAGCGCGGGTGTGGTGGCGGCCCCGCCGGTCCGACCGGCAGGGTTCGACATATCCGACATGTAGCTCCTCCGCCCCCGGGCGCGCTGGGTGCGCGGCCGCTCAGGGGCCCTAGTTGTCCAATCCGCCGCGTGGGAGCGGCGGGAATCCTCGCCTCTCGCCGGACCGCTCCGCATGGCACGGCGGGCGGGCACGACGTCAGGTCGTGCGACGACACACCCCGGCGCGCTCCGGACTCCCGACCGCGCTACCCGGCAGCCGCGGCCCTGTCCGGGGCCAGCGGGTCGGACAGCGCGCCTACGTCGTCCAGCCGCCCCTGCGCCAGTCGGGTCGCCTTCGCGGGCACCGGCTGGTCCAGGGCGGCGACGACACGGAGCGCGCTCAGTACGTCGTCGGGCCGAACGGCCGGTGTTGTCTGCCGGACGACCATACGCAGTATCCCACACGGACCGTCCCCGGCGGGCATGTCGATGCCCACAGCGGGTCTCGCGGCCACCTCGGCCCGGATCACCGCAGGTCGGACATCGATCTCCCGCGTGCCGTCCTTGGTGCGGCGGGACACCATCACGTGCTCCTCGGCGAGCAGGCGCCCGACCGCGGCGGCGAGTGTGTCCGACGACACGCCGGGCAGTTCCACCTGCCACTCGGCCGCGTCCACCCGGTCGGCCAGCGCGCCCGGCCCGGCGACGACGACCTCGAGCACGTCGAGGCCGGGGGGCAGGGCGGCGTCGAGCGCGGCGGCCAGCGCGGCCGGGTCCACCGCGGTGACCAGCTGGATCTCGACGTACTCGGCCTCGCTGGCCACGCCGGTCGGCGCGGCCCCGATCCAGGAGATCTTCGGGTGCGGGCTGAAGCCCTGCGAGTAGGCCATCGGCACGCCCGCGCGGCGCAGGGCGCGCTCGAAGGCGCGGGCGACGTCGCGGTGGGAGGTGAAGCGGAGCCTGCCCCGCTTGGCGTACCGCACGCGCAGCTTCTGCACCGGCGGCGCCGAGGGGTTGGGCTGGTCCTTCCGGCTCAGGGGTTGCTCCTTCTGGAGGTACTGGCACTGCTCCCCTGGTGAGCGGTGCGCGTGCCTGGCACCGTACCCTCAGCGCCAAATGGCCCGGCGCGCTTGTTTCCCGTCTGCGTCGTGGCTACCGTCCGCGATGGAGTGGACAGCAGACGCCGTAGCAACCGGCGGACCCATGCCCTGGAGGTCGCCTGTGCCTCTGCTGCGCCGGACCTTGGCGGCAGCGGTCAGCTTTGCGATGGTCGCAACCACGCACGCCGCCCCCGACGCCACCGCGGACCCGCGCCCGGACTGCGCGCCCAGCGGCCCCACCCTGCGCTACGTCGTGCTGTTCGACGCGGGCACGGCCGCCGAGGACGCGAAGCTGGACATCTCGGTCGCCTGCGGCTCGCTGAGCGGCTACTACGCCCAGATCGCGGTGGGCATCGCGGTGTCGGCCGACCCCGCCTTCGCCGACCGGATGGGCCGCGACCGGGCCTTCAGCGCCAGCACGGTGGCCAGCGGTGAACGGGACAACCCGCCGCTGACCGCGGGCGGCGAGGTCGCCACCGCCGACCGCTCCGGCGAGCAGTGGAACATGGCGATGATCGGCGGGGGCGCGGCGCGCCGGATCGGCGACGACGTGCTGGTCGGCGTGCTGGACTCGGGCATCGACGCCACCCACCCCGACCTGGCGGCCGCGGTCGACCCGGCGGTGTCGGCGGGCTGCCTGACCGGCGTGGCCGACCCCCGGCCCGCGGCCTGGGCGCCCACCACCTCCCCGCACGGCACGCACGTCGCGGGCCTGATCGCGGCGGCCGACGACGGCCGGGGCATCACCGGGGTGGCCCCGGGCGTGCGGCTGGCCTCGGTGAAGGTCGTCGACGACGCGGGCTACGTCTACCCGGAAGCGGTGATCTGCGGGCTCATGTGGGCCGCCGCGAAGCGGATGACCGTGACGAACAACTCCTACTTCGTCGACCCGTGGCTGCTGACCTGCGACCGCGACGCCGAGCACGTCGTCTACGAGGCGGTCCGGCGCGCGGTCGACTACGCCTCGATCCGCGGCGTGCTGACGGTCGCGGCGGCGTCGAATGAGAACACCGACCTGGCCGCGCCGAGCGGCGAGACGGCCGACGGCGTGGGCAGGCGCACCCTGGACGGCAGCTGCAAGCTGCTGCCGGGCGGTCTGCGGGGCGTGGTCGCGGTCTCCGCGGTCGGCCCCGATCAGGTGAAATCCGGCTACAGCGCCTACGGCCTGGGTGTGGTGGATATCACAGCACCGGGCGGCGAGGGCGAGGCCTGCGTGCTCTCGACCGTGCCCGGCGGCTACGGGACGGCGTGCGGGACGTCGATGGCGGCCCCGCACGTGACCGGTGTCGCCGCGTTGCTGGCCGGCGGGCACCGGTACACGACCCCGCAGCAGCTGTCGCGGATGCTGACCGACCGGGCGCGCTCGCTGGCCTGCCCGGCCGACTACGACCTCGACGGCGTGGCCGGGCAGGACGCCTACTGCACCGGGTACGACCGCTTCAACAGCTTCTACGGCCACGGCCTGGTGCAGGTCCCGCAGCTGGTCCCCTAGCGGGTCGGCTGGGCTGAAGCGGCTAGGTCAGCGCGGGGTTGCGCACCGGGGTGCCCTGGCCGACCGGGCTGATCGGCAGCAGCTTGCGGCCGGTGGGGCCGATCTCGATGTCGGTGCCCATCGCCGGGCAGACCCCGCAGTCGAAGCACGGGGTCCAGCGGCAGTCGTCCTGCTCGCGCTCGTCGATGGCGTCCTGCCAGTCGTCCCACAGCCACTGCTTGTCGAGGCCGGAGTCGAGGTGGTCCCAGGGCAGGACCTCGTCCTCGGTGCGCTCGCGGGTGGTGTACCAGGCCAGGGAGACGCCCAGCGGCGTCAGCTCGGCCGCGCAGGCGTCGACCCAGCGCTGGTAGGAGAAGTGCTCGCTCCAGCCGTCGAAGCGCCCGCCCTCGCGCCAGACCCGCTCGATGACCCGGCCCACCCGGCGGTCGCCGCGGGAGAGCAGGCCCTCGATGTGGCTGGGCTTGCCGTCGTGGTAGCGCATGCCGATGCTGCGGCCGAGGCGGCGGTCGGCGTTGACCGCCTCGCGGAGCTTGCGCAGCCGCTCGTCCACGGTGTCCGGGTCGGTCTGCGCGGCCCACTGGAACGGGGTGTGCGGCTTGGGGACGAACCCGCCGATGGAGATCGTGCAGCGGATGTCCTTCTGGCCGCTGGCCTCCCGGCCCGCCCGGATGACGTTGCGCGCCATCTCGGCGATCTGCAGGACGTCGTCGTCGGTCTCGGTGGGCAGCCCGCACATGAAGTACAGCTTCACCTGCCGCCAGCCGTTGGCGTAGGCGGTGCTGACGGTCTTGATGAGGTCCTCTTCGGACACCATCTTGTTGATGACGCGCCGGATGCGCTCGCTGCCGCCCTCGGGGGCGAAGGTCAGCCCGGAGCGGCGGCCGTTGCGGGAGAGCTCGTTGGCCAGGTCGATGTTGAAGGCGTCGACCCGGGTGCTCGGCAGCGACAGGCCGGTGTTGGTGCCGGTGTAGCGGTCGGCCAGCTGCTTGGTGATCTCGCCGATCTCGGAGTGGTCGGCGCTGGAGAGCGAGAGCAGGCCGACCTCCTCGAAGCCGCTGGCGGCCAGGCCCCGCTGCACCATCGCGCCGATGCCGTCGATGCTGCGCTCGCGCACCGGGCGGGTGATCATGCCCGCCTGGCAGAACCGGCAGCCGCGGGTGCAGCCGCGGAAGATCTCCACCGACATCCGCTCGTGGACGGACTCGGCCAGCGGGACCAGCGGCTGCTTGGGGTAGGGCCAGGCGTCGAGGTCCATCGTGGTCCGCTTGGCCACGACCGCGGGGACGCGGTCGTTGTTGGGCGTGACGGCGGCGATGCGGCCGTCGTCTGCGTAGGACACGTCGTAGAAGCGGGGGATGTAGACGGTCCCCGTCTCGGCCAGGCGCGTCAGCAGCTCGTCGCGGCCGCCGGGGCGGCCGTCGGCCTTCCACCGGCGGATGATGTCGGTGATCTCGCCGACGGCCTCCTCGCCGTCGCCCAGGACGGCGGCGTCGATGAAGTCGGCGATGGGCTCGGGGTTGAACGCGGCGTGCCCGCCCGCGACGACCACCGGGTGCTCGGTGGTGCGGTCGGCCGCGTGCAGCGGGATGCCCGCCAGGTCGAGGGCGTTGAGGAGGTTGGTGTAGCCCAGCTCGGTGGCGAAGCTGACGCCGAGCACGTCGAACGCCTTGACCGGGCGGTGCCCGTCGACGGTGAACTGCGGGACGCCGTGCTCGCGCATCAGCGCCTCCAAGTCCGACCAGACCGCGTAGGTCCGCTCGGCGAGCACGTCGGGCATCTCGTTGAGGATCTCGTAGAGGATCATGACGCCCTGGTTGGGCAGCCCGACCTCGTAGGCGTCGGGGTACATCAGCGCCCAGCGCACGTTCGCCTGGTCCCACGGCTTCAGGGTGGCGTTCAGCTCGCCGCCGACGTACTGGACCGGCTTGGACACCTGCGGGAGCAGGGGCTCCAACTGGGGGAATACCGACTCGACGCTCATAGTGCTTCCCAGGGTAACCGGCCGGGTCAGGACAGCAGGAGCTTGCCCAGCCGACGCGAGGCCACGACGGTGCCCACGGCGATCATCACCGCGAAGTACGACAGGTGCCCCAGGATCGATATGTCGACAAAACCACCCGAGAGCGAGCGCATGACCTCGATCGCGTGGTAGAGCGGGAAGCACTTCACGATGAACTGGAGCACGGCCGGGTAGACCGTGATCGGGAAGAACGTCGTGGAGAACAGGAACATCGGCAGCAGGGCGAGCTGGACCAGGTCGAAGTCCTGCCAGGAGCGCATGTACGTCGTGCAGGCCATCCCCACCGCGGCGAAGGCGAAGGCGATGAAGACCGCGGCGGGCAGGGCCAGGATCGCCCACGGCGAGGCCAGCAGGCCCATCCCGAGCATGACCGCCAGGAAGCCGCCCGCGTACAGCGCGCCGCGGATGAGCGCCCAGGTGATCTCCCCGATGGCCACGTCCAGCGGGCCCAGCGGCGTGGCCAGCATGGCGTCGTAGAGCTTGGCGTACTTGAACTTGAAGAAGATGTTGAACGTGGCGTCGTAGACCGCGCCGTTCATGGCCGACGCGGCCAGCAGGGCGGGGGCGACGAAGGCGACGTAGGGCATCGGCTCGCCGGTCGGGCCGACGACCTCGCCGACCAGGCGGCCGAAGCCGTAGCCGAGGCCGAACAGGTAGAACAGGGGCTCGAAGAAGCCCGACGCGATGGCCAGCCACGCCTTGCGCTGGGTCAGCAGCGAGCGCTCCACGAGCACCCGGGCGCGGCCCGCGTAGGTGCCCGCGGGCAGGAAGCGCAGCAGGAAGCCGGTGCGCGGCGGGATGGGCGGCAGCTCGGCGGAGCGGACCGGGGTGTCAGTGGACATCTAGACCGCCAGCCTCCGGGTGAACGTGCGCGTGCAGAGGTAGGCCCCCACGGCCACCAGGGCGAGCAGGAACGCCGCGTGGCCCGCGGCGGCCAGCGGGTCGATGCCGCCGAAGGACAGGCCGCGGGACAGCTCGGTGCCGTGCCAGAGCGGGGTCGCCCAGACCAGCGGCTGCACCCAGCCGGGCAGCTGCTCGACCGGGAAGAACGTGCCGGAGAACATCGTCATCGGCATCACGACGAACCGGAACACGGCGTTGAACTGCTGGCCCTCGGACTCGATGGTCGAGGAGTAGGCCACCAGCGGGGCGGCCAGCGCCATGCCGGTCAGCACCGCCACCGGCAGGGCGAACGCGGCCGCCGGGCCGGTCAGCGCGCCCAGCAGGCCCGCGACCGCCAGGAAGATCGCCGCGGAGACCGCAAGGCGCACCGCGACCCACGCCAGCACTCCCCCGACCAGCGGTTTCGGGCCGATCGGGGTGGCGGTGACGGCGATGTAGGTGCGCTGCCACTTGAAGGAGGACAGCACCGGGTACGTCGACTCGAAGGCCGCGGTCTGCAGGGCCGCCGCGCACACCAGGGCGGGCGCGAGGTACTGCAGGTACGGCAGGCCCAGGGTCGCCTCGCTCGCCCGCACCTGCGAGCCGAAGCCCACGCCGAGGGCGACGAGGAACAGCAGCGGCGACAGGACGCTGGAGACCGCCGAGGACCGCCAGTTGCGCTTGTACCAGGTCCAGAACGCCTCGATGACCATCAGCGCCGAGCGCACGGGGCCGATGGCGGTGCCGGTTGAGGTGCGCATCAGTCCACCAGGGTCCGGCCGGTGAGGCGCAGGAAGACGTCCTCCAGCGAGCTGCGGCGCACCAGGCTCGACAGCGGGTGGACGCCGCGGTTGTGGGCGGCCTTGAGCGCGGACTCGCCGTCGTCGGCGTAGAGCAGCAGCCGGTCGGGCAGCACCTCGACGCGGTCGGCGAGATCGGCGACGTCGGGCACCGCCGCGGCCTGGCTGCCGGGGGCGAAGCGCAGCTCCAGGACCTCGCGGGTGGAGTACCGGGCGATGAGGGCGGCCGGGCTGCCCTCGGCGACGATCTTGCCGCCGTCCATGACGACGAGGCGGTCGCACAGCTGCTCGGCCTCGTCCATGTAGTGGGTGGTGATGATGAGGGTGACGCCCTCCTGCTTGAGCCGGAAGAGGCGGTCCCAGAGCAGGTGCCTGGCCTGCGGGTCCAGGCCCGTGGTCGGCTCGTCGAGGAGCAGCAGCTCCGGGTCGTTGATCAGCGAGCGGGCGATGGTCAGCCGCCGCTTCATGCCCCCGGAGAGCGGCTCCACCTCGTCGTCGGCGCGCTCGGCGAGCTGGGCGAACTCCAGCAGCTCGCCTGCCTTGGCCTTGACGTGGGCGCGGGAGAGGCCGAAGTAGCGGCCGTAGATGTGCAGGTTCTGCCGGACGGTCAGCTCGGTGTCGAGGTTGTCCAGCTGCGGGCAGACTCCGATCCGGGCGCGGATCTGCGGGCCCTCCCGGTTGGGGTCCATGCCGAGCACGGACAGCTCGCCGCCGGTCCGCGGCGACACGCAGGCGATCATCCGCATCGTGGAGGACTTGCCCGCGCCGTTGGGCCCGAGGAAGCCGAACGCCTCCCCGCGCTCGACCCGCAGGTCGATGCCCTTGACCGCCTCGAAGTCCCCGAAGCGCTTGGTCAGCCCGCGGGCGTGGACCAGCGCGTCCCCGTTGTGCACCACGACGGGCACCCTAGACGGGGGAACCGACATTCCCCCAACCGATTCGGCGGGCCGCCTCGGCGGCGGCCCGCCGCGCCGGTCACAGGTCGGGGAACCAGATCTTGATCTCGCGCTCGGCGGACTCGGTGGAGTCCGAGCCGTGCACCAGGTTGTACTGGACCTCCAGGCCGAAGTCCCCGCGGATGGTGCCGGGGGTGGCCTTCTCCACCGGGTCGGTCCCGCCCGCGAGCTGGCGGAACGCGGCCACCGCGCGGGGGCCCTCGACGACGGCGGCCAGCACCGGCCCCGAGGTGATGAAGTCGAGCAGGTCGCCGAAGAAGCTGCGCTCGGCGTGCTCGGCGTAGTGCTGCTCGGCGACCGACCGCTCGACGTTCCGCAGCTCCAGCGCGACGAGCTTGAGGCCCTTGCGCTCGATGCGGGAGATGACCTCCCCGACCAGGCCCCGGCTGACGCCGTCGGGCTTGACCAGGACCAGGGTGCGCTCACTCACGGCTCTAGGTACTCCATTTCTGGGCAGAACGCTGATTGCGAGCAGGGTAACGGGGCCCGCCGCGCGGGTTCGCCGCCCCGCCCGCCCCCGGCGGTCAGCGCAGGACCATCTGGGTCTGGGTCGTCTGGGCGACCCGCTTGCCGTCGGCGTAGACGTCGGTCTGCACCACGATCGTTGACGCGCCGATGTGCAGCGGCCGGGCCACGGCCTCCACGTCGGACCGGGCCGCGCGGAACAGGTTGGTCTTGGTCTCGATCGTGGAGGTGCCCTTGGCGCCCTCGGGGAGGTTGAGGAACGCGCACACCGCCCCCGCCGAGTCGGCGAGGGTGACCAGCGCGCCCCCGTGCAGCACCCCGCCGAGGGTGCAGCGGTCCTCCTGCCAGGCCATGCTCGCGCGCACCTCCTCGGGCGCGGCCGCCGTGATGACCGCGCCTGCGGTGCGCGCGAAGGGCATGGACTCGGTCAGCTGCTCCGGGGTGAACATGCCCCTGATGCTATTGGGACTTGGGCTGGTTGATGCGGATCATGTTGCCCGCCGGGTCGCGGAAGGCGCAGTCGCGGACGCCGTAGTGCTGGTCCATCGGCTCCTGGAGCACCTCGGCCCCGGTGGCCTGGATGCGCTCGAAGGCGGCGTCGACGTCGTCGGTGGTGAGGGTGACGCCGCGCAGCAGGCCCTTGGCCATCAGCTCGGTGATGGCCTTGCGGTCCGATTCGGGGATGCTGGGGTCGGCGGCCGGGGACTCCAGCACGATCTCCAGCTCCGGCTGCGACGGCGGGCTCAGCGTCAGCCAGCGCATGCCCTCGAACTTGACGTCCTTGCGCACCTGGAAGCCGAGCGCGTCGCGGTAGAAGCCGAGCGCCTTGTCGTGGTCGTCGACGATGAGGAAGGTGTGTGCGAGCTTGATGTCCATGCGCCCCACGCTATGGGCGGCGCTTGGCGGCCGCTTCTCCATTCCTGATCGGTCGCGTGAGGATCTTCGCCACGCACGGCGGGATGTCCGCGCCCTCGTCGTGCGCGCGGGCGCGGTAGGCTCTGGGGGTCTCCCCCACCAGCTCGGTGAACCGCGAGCTGAACGAGCCCAGCGACGAGCAGCCGACGGCCATGCACACGTCGGTGACCGACAGGTCACCGCGCCGCAGCAGCGCCTTGGCCCGCTCGATGCGGCGGGTCATCAGGTAGGAGTACGGCGTCTCGCCGTAGACGGCGCGGAAGCTGCGGGAGAAGTGCCCCGGCGACATGAGCGCGGCCTTGGCCAGGGCGGGCACGTCGAGGGGCTGCGCGTAGTCGCGGTCCATCGTGTCCCGGGCCCGGCGCAGGCGGATCAGGTCGTCGAGTTCCACCCGGCCAGACTACTGCTGACCAGGCAGTCTGCCCTCGGCCATGCGCTTGCGCACGTCCTGGTGCATCCACGCCACCCAGCCCCAGGCCGCGCCGAAGAGCACGCCCGTGGCCCCGATGGCCAAGGTGATGAAGAAGCCGAGCACCAGCAGCCCCTGCAGGCCGAGCGCGGCTCCCAGCGCCCACGGCTTGCGCGCGAACGCGCACAGCACCACCATGGCGACGCCGAGCGCGCCCACCGCCCACACCTCGCCGGTGGTGATGTCGTCGCGCTTGGCCAGCAGCAGGACGGCCAGCAGCAGGACGATGGCCTCCAGCAGCAGCATCGCCGACATCACGCCGCGGAAGCCCTTCATCGGATCCGTCACGCGGGCTCCTTGCCGAACAGCGTGCGGGCCTCGCCCGCGGTGACCACCGACCCGGTGATGACGACCCCGCCGCCGGACACCGGCTCGCCGGGGCTGTCGGTCTCCTCGGCCAGGCCGACGGCGATCTCCACCGCGTCGTCCAGGCGCGGGGCGACGGTGACCCGCTCGTCGCCGAAGACCTCCACGGCGTGGCCCGCGAGCAGGTCGGGGTCCATCGCGCGCGGGGAGCTGTTGGTGGTGACCACCAGGTCGGAGAACACCGGCTCCAGGGCGGTCAGGATGCCCGCGACGTCCTTGTCGGCCATGACCCCGATGACGCCGACCAGCCTGCGGAACTCGAACTCCGCGTCCAGGGCGGCGGCGAGCGCGGCGGCCCCGTGCGGGTTGTGGGCGGCGTCGATGAACACCGTGGGCGCGGTGCGCATCCGCTCCATCCGCCCGGGCACGACGACGGTGGCGAACGCCTCCCGAACCGCCTCGACGTCGAGCTGGCGGTCCGCCCCGGCGCCGAAGAACGCCTCGACGGCGGCGAGCGCGCGGGCGGCGTTGTCGGCCTGGTGGGCGCCGTGCAGCGGCAGGAAGATCTCGTCGTAGATCCCGCCGAGCCCCTGCAGCGCGACCATCTGCCCGCCGACGGCGACGTCGCGGTGGTGCACGCCGAACTCCATGCCCTGCCGGGCGACGGTGGCGTCGACCTCGGCGCAGCGCTCCAGCAGCACCCGCGCGACCCCGGGGTCCTGCTCGGCCAGGATGGCCACCGAGCCCGGCTTGATGATCCCGGCCTTCTCCCCGGCGATGCTGAGCAGGTCCGGCCCCAGGTACTCGACGTGATCGATGCCGACCGGCCCCACCACGGCGACCCGGGGCTCGACGATCGAGGTCGCGTCCCACGTCCCGCCCAGCCCGGTCTCCACGACGGCCACGTCCACCGGCGCGTCGGCGAAGGCGGCGTAGGCCATCGCGGTCAGCACCTCGAACTTGGTCAGCGGCACCTCGGACTTGCCGTCGACCATCGCCAGCATGGGCTCGACATCCCGGTAGACCTCGACGTACCGCGCGGGATCGATCGGCGCCCCATCCAGCCCGATCCGCTCGGTGACGAGCTGCAGGTGCGGACTGGTGTACCGCCCGGTCCGCAGCCCGAGCCGCGTGAAGAGCGCATCGATCATCCGCGTGGTGGACGACTTCCCGTTCGTCCCGGCGATCTGCACGACCGGATAGGTCCGCTGCGGATCACCGAGCAGGTGCGCCAACGCGCTGATCCGCACCAGCGACGGTTCGATCTTGGTCTCCGGCCACCGGGTGTCCAGTTCGGATTCAACCTGCCGCAGTTCGTCGAGCACCCGTCGAGTCTACGCGGCAGCGGCCTCCGACCTGGGCTCCTGGGTCAGGAGGACCACCCCACCCCCACCACCCGTGCTGGTCAGCCCCGCTCCACACCCCACGCCAACATCGTCGCGCTGGGGTTGCGGGCATCCAAGCAGCCCGCGGGTGGGCACGGGGTCAACCGCGCCCACCGGCTAGGGGCTCAGCTCGGGAGGGCTGCCAGGCGGGCCTGGATGCGCTCGATGTCGGCGGCGGCGGTGTCGCGGCGGGTGCGGATCTTGGTGACGACGTCCTCGGGGGCCTTGTCGGTGAACTTCGGGTTGTTGAGCTTGGCCTCGCACTGGGCGAGTTCCTTCTCCGCCGCCGTCAGGTCCTTGGTGAGGCGCTTGCGCTCCGCGGCGACGTCGACCGTTCCCGACAGGTCCAGCTCCACCACCACGGTCCCGCCTGCGAGGGCGACCTCCAGCGCCGCGCTCGCGGCGAAGTCGGCAGCGGGGGGCTGCAGACGCGCCAGGGCGGCGATGGCGGGGGCGTGGTCGGCCAGGTCGGCCGCGTCCACTCCGGACAGCCGGGCGGTGACCCGCTGGCCCGGCTTGACGCCCTGGTCGGCGCGGAAGCGGCGGATCTCGGTGACCAGCTTCTGCACGCCCTCGACCCGCGTGCGGGCCGCCGGGTCGGCCTGGGCGCCCGAGGGCGCGGGCCAGTCGGCCACCACGACGGACTCGCCGCCGGTGACGGCCTTCCACAGCACCTCGGTGATGAACGGGATCACCGGGTGCAGCAGCCGCAGCAGCACGTCGAGCACGTGGCCGAGGACCGCGCGGGTGGCGTCGGCGCGGGCGCCGCCCGCGGCGATCTGGACCTTGGCCAGCTCCAGGTACCAGTCGCAGAACTCGTCCCAGGTGTAGTGGTAGAGCGCGTCGCACAGCTTGGCGAACTGGAAGCCGTCGAACAGCTCGTCCACTTCGGACACCAGGGCGTCCAGGCCGTCGAGGATCCAGCGGTCGGCGTCGGTCAGCTCGGCGCGCGGGGGCACCGGCGTCGCGGTCGTCGCGCCGTTCATCAGCGCGAAGCGGGTCGCGTTCCACAGCTTGGTGTTGAAGTTGCGCGACCCCGCGGCCCACTCCTCGGCCAGGGCCATGTCGCTGCCCGGGTTGGCGCCGCGGGCCAGGGTGAAGCGGCAGGCGTCGGCGCCGTAGCGGTCCAGCCAGTCCAGCGGGTCGATGACGTTGCCGCGCGACTTGGACATCTTCTTGCCCTGCGCGTCGCGGATCAGCCCGTGCAGGTACACGTGGTCGAACGGCTGCACGCCGTCCATCGCGTACAGGCCGAACATCATCATCCTGGCGACCCAGAAGAAGAGGATGTCGTAGCCGGTCGACAGCACCGAGGTCGGGTAGAACCGGGCCAGGTCGGCCGTGCGCTCCGGCCAGCCAAGCGTGGAGAACGGCCACAGCGCCGAGGAGAACCAGGTGTCGAGCACGTCGGGGTCCTGGGTCCAGCCCGCAGGCGGCTGCTCGTCCGGGCCGACGCACACCGCCTCGCCGTCCGGGCCGTACCAGACCGGGATGCGGTGGCCCCACCACAGCTGGCGGCTGATCGTCCAGTCGTGCATGTTGTCGACCCAGTCGAAGTAGCGCTTGGCCAGTTCCGGCGGGTGGACCTTGGTGCGGCCGTCGCGCACGGCGTCGCCCGCGGCGCGGGCCAGCGGCTCGACCTTGACCCACCACTGCAGCGACAGCCGCGGCTCGACCACGGTGTCGCAGCGCGAGCAGTGGCCCACGGCGTGGACGTAGGGCCGCTTCTCGGCCACGATCCGGCCCTCGGCGCGCAGCGCGGCGACCACGGCGGGCCGGGCCTCGAAGCGGTCCAGGCCCTGGAACGGGCCGTGCGCGGTGATGACGCCGGTCTCGTCCATGACCGTGATGGCGGGCAGGTCGTGGCGGCGGCCGATCTCGAAGTCGTTCGGGTCGTGCGCCGGGGTCACCTTGACCGCGCCGGTGCCGAACTCGGGGTCGACGTGGGCGTCGGCCACGATCGGGATGCGGCGGCCGGTCAGCGGCAGCTCGACCTCGGCGCCGATCAGGTGGCGGTAGCGCTCGTCGTCGGGGTGCACGGCGACGGCGGTGTCGCCGAGCATCGTCTCCGCCCGGGTGGTGGCCACCACGATCGACGCATCGCCGGAGCCGTACCGGATGGACACCAGCTCGCCGTCGTCGTCGGAGTGCTCGACCTCGATGTCCGACAGCGCGGTGCGGCAGCGCGGGCACCAGTTGATGATCCGCTCGGCCCGGTAGATCAGGCCGTCGTCGTAGAGCTTCTTGAAGATCGTCTGCACGGCCCGGGACAGGCCCTCGTCCATGGTGAACCGCTCGCGGCTCCAGTCGATGCCCTCGCCGAGGCGGCGCATCTGGTCGAGGATCTTGCCGCCGTACTCGGCCTTCCACGCCCAGACCCGCTCGACGAACTCCTCCCGGCCCAGGTCGTGGCGGGAGAGCCCCTCGGCGGCGAGCTGGCGCTCGACGACGTTCTGGGTGGCGATGCCCGCGTGGTCCATGCCGGGCAGCCACAGCGCCTCGTACCCCTGCATCCGGCGCCGCCGGGTGAGGGCGTCCATCAGGGTGTGGTTGAGGGCGTGGCCCATGTGCAGGCTGCCGGTGACGTTCGGCGGGGGCAGCACGATGCTGAACGGCGGCTTGCCGCTGCCGGGGTCGGCGGTGAAGTACCCGGCGGCTACCCAGCCCTGGTACAGCTCCGCCTCTACCGCGGCGGGCTCCCAGGCCTGCGGAAGGTCGGTGGTCTGCAAGGCGGGCGTCTCGGTCACGGTCGATGAGTCTACGAAGGCCCAGCAAAACCGGTGGAGGCGGGCACGCGGGCGCGACTACCCTCCGTGCATGGGACGAGCGGAACTCGACGGGCTCGAAGCGACGTGGGCGCGGCGCTGGGCGGAGTCGGGCGTCTACCGCTTCCGCGGCGACGGCCCCCGCGAATCGGTCTTCTCCATCGACACCCCGCCGCCGACGGTCAGCGGCAGCCTGCACGTGGGCCACGTCTTCTCCTACACCCACACCGACATCATCGCCCGCTTCCAGCGCATGCGGGGCATGGACGTGCTCTACCCGATGGGGTGGGACGACAACGGCCTGCCGACCGAGCGCCGCGTCCAGCTGCACTACGGCGTGCGCTGCGACCCGTCGCTGCCCTACGAGCCCGGCCTCGAACCGAAGCGGGACAAGAAGAAGACCCGGCCGGTGTCGCGGCGCAACTTCGTGGAGCTGTGCGAGCGGCTGACCGAGCAGGACGAGCGGGCGTACGAGGCGCTGTGGCGGCGGCTGGGCCTGTCGGTGGACTGGACGCGGACCTACACCACGATCGGGGCGCGGGCCCGGGCGCTGTCGCAGGCGTCGTTCCTGCGGCTGCTGGCCGCCGGGCAGGCGTACCAGGCCGAGGCCCCCACGCTCTGGGACACCACCTTCGGCACCGCCGTCGCCCAGGCCGAGCTGGTGGACCGCGACACCCCCGGCGCGTGGCACACCCTGACCTTCGCCACCGCCGCGGGCCCCGCCGAGGTGGAGACGACCCGCCCCGAGCTGCTGCCCGCCTGCGTGGCGCTCATCGCCCACCCCGACGACGAGCGCCACCGGGCGCTGGTCGGCACGACCGCCCGGTCCCCGCTGTTCGGCGCCGAGGTGCCGGTGCTGGCCCACCCGGCCGCCGACCCGCAGCGGGGCAGCGGGCTGGTGATGTGCTGCACCTTCGGCGACCTGACCGACGTGCTGTGGTGGCGCGAGCTGGGCCTGCCCGCCCGCGCGGTGGTCGGGCGCGACGGCCGCCTGCGGCCCGATCCCCCGCCCGGGGTGGACCCGGCGGCCTACGCCGAGGTGGCCGGGCTGGGCGTGCGGGCGGCCAGGGAGAAGGTGGTGGCGCTGCTCGACCTGCGACCGCGGCCGGTGACGCGCCCGGTGAAGCACTACGAGAAGGGCGACCGGCCGCTGGAGATCGTGTCCAGCAGGCAGTGGTTCATCCGCTCCACCGCCTACCGCGACCGGCTGCTGGAGCGCGGCCGGGAGCTGCGCTGGCAGCCGGAGTCCATGTGCGTGCGGTTCGAGAACTGGGTGGCAGGTCTCTCGGGCGACTGGCTGATTAGCAGGCAGCGCTACTTCGGTGTGCCGTTCCCGCTGTGGTACCCGCTGGACGAGACCGGCACCCCCGACTACGCCAACCCGCTGCTGCCCGACGAGCTGCCGTGCGACCCCGCTGGCGAGACGCCGCCGGGCTACCGGGCCGACCAGCGCGACCAGCCCGGCGGGTTCACCGCCGACCCGGACGTGATGGACACCTGGGCGACCTCCTCGCTGTCCCCGCTGCTGGTCTGCGGCTACGGCACCGAGCTGTTCGCCAAGGCCTACCCGATGGACCTGCGGCCCCAGGCCCACGAGATCATCCGCACCTGGCTGTTCAGCACGGTCCTGCGCGCCGAGCTGGAGACCGGCGCGCTGCCCTGGCGCACCGCGGCGATCTCCGGCTGGGTGCTGGACCCGCAGCGGCAGAAGATGGGCAAGAGCTCGGGCAACGGGCTCGGCCCCGACGAGCTGCTCGACCGCTTCGGCGCCGACGCGGTGCGCTACTGGGCGGCGAGCGGGCGCCCCGGCGTGGACACCGCGGTGGACGTGGGCCGGATGCGGGTGGGCCGCAGGCTGGCGACCAAGCTGCTCAACGCCAGCCGGTTCGTGCTCGGCTTCCCCGAGGCGGACGACCCGGTGACCGAGCCGCTGGACATCGCCGCGCTGGGTGCGCTGGACCGGGTGGTGGTCGACGCGACCGCCGCGCTGGCCGACTACCGCTACACCGACGCCCTGGAGCGGGTCGAGCGGTTCTTCTGGACCTGGTGCGACGACTACCTGGAGCTGGTGAAGGACCGCGCGTACGGCGACCTGCCGGGCGCGGGGTCGGCCAGGGCGGGGCTGCGGGCCGGGCTGGCGACCCTGCAGCGGCTGTTCGCCCCGTTCCTGCCGTTCGCGGCCGAGGAGGCGTGGTCGTGGTGGCGCGACGGCTCGGTGCACACCGCGGCCTGGCCCGCCCCGGCGGGCTACCCCGACACCGGCGCGCTGGCCGCGGCGGGCGCGGTGCTGGCCGAGGTGCGCGGGGCCAAGACCCGGGCGAAGGTGTCGATGCGCGCCCCCGTCGACCAGCTCGCCGTGACCGGTCCCGAGGACTTCCGCGCCGCGCTCGCCCCGGTGGCCGCCGACCTGCGCGCAGCCGCCCGAGCTGCGGAGGTGGTGCTCCGCGACGGCCCGGACACCCTGGTGGCCGTGGCGCTACCGCCGGACGGGGGACCTGGTCACCCGACGGTCGGCTGAGGCCGAACGGCCCAGGCCGCGGGGTCCGCTCGGCAGCGGCGGGCTTCGACAAGCGGTCCCCGGTGACCGTTGGTCCGGGCCAGCCTGCCGCTCGTCGCACGATCGGCGGTGTCCCCCGGATGGGCTGTTAACACCGAAGTCGGCCGCATCGATGTCCCGGGCACCAGGCAGCAACGACATCGAGCGGGCGGCGAAGGCCGGCCGGGTGCCCTTGGGGGGCTCGTGGACCATCGGGAGTACGGCGACCACGCCGCGGTGCAGGACGCCGAGTGGCGCAGCCGCGTGCGGGAGGCCGCGCGCGCCGACGTCCGCGCGATGCTGCGCGCCACCCGCCGCCGCAGGGCCGAGCGGTGGCTGGTCACGGCGACCGTCCTGGTGGCCATCGTGGCGGTGCTCATGCTGCTGGTCGGCGTCGGCATGTTCGACGGCGACCGCCCCGCGGCCCGCGGCGACCGGCCCGGCGCGGGCCCCGCCGCCGCGCGCACGCTGGACCCCGCGGCCCCGTTCGCGGGCACCCCGGCCGAGTCCTGGGCCGACGGCGCCGACGGCATCCACGTGCCCGCCCCGATGCAGGTCGGGGAGTTCTCCGCCGCCGAGGTGGCCGAGGCGACCGAGCTGGTCCGCCGCGCCGTCATCGCCAGCCGCGTCGACCGGTCCATGCTGGTCGACCACGACCCCAGCGGCTACCTGGGCCTGCTGGCCGAGGACGCCCGCAAGCAGCTCGCCCCGCTGTTCGGCACCGGCCAGGAGCCGCAGGCCCAGGCGCTGGTCAGCCTCATCGCCCCGGACAGCCCGCTGCTGCCGGTCGCGCCCAAGGTCACCGGGACGATGACCGCGGCCGCGGGCGGCACCGGCGAGCTGGTGATCCACACCAACTACCTGTTCGCCTACGCCTTCGCGCCCGGGGCCGCCGTCGCCGACCCGATGGACGCGGTCGTGCTGGTCCGCGCCGAGGTCGACTACATCATGCGCAAGGGCCCGCGGTGGAGCGAGGGCAGCATCGGGCTGTGGTACGGCCACGTCGGCGGGTTCGGCTACTCCATCGCCTGCGACTGGTACAAGAAGGGCTTCCTCGCCCCGGCCTTCCGCGACCGGTCGGTCAGCCACCTGCCCACCCCCCGCCAGGACCGCCGCAGCTACTTCGACCCCGCCGCCGAGCTGCCCGCCGAGAGCGGCTGCCCGGCCTGATCAGCGGGTCGTCCTCGCTTCCGCGGGCGCGGTGGCGCAGGATGGGGGCATGGCGCGCGAGGCACCCGACACCGACGTCACCGAGGACGAGCTGGTCACCGGCGACCCGAAGACGTACGCGGCAGGCATCCCGGGCGTGGCCGCCACGCTGCGGCACAGCGTGGCGCAGATGGGTGTCAAGCGCACGGCGCAGACGCTGCGGGTGATCAACCAGCGCGACGGGTTCGACTGCCCCGGGTGCGCGTGGCCGGAGGGGCAGGGCAAGCACCGCAAGGCGGTGGAGTTCTGCGAGAACGGGGCCAAGGCCGTCGCCGAGGAGGCGACGCTGCGCCGGGTCGGCCCGGAGTTCTTCGCCGCCCACCCGGTGGCCGAGCTGGCCGAGCGCACCGACTACTGGCTGGGGCAGCAGGGCAGGCTCACCCAGCCGATGGTGCTCCGGGGCAGCCACTACGAGCCGATCGGGTGGGACGCGGCGTTCGCGCTCATCGCCGAGCACCTGCGCGGGCTGTCCAGCCCGGACGAGGCCGTCTTCTACACCTCCGGCCGCACCAGCAACGAGGCCGCGTTCCTCTACCAGCTGCTCGTGCGCGCCTACGGCACCAACAACCTGCCCGACTGCAGCAACATGTGCCACGAGTCCTCCGGCGCGGCGCTGGCCGAGACGACCGGCATCGGCAAGGGGTCGGTGTCGCTGGCCGACATCGAGCAGGCCGACCTGATCGTGGTGGTCGGGCAGAACCCCGGCACCAACCACCCGCGCATGCTCGCCGCCTTGGAGGCGGCCAAGGGCGGCGGCGCAAAGATCGTGGCGGTGAACCCGCTGCCCGAGGCCGGGCTGCTGCGGTTCAAGAACCCGCAGAACGCGCGCGGCGTCGTCGGCCGGGGCACCCAGCTGGCCGACGAGTTCCTGCAGATCCGCCTCGGCGGCGACCAAGCGCTGTTCCAGGCGGTCGGCAACCTGCTGCTGCGCTGGGAGGACGCGCGCCCGGGCATCGTCGACCGCGACTTCGTCGAGCGCCGCACCGTCGGGTTCGACCGCTACGCCGAGCACGTCCGCGCGCTGGACTGGTCGGCGGTCTTCGCCGCGACCGGCCTGGCCCACGGCGAGATCGAGCGGCTGGCCGAGCTGGTCGCCGACTCCCGGCGGATGATCGTGTGCTGGGCGATGGGCCTGACCCAGCACCGGCACTCGGTGGCGACGATCCGCGAGATCGCCAACGTCGTGCTCCTGCGCGGGATGATCGGCAAGCCGGGCGCGGGGCTGTGCCCGGTGCGCGGGCACTCCAACGTCCAGGGCGACCGGACGATGGGCATCTGGGAGAAGATGCCCGAGTCGTTCCTGGCGGCGCTGGAGACCGAGTTCGCCATCCCGGTGCCGCGCAAGCCCGGCTACGACACCGTCGACGCCATCCGGGCGATGCGCGACGGCAAGGCCAAGGTGTTCATGGCCGTCGGGGGCAACTTCGCCGCCGCGACCCCCGACACCGAGGTCACCGAGGCCGCGCTGCGCAAGTGCGACCTGACCGTGCACGTGTCGACCAAGCTGAACCGCTCGCACGTCGTGCACGGACGCACCGCGCTCATCCTGCCGACGCTGGGCCGCACCGAGCGCGACGGCGACCAGTTCGTCACCGTCGAGGACTCCATGTCGGTGGTGCACCGCTCGCGCGGGCGGCTGGCGCCCGCGAGCCCGCACCTGCGGTCCGAGGTCGCCATCATCTGCGGCGTCGCCCAAGCCCTGTTCGGCCCCGACCACCCGGTGCCGTGGGCGGACTACATCGACGACTACGACCGCATCCGCGACCACATCGCGCGCGTGGTCCCCGGGTGCGCCGAGTACAACACGCGCGTGCGGGCGCCTGACGGGTTCGTCCTGCCGCACGCCCCGCGCGACGCCCGGGAGTTCCGCGGCACGGAGACCGGCAAGGCGCTGTTCACCGCCAACGACCTGACCGTGCTGGAGGTGCCGCAGGGGCGGCTGCTGCTGCAAACCCTGCGCAGCCACGACCAGTACAACACCACGATCTACGGCATGGACGACCGCTACCGCGGGATCAAGGACGGCAGGCGGGTCGTGTTCGTCAACCCCGACGACCTCGCCGAGCTGTCGATCGCCGACGGCGCGCTGGTCGACCTGGTCAGCGAGTACACCGACCGGGAGCGGCGGGCCGAGCGGTTCCGGGTGGTCGCCTACCCGACCGCGCGCGGGTGCGCGGCGACGTACTTCCCGGAGGCCAACAGCCTGGTACCGCTGGACTCCACGGCCGAGGTGTCCAACACCCCGACGTCGAAGTCGCTGGTCGTGCGGTTGGAGCCGCGATCGGCCGTGTGACCGGCAGCGCACTGCGGCGGGGGCATCATCGCGCCCTGGTATGCGTTGATAGCGATACCACGGCTGATGATCCCGGAGGAGCACGATGACCGCGCCCACCACGCTGACCATGTACTCGACCACCTGGTGCGGCTACTGCCGCAGGCTCAAGACCCTCCTGGACCGCGAGGGCATCGAGTACGTCGAGGTCGACATCGAGCGCGACCCGAGTGCGGCGGACTTCGTGATGAGCGTCAACGGCGGCAACCAGACCGTCCCGACGCTGCACTTCCCCAACGGCAAGGCCCTGACCAACCCGAGCCTGGCCGACGTGAAGGCGGCGCTCGCGGCCTGATCCGGCACCCCCTGGGCGGCAGGCGCGACCACCGCGCCTGCCGCTCAGCGCCTGCGGACGGCGCGGAGCACGGCGAACAGCAGCCCCGCCTGCACCGCGGCCACCGCCACCAGCAGCAGGAACTCCCCCGCCGCGCCCAGCTCCGGCAGCGCGGTGACCAGCAGCGACCCCGGTAGCGCCGCCGCGATCGCCCACACCGGGGCCAGCGAGGCGTCCGGGCCGCTGTGGCCCGCGTGGATGACCGCGACCACGGCGATGACCGCGCACACGACGGCGAAGTAGCCGATGGCGATCTTGGCGGGCCTGCTCATGCGCCCAGCACCGCCATCGCCGCGTTGTGGCCCGCGATGCCGCTGACCCCGCCGCCGCGGACCGCCCCGCTGCCGCAGACCAGCACGTTGGCGATGTCGGTCTCCACGCCCCACCCCTCCCCGTACGGCCACGACAGGTCGCCGTGGAAGATGTTGCCGCCGGGCATCGCCAGGTCGGCCTCGACGTCCAGCGGCGTGCGGGCCTCGACGCACGGGGCGCCGTCGGCGTCGCGGGCGACGCAGGAGAGCAGCGGTTCGGCCAGGTACCGGTCGAAGCCCGCGGCGAAGCGCTCCACCAGCTCCTCGCAGGCACCCCGGTTGTCGTCGGTGAACAGCGCGGTCGGCAGGTGCAGGCCGAACAGCGTCAGGGTGTGCCGGTCCCCCTCCACGATGGACGGGTCGGTCAGCGTGTGGCAGTAGGTCTCGCCCGCAGGCCGCCGCGGCAGCGCGCCCGCCGCCGCGGTCCAGAAGGCGCTCTCCAGCTCCTCGAACGACTCGTCGAGGTGGAAGGTGCCCGCGAAGGCCACCCGCGGGTCGACCCCCGAGCGCAGCCGCGGCAGCCGGTCCAGCAGCACGTTGACCTTGAGCTGGGCGCCCACCGGGTCGACCGCCTCCCGGCCGAGCAGCCGGTCGAGCACCGCGGGCGCGACGTTGGCCAGCACGTGCCCGGCGCCCACCACGTGCTCGGCGTCCCCGCGCCGGTACTCGACCTCGGCGCGCACCCCGTCGGCGTCGACCCGCACCACCTCGGCCCCGGTCAGCACCTCCGCCCCCGCATCCCGGGCCACCCGCAGCAGCTCGGCGGTCACCGCGCCCATGCCGCCCACCGGGACGCGCCACTCGCCGGTCCCGTTGCCGATCACGTGGTAGAGGAAGCACCGGTTGGCGGCCAGGCCCGCGTCGAACAGCGAGGTGAAGGTGCCGATCAGCCCGTCGGTGGCCACCACGCCGCGCACGAGGTCGTCGGTGAACGCCTCGGTGATGAGGTCGCCGAGCGGCTGCTCGAAGAAGCGCGCCCACGCCCGGTCGCCCACGCGGTCGCGCAGGTGGGCGCGGGAGGGCAGCGGTTCGAGCAGGGTGGGGGCCACCGCCTTGGCCAGGCCGTCGACCTCGGCGTAGAACGCCTGCCACCGGCGGTATTCGGCGTCGGAGCCGGTCAGCTCGCGGAACGACGCCTCGGTCGCGGGGCCCGGGTCGCGCTCGACCAGCAGCCCGCCGTGCCTGCCGCCGCGCTCGTAGGGGGTGAAGGAGGCGACCGGGCGCGACCGCAGGTCCAGGCGCAGTCCCAGGTCGGCGGCGATGCGGTCGGGCAGCAGGCTGACCAGGTAGGAGTACCGGGACAGCCGGGCGCCCGGGAACGGGCTGGCGCTGACCGCGGCGCCCCCGGTGCGCGGGAGGCGTTCCAGCACCAGCACCGACCGCCCCGCCCGGGCGAGGTACGCGGCGGCCACCAGACCATTGTGGCCGCCGCCGACCACGATCACGTCATAGCGCACAAGCGAACCCTAGTGCTATGTCCGCAGGTACGACGCCCCGTTGAGGTCCAGGATCGCGCCCGAGGCCCACAGGGCTTCCCGCGATGCCAGGTAGACCACGGCCGCGGCGACCTCGCTCGGCAGGCCGACCCGGCCGAACGGGCTCTGCGCCGCGATCGCCGCCCCGGACTCGCCCGCCAGCCGGTGCTCCACCCGGTCGGTGCGCACGAAGCCGGGCGCGACCGTGGTCACCCCGATCCGGTGCGGGGCCAGCGCGACGGCCAGCGACTGGCCGAGGGCGTGCAGGGCGGCCTTGCTCGCGCCGTAGGCCGGGTAGTCGGGCTCGCCCCGGAAGGCCCCGCGCGAGCCGACGTTGACGATCCGCCCACCGGTGCCCTGCTCGACCATCCGGGCCGCGACCAGGTGGCTCAGCTCGGCCACGCCGAAGAGGTTGACCTCGAAGGTCTCCCGCCAGGCCCGCCGCCAGTCGGCGAAGGGCGTCGACGGCGGGTGCGGCCCCACCTGGACGGCGGCGTTGTTCACCAGCACGTCGATCCCGCCGAGGGCGGCCACCGCCTCGGCCACCAGCGCCTCGGGTTCGGCCAGGTCGGCGCCGATGAGCGCGTGGCCGTCACCGGCCAATTCGGTGTAGACCACTTCTGCGCGTTCCCGGCCTGATTTGTAGTGCACGGCGACCCGGTCGCCGAGGGCGGCGAAGGCGTGCGCGACGGCCGCGCCGATGCCGCCGGAAGCGCCGGTGACCAGGACGCGGCGGCGGGGGACGGCGCCGCCGGGAGCGGGGGCGTTGTTCATGGCCGACACCCTGCCATGATCGGCGGTATGACCTGATTGGTATGTACCAATATGGGCGATCCGCCTCCTACCGTTTGCCTGGATTCCACCCTGCACGCCCTCGAGGAGAGAGCGGATAATGAATCGTAAGATCATCGCGGCCGCTACGACGGCCATTACGGCGGCTGGGCTGGCCACAGCCATCGCCCTGACGCCGACCGCGACCGCGGGGCAGACCGCCCCTGCGGTCGACGAGACCCAGTCGGCGATCCTGGCCGCCATGTCCCGCGACCTGAAGATCAGCCCCGAGCAGGCCAAGCACCGCCTGGCCGTGGAGAAGGCCGCGGGCGCCACCGACAAGGCCCTGCAGTCCCTGCTGGGCGCGGGCGGCTACGGCGGCTCCTGGATGGATGCCACCGGCTCCACCCTGACCGTCGCCGTCACCAACGCCCGCGACGCCGAGAAGGTGCGCGCCCTCGGCGCGGTCCCCAAGACCGTCGCCCGCAGCGCCGCCCAGCTCGACGCCGCCAAGGCCAAGCTGGACGCCAAGGCGACCAGCGCGCCGAAGTCCGTCCCGGGCTGGTATGTCGACATCACCAGCAACGAGGTCGTCGTGCTGAGCCACGCGGGCTCCGAGGCCAAGGCCAAGGCGTGGGCGGCCAAGGCAGGTCTGGGTGCCGTGCGCGTCGAGACCACCGCCGAGAACCCGCGTCCGTTCATCGACGTCATCGGCGGCAACGCCTACAGCTTCGGCGGCAGCCGCTGCTCGGTCGGCTTCTCCGTCCAGGGCGGCTTCGTCACCGCAGGCCACTGCGGCGGCGCGGGCACCCGCACCTCCAACCCCAGCGGTGTCGTGGCGGGCTCCAGCTTCCCGGGCAACGACTACGGCTGGGTCCGCGTCGACGCGGGCAACACCCCGCGGCCGCTGGTCAACCGCTACCCCGGCACCGTCCCGGTCGCCGGTTCGCAGGAGGCCCCGGTCGGCGCGTCGGTCTGCCGCTCCGGCTCCACCACCGGCTGGCGCTGCGGCACCATCCAGCAGAAGAACGCCACGGTGAACTACCCGCAGGGCTCGGTGTCCGGCCTCACCCGCACCAGCGCGTGCGCCGAGCCGGGCGACTCCGGCGGGTCGTGGCTGGCCGGTGACCAGGCCCAGGGCGTGACCTCGGGCGGGTCCGGCAACTGCAGCTCCGGCGGCACGTTCTACTTCCAGCCGCTGCAGGAGATCCTGTCGGCGTACGGCCTGCGCCTGCTGACCTCCGGGGACAACCCGCCCACCACCACCACGACGACCTCCGGCGGCAACAACCCGCCCGGTGGCACGTGGGCTGCCTACACCAGCTACGCCGTCGGCGCGCAGGTGACCTACGGCGGCAGCACCTACCGGGCGCTGCAGGCGCACACCTCGATGCCCGGCTGGGAGCCGCCGAACGTCCCGGCTCTCTGGCAGCGCGTCTAGCTGCCCAACCCGGTCCGGGCGCCGCGCAGGGGCGCCCGGGTCACCGCGGCCCCCGACGAGACGCAGGCGTCGGGGGCCGCGGCCTGCTATGACCATTGGTATGTACCAATGCGGGTGATTGTCCGCTTACCGTCGTTGCCACTCACCCTGCAACGAGGAGAGCGGACATGAACCGCAGATTGATCGCCGCTGTGACCACAGCGGTCACAGCGTCGGGGCTGGTCACCGCCATCGCCCTGTCGACCACCAGCGCGACGGCCGCCAGCAGCGCGGACCCGGCCATGCTCAGCGCGATGGCGCGCGACCTCGGCATCACCCAGGAGCAGGCCGTCGAGCGGATGGCCGCCGAGAAGGCCGCCGGGCGCACCGACAGCGCCCTCAAGGCGCGCCTCGGCTCGGCCTACGCGGGCTCCTGGATGGACAGCACCGGCCACACGCTCACCGTCGCGGTGACCGACGCCGCGCTCGCCGACGCCGTCCGCGCCCACGGCGCCGTCCCCGCGACCGCCAGGCACAGCGAGTCCACTCTGGAGGCGGCGAAGGCCAAGCTGGACGCCAGAGCCACCACCGCGCCTGCCGAGGTCCCCGGCTGGTACGTCGACGTGAAGGCCAACCGGGTCGTCGTGCTCGCCAACTCCGGCGGCGAGGCCGAGGCCAGGGCGTGGGCGGCCGGGGCGGGGCTGCGGGGGGCGATCGTCGGCGTCGAGACCAGCGCCGAGGACCCCAAGCCGATGATCGACGTCATCGGCGGCAACGCCTACTACTTCGGCCAGGGCCGCTGCTCGGTCGGCTTCTCCGTCGAGGGCGGCTTCGTCACCGCGGGCCACTGCGGGCGCACGGGCACCCGCACGACCCAGCCGAGCGGCAGCGTCCAGGGCTCCAGCTTCCCCGGCAACGACTACGCCTGGGTGCGCGTGGACGCGGGCAACACCCCGCGCCCGCTGGTCAACCGCTACCCCGGCACCGTGCCCGTCGCGGGCTCGCAGGAGGCGCCGGTCGGCTCGTCGGTCTGCCGCTCCGGCTCCACCACCGGCTGGCGCTGCGGCACCATCCAGCAGAAGAACGCCTCGGTCACCTACCCCGAGGGCACCATCACCGGCCTGACCCGCACCAACGCCTGCGCCGAGCCGGGCGACTCCGGCGGCTCCTGGCTGACCGGCGACCAGGCCCAGGGCGTGACCTCCGGCGGGTCCGGCAACTGCCAGACCGGCGGCACGATCTACTTCCAGCCGATCACCGAGATCCTCCAGGTCTACGGCCTGCGGCTGGTGACGACCGACCCCGGCACCACCACCACGACCACCCGCCCGACCACCGGCACCAGCCCGACGACCACCACGTCCACCCCGCCCGGTGGGACCTGGGCGCCGTACACCTACTACGGCACCGGGGCGCAGGTCACCTACGGCGGCAGCACCTACCGGGTCATCCAGCCGCACACCTCGATGCCCGGCTGGGAGCCGCCGAACGTCCCGGCCCTCTGGGAGCAGGTCTGACCGGATGACCGCGGCCCCCGGCGACCACAGGCGCCGGGGGCCGCGGTACGTAGGCTGGAGCGCATGGGACGGGTGACGGTGCGCAGGTCGGTGCTGCGCGTGGACACATCCGGGCGCACCCGCGCGCCGGACTCGCTGGCCGCGGAGGAGCCGCTGGAGCTGCGCGTCGGGGGTCGGCCGCTGGCGGTCACCATGCGCACGCCGGGGCAGGACGTCGAGCTGGCGCACGGGTTCCTGCTGACCGAGGGCGTCATCGCCGACCGCACGGACGTCGCGCTGGCCCGCTACTGCGACGGCGTGGACGACCAGGGCCGCAACACCTACAACGTCCTCGACGTCGCGCTGGCGCCCGGGATCGCGCCGCCGGACCCCGGCGTCGAGCGCAACTTCTACACCACGTCGTCGTGCGGGGTGTGCGGGAAGGCCGCGCTCGACGCCGTGCGGCTCAAGACGCGCTTCTCCCCGGCCGCCGACCAGTCGGCGGTGCCCGTCCCGGTGCTCACCGGCCTGCCGGACGCGCTGCGGACCGGGCAGAAGGTGTTCGCGGCGACCGGCGGCCTGCACGCCGCGGGGCTGTTCACCGCGACGGGCGACCTGCTGGCCGTGCGGGAGGACGTGGGCAGGCACAACGCCGTCGACAAGGTGCTGGGGTGGGCGCTGCTGCAGGACCTGGTGCCGCTGGGGTCGACGGTGCTGGTGGTGTCCGGGCGGGCGTCGTTCGAGCTGGTGCAGAAGGCGGCGATGGCGGGGGTGCCGGTGCTGGCCGCGGTGTCGGCGCCGTCGTCGCTGGCGGTCGAGCTGGCCGACGAGCTGGGCATCACGCTGATCGGCTTCCTGCGCGGGTCGTCGATGAACGTCTACACCCGACCGGAGCGGGTCGCGTGAGACCGCTGAAGGGGGTGCTGGTGGTCAGCCTGGAGCAGGCCGTCGCCGTGCCGTACGCGACCCGCCTGCTGGCCGACCTCGGCGCCCGGGTGATCAAGGTGGAGCGCCCCGGTAGCGGCGACTTCGCCCGCGACTACGACCGGGCGTGCGGGTCGGTGTCGAGCTACTTCGCGTGGACGAACGTCGGCAAGGAGTCCCTGGCGCTCGACCTCAAGCACCCCGACGGCCAGGCGGTCATCGCCGACCTGGTGGCGCGGGCGGACGTGGTGGCGTGCAACCTCTCGCCGGGGGCGGCGCGGCGGCTGGGGGTGGACGCGGAGGCGCTGCGGGAGCGGCACCCGGGCCTGGTGGTGGCCTCGCTGTCGTCGTACGGCGAGGACGGCCCCTACCGCGACCGCAAGGCCTTCGACGCGCTCATTCAGTCCGAGGCGGGCCTGGTCGCGGCGACGGGGACGGGCGCGGAGATGGCCAGGGCGGGCATCTCGGTGGCCGACATCGCCGCAGGCGTCCAACTGCACGCGGCGATCCTGGCGGCCCTGCTCCGCCGCAGCCGCACGGGCGAGGGCGCGACCCTGCGCCTGACACTGCTGGAGGCCCTGGCCGAGTGGATGCACCAACCGGTCCTCTACGCCCTGGGCACCGGCGCCGACCCGGTGCGGGCGGGCGCGCACCACCCGACCATCGCCCCCTACGGCCCCTTCCGCTGCGCAGGCGGCGAGGCGGTCCACCTGGCCGTCCAGAACGACGGCCAGTGGCGACGCCTGTGCGAGGTGGTCGGCCGCCCGGACCTAGCCGAGCACCCCAACTACCGCACGGTCTCCGACCGCGTCGCGCACCGGGAGTCCCTGCACGCCGAACTCCAGCCGCACTTCGACAGAACCGCTGCCGACGCCTTGCTCGCCTCCCTGCACGCCGCCGACGTCCCAGCCGCCCGCACCCGCGGAGTCGCGGACTTGGCCACCCACCCACAACTGACCGCCCGCACCCGCTGGCAAACCGTCCCGGTCCCCGGCGGCACCACCCCCATGCTCATCCCCCCAGTCGACACCGACGCCTGGACCTGGCACCCCACCCCAGTCCCCGCCCCCGGCGAACACACCGACGCCATCCTCACCTGGCTAGGCCACTCCCCCACCGCCCTACGCACCAGCGGCGCAATCTAACCCACCCCTCCCCCCGCTCCAGCTGACGCGATCATCCCGCCGCCCCACCCAGATGACGCGATCATCCCGCCGCCCCCACCCCAGATGACGCCACCATCCGCCCCCGTCACCCAGATGACGCCACCATCCGCCTTCACCCCAGATGACGTCACCATCCGACTCCAAGTCAGATGACGTCACCATCTGACCCTCCAATCCAGATGATGCGCCCATCCGAATGGCTCCCCAGATGATGCGACCATCCGAGCCGCTCCCCGCGCCCACTGTCCACATGACAAGACCATCCGAATGATCTGACCATCCGAACTGCATATCCCCTGCACACCAACAGCCCCGTTCGGCTCCGCAACCATCCACACAGCACACGCCCCCTCCGGCACGCTCGGCACGGCACAGCCCACAGTCCACCGGCGACACCTCTCCCCCATCACTGTGGACGCCCGTCATTCAGATGGCGCAATCATCTGGATGCGAGCCGCGTCTTCGACTTCGCGTGTGTCCCCCATGGTGGGTCGTCCATCGTCGCTCAAGCGGTTGCCCCCGCCTCCCAGATGATCAGCGCATCGGCGGATGTGACGTCCACGGGATGTGCAAGACGCTCCGCCTGTCCTGCCAGGAGCGGCAATCAGATGATGCGAACATCCGGATGACGGACCGACCGCCGTTCAGATGATGCCGTCATCTGAAACGTCTTCGCCTTTCTCGACGATGGAAGGACGAGACGTGCGGCGGCACGGTCGGGGCAGGATCGGGGGGCCGATGCGGGAGGGGTTCATGGGGCCGGGGGGAGCGGCGGACGCTGGCGAGTCACCGGGGGTGGGTGAGGTACGGCCGGTGCGTGAAGTACAGCGCGTGGGTGAGGCGCGACCCATGGGTGAAGTGCGGCCCACGGGTGCAGTGCGGCCCACGGGTGAACTGCGGCCGCTGGGTGACCGGCGGCCCATGGGTGAGGTGCGGCCCATGGGTGAGGTGCGGCCACTGGCTGAGGTGCGGCCCCTGGGTGAGGCGCGCCGGGTGGGGCGGCGGGTTGTGTTGCTGGGTGGGGCGGCCGTGGCGGTTGGGGGGATTGTGGGGGTGGCGGCGGGGGTGGTGCCGTTGGCGCGGACGATTGGGGCGGCGGGGCAGCGGGTGCCGGAGCCGATCGTGCGGGTGGAGCGGGTGTGGTCGCGGGCTCGGGGGCGGGAGGTGGGGTTGGTGACGGTGTTGCCGACCGAACTGCCCATCAAGGGCCTACCCGTGTGCCTCTTCCTGCACGGCCGCGGAGGCACCGCCGAGACGGCGTTTCCCAGTTCGCTCGGAAAGCATCTCGTCCGCCAGGTCGCGCACGACAAAGTCGAGCCGTTCGCGTTCGTCTCCGTCGACGGCGGGGACAACTACTGGCACGAGCGCGTCCCCGGGGACGACCCCATGCGCATGCTCCTCGCCGAGGTGCCCGCGTGGCTGGCGGCGCGGCACCTGGGACGGGTGTTCGCCGTCGCGGGGGTGTCGATGGGCGGGTTCGGGGCGCTGGTCTACGCGCGGCGGCGGGCTGAGCGCGGGGATCCCGTGCGGGCGGCGGCGGCCATCTCGCCCGCCCTCATCTCCTGGGAGCAGATGCGCAAGCGCCGGGCTTTCCGCAGCGAGCAGGAGTGGCTGGCGCTGGACCCCCGGCACAACATCCCGCCGGACACCCCGCTGGCCGTCTGGTGCGGCACCCAGGACCCCTTCGCCCCGGGCACGCGCGAGTTCATCGAGCTGGCCGACCCCGAGGTCGGCTACCTGGGCCCCGGCGGCCACGACCCGCGCTTCTACAACCGGGTCGTGCCCGGCCTGGTGGAGTTCCTGGCCGGGCACCGGTAGGTCAGGCGGACTTCTCCCGGCGCTCGCGGCGGGTCGGCTGGCGGGAGACGATGGTCGGGTTGACGTTCTCGCGGACCGTCTGCTCGGTGATGACGACCTTGGCCACGTCGGTGCGCGACGGGATGTCGTACATCACCGACTGGAGGACCTCCTCCATGATGGCGCGCAGGCCGCGGGCGCCCGTGCCGCGCAGGATCGCCTGGTCGGCGACGGCCTCCATCGCGGCGTCGGTGAACTCCAGTTCGACGCCGTCCATCTCGAACAGCTTCTTGTACTGCTTGACCAGCGCGTTGCGGGGCTCGGTCAGGATGCGCACCAGCGACGCCTTGTCCAGGTTGGTGACGCTGGCCACCACCGGCAGGCGGCCGATGAACTCCGGGATGAGGCCGAACTTGATCAGGTCCTCGGGCATCGTCTCGGCGAAGATCTCCGCGGCGTCGGTCTCCACCTTCGAGCGGATCTCGGCGCCGAAGCCCAGGCCGCGCTTGCCCACCCGGTCCTGGATGATCTTCTCCAGCCCGGCGAACGCGCCCGCCACGATGAACAGCACGTTCGTCGTGTCGATCTGGATGAACTCCTGGTGGGGGTGCTTGCGCCCGCCCTGCGGCGGCACCGACGCGGTGGTGCCCTCCAGGATCTTCAGCAGCGCCTGCTGCACGCCCTCGCCGGAGACGTCGCGGGTGATCGACGGGTTCTCGCTCTTGCGGGCGATCTTGTCGACCTCGTCGATGTAGATGATGCCGGTCTCGGCCCGCTTGACGTCGTAATCCGCGGCCTGGATGAGCTTGAGGAGGATGTTCTCCACGTCCTCGCCGACGTACCCGGCCTCGGTCAGCGCCGTGGCGTCGGCGATGGCGAAGGGCACGTTCAGCAGCTTGGCCAGCGTCTGGGCCAGGTAGGTCTTGCCGCAGCCGGTGGGGCCGAGCATGAGGATGTTGGACTTGGCCAGCTCGACGGTCTCCTCGCCGCGGCCGTCGCGGCCCTCGGGCCGGGCCCGCTCACCTGCCTGGATGCGCTTGTAGTGGTTGTAGACCGCGACGGCCAGGGAGCGCTTGGCGTCGTTCTGCCCGATGACGTACTGGTCGAGGAACTCGTGGATCTCCAGCGGCTTCGGCAGCTCGTCGAGCTTGACGTCACCGGCCTCGGCCAGCTCCTCCTCGATGATCTCGTTGCAGAGATCGATGCATTCATCGCAGATGTAGACGCCTGGCCCGGCGATGAGCTTCTTCACCTGCTTCTGGCTCTTCCCGCAGAAAGAGCACTTGAGCAGGTCTCCGCCATCACCGATACGTGCCATGGTCGCTGACCTCTGTCCCCTCCGGTGCGCGGAGCACACCTGGCTGTCCGACCGTCCGCACCGCCCCGGTGGCACCTGGCCGGTCGCGTCCGTTGCCTTCGACGGTACCTGTCTACCCCCGAGTTGCGGGAGAACCCGCACCCCGACGCGGCCGAATTGCTCTGATCCCCCACGATAGTTCCTCCACGCCGGGCGTGTCGGTCGCTTTCGTGCGGTCTGGCCGCGCCGGGGCCGGTCGGGTCACCTGGCCGAGAGCTTGCGGTACGGCAGCACCTCGTCGATGATGCCGTACTCCACCGCCTCGGCGGCGGTGAGGATCTTGTCGCGCTCGATGTCGGTGCGGACCTGCTCCTCGCCGCGGCCGGTGTGCCGGGCCAGGATGTTCTCCATCTGGCGGCGCACCCGCTGGATCTCGTTGGCCTGGATCTCCAGGTCGGAGACCTGGCCGTAGGTGCCCTCGGTGGCGGGCTGGTGGATCAGCACGCGGGCGTTGGGCAGGGCCATGCGCTTGCCCGGGGTGCCTGCGGCCAGCAGCACCGCCGCGGCCGACGCGGCCTGGCCCAGGCAGAACGTCTGGATGTCCGGACGCACGTACTGCATGGTGTCGTAGATGGCCATCAGCGAGGTGAACGAGCCACCCGGGGAGTTGATGTACATCGTGATGTCGCGGTCGGGGTCGGCCGACTCCAGGTAGATCAGCTGGGCCATCACGTCGTTGGCGGAGGCGTCGTCGATCTGCACGCCGACGAAGATGATCCGCTCCTCGAACAGCTTGTTGTACGGGTTCGACTCCTTGACCCCGTAGCTGGTGCGCTCCACGAACGACGGGAGCACGTAGCGGGACTGAAGATTGCTCACCTTGAGGCTCCTGTTCGTGCTCAGTTGGCCGTGCGCCCGACGCGGGACACCACGTGGTCGATGAAGCCGTACTCCTTGGCCTCCTCGGCGGTGAACCAGCGGTCGCGGTCGGCGTCGGCGGTCACCTTCTCCACGGTCTGCCCGGTCTGCTCCGCGGTGATGACGGCCATCTCGTGCTTCCACTTGGCGTAGACCTCGGCGCGGATGGCGATGTCCGACGCCGTGCCGCCGATGCCCGCGGAGGGCTGGTGCATCATCACGCGGGTGTGCGGCAGCGCGTAGCGCTTGCCGGGCGTGCCGGAGGCCAGCAGGAACTGCCCCATCGACGCGGCCAGGCCCAGGCCCCAGGTGGCCACGTCGGGCTCGATGAGCTGCATGGTGTCGTAGATGGCCATGCCCGCGGTGACCGAGCCACCGGGGGAGTTGATGTAGAAGGTGATGTCCTTCTCGGGGTCCTCGGCGGCCAGCAGCAGCAGCTGCGCGGTGATCCGGTTGGCGATCTCGTCGTCGACCTCGGAGCCGAGGAAGACGATGCGCTCGCGGAGCAGCCGCTCGTAAACCGAGTCGTTCAGGGTGAGCCCCGCGGTCGCCGACCGCAGGTGGGGCGAGGGGTGCTGCGTCACGTCTGCCTGCCTTCTCCCAAGTCTTGAAGCTCTTGCGTCGAGATCTCTCCCGACATTAACGAAGGCGGGCGGCGTCGACTGCCCGACACCGCCCACTTTCGCTCACAGCGTTAGAACCCGAGGGCGTCGACGACGCTCCCAGTCATTCGGCCGCGGCCTCATCCGCCTGCTTGCCGAACAGCTCCGACAGGTCGACCTCGGCGCCGTCCTCGGTGGTCACCTTGGCCTCGCGCACTACGGCGGCCAGCGCCTTGCCCCGGCGCACGTCGGCGAAGATGGCGCCGAGCTGGCCGGACTGCTGGGCCCGCTGGACGTACTCGTCCGGGCTGACCCCGAAGCGCTGGGCCTGGTAGATGATCCGCTCGGTCAGCTCCGCGTCGTTGACCTGGACCTGCTCGGCCTCGGCGATGGCGTCGAGCACCAGCTGGGTCTTGACCGACTTCTCGGCGTCGGCGCGCAGCTCGGTGTCGAACTCCTCGCGGTTGCGGCCCTGCGACTCCAGGAACTCGGTCAGCTTGGCGTCGTCGTGGTCGAAGGAGTGCACGGCGTCGTGGTGGCGGTTGTCCACCTCGGCCTGCACGACCTTCTCCGGCAGCGGCACCTCGACCGCCGCCAGCAGGGCCTCCAGGACCTTGTCGCGGGCCTGCACGCCCTGCTGCATCTTCTTGACCCGGCCGAGCCGCTCGCGCAGGTCGGCGCGCAGCTCGTCGATGGTGTCGAACTCGCTGGCCAGCTGGGCGAACTCGTCGTCGGCCTCGGGCAGCTCGCGCACCTTGACCGTCTGCACGGCCACGGTGACCTCGGCGTCCTGGCCCGCGTGCTCGCCAGCGACCAGCTTGGTGGTGAAGGTGGCCGACTCACCGGCGGACAGGCCGACCAGGGCCTCGTCGATGCCCTCGATGAGCTGGCCGCTGCCGACCTCGTAGCTCAGGCCGGAGGTCTTGGCGTCCTCGACCTCGGCGCCGTCCACGGTGGCCGAGAGGTCGATGGAGACGAAGTCGCCGGTCTCCACCGGGCGGTTGGCGCCGGTCAGCGTGCCGAAGCGGGCCCGCAGCTCGTCGAGCTGCTCGTCGACCTCGGCGTCGGTGACCTCGACGTCGTCGACGGTCACGGCGAAGCCGTCGTAGGCCGGGACCTCGATCTCCGGGCGCACGTCCACCTCGGCGGTGAACTCCAGGCTGGCGCCGTCCTCCAGCTTGGTCAGCTCGATGTCGGGCTGGCCGAGGGCCTTGATCTGGCCCGCGGTCAGCGCCTCCATGTACTTGGCCGGGATGGCCTCGTTGACGACCTCGTCCAGGATGGGCGCGCGGCCGACGCGCGACTCGATGACGCGCGCGGGGGCCTTGCCCGGGCGGAAGCCGGGGATGCGGATCTGGCCCGCGAGCTTGCGGTACGCGCGGTCGAAGTTCGGCTTGAGCTCGTCGAACGGCACCTCGACGTTGATGCGTACCCGCGTCGGGCTCAGCTGCTCGACGGTGCTCTTCAACGTGGTCTCCTCGGTACTGACTTGGGGTACTGCCCCGCGGCGCAGCGGGCCGACGGGGATCGACGTCCGAGTCTAGGCGAGCTTCCCCAGGTCGGACGCGGCGGGTGGCAGGACGCCGGAGCGGCGCAGCGCGCCCAGGGCGGTGACGGTGCGCTGGGTGTGCCCGGGGTCCCCGGTGGCCTCGACCATGCAGATGACCCGGTCGACGCCGGAGCGGGCCAGCCGGGTGGCGCAGTAGTCGAGGTCGCCGACGGGGTGCAGGTCGCAGAGCAGCCGGGCGTAGGCGTACGGGTCGCGGGAGGGGCCGCGGCCGCCGTCGAGCGGGACGTGCGCGGCCAGGCCCGAGCACAGCCACCCCGGCGCGCTGGCCATCACCTCGTCGACGGCCTCGGCGCGGCTGTCGGCGACGTGCGCGACGACCGCGGAGACGTGCGGGGCGTCGACCGGGCCGCCCGCGGCGCGGTAGTGGGCCACCATGGCGAGCTTGTCCTCGTCGGCGACGTGCATGCCCAGCAGCAGCGGCAGCCCGCGGGCGGCGGCCAGGGCCACGGTGGCCTTGGAGGTGGCGGCCACGGCGACCGGCGGGTGCGGGCGGGTGAGCGGGGCGGGCACGACCGGCACCTCGCGGAAGGGGAACCGCGGGGTGCCCGCGACGGTGGGGCCTGCCAAGGCGCGCAGGAGCAGGTCGAGGGCGTCGGGGAAGCCGGTGCGGTAGCGGTCCAGGCCGGTGCCGAACACCTCCAGGTCCACCCACGGGCCGCCGCGGCCGACGCCGAGGTGGAACCGGCCGCCGGAGAGGTTGTCCAGCAGCAGGGCGCGCTCGGCGACGGCGACCGGGTGGGCGGTGCTGAGCACGCTGACCGCGGTGCCGATGGCGATGCGGCGGGTGCGGCCGAGCGCGAAGGCGGCGAACGCGGCCGCGTCCGGGCACACGCCGTAGGGCATGAAGTGGTGCTCGGCGACCCACGCCTCGTCCAGGCCTGCGCGCTCGGCGGCGTCGAGGGCGGCGACCGCCCGGTCGAGCGCGTCGCGGTCGGACTGGCCGGGGAAGCGGGGGGCGAGCAGGAAGGCTCCGATGGGCACAGGGGCGGACCTACCGGCGCGCGGGGTGGCCCCGCAACCGCTCGGGGCGCATTTCGACCATTCCGGTGGCGAGGGTTGATCAGCCTTCGACGGGGCCGGTAGGCAGGGATTCGACTGGAGCTACTGGAGGTTGCGATGTCTCTCGATGTGCCCGCCGACCTGCTCGCCCGCGCCGAGCGCGGCCCGGTGGACGACGCCGACTTCGTCGACTGCGTGCGGGTGTCCCTGCCGTACGCCTGGGAGGTCATCTCCCGCGTCGCCTGCGCAGCCCCGGACCGCCCGGACGGCTTCGCCGACCACGAGGTGCCGCCGCCGAGCGAGGCCGAGCGCGGGCAGCTGCTGCGCGCCCTGGCCTCCGACGCGATCCGCGGCGGCCTCGAACGCCACTTCGGGGTGAAGCTGGCCTTCCAGAACTGCCACCGGGTGGCGGCGTTCGTGCCCGCCGCGGTCGACAGCGAGCGCTACCGGGCGTTCATCAGCCCGCGGGGCCAGCTGCTCAACCAGTCCCCCGAGCTGCGCGACTGCTGACCGGCCGCGCGCCCTCCTGGTCCGGGAGGGCGCTAGGCCAGCACGTGCTCGATCCGCTGCCGGGTCTCGGCGTCGACCGGCAGCGCCCCCAGCACCTCCGGCTCGACCCACTCCGCGCCCGCCAGCAGCTCGCCCGCGTTCGGCCGCGCGCGGAAGCACACCCCGAACCCGGGCCCGCCGGTCACCCCCACCAGGTCGCACACCTCGACCGCCACCCCGGTCGCCGCGGCCACCACCCGGGTGACCCCGGCCCCGGCCTCCTCGCCGACCAGCAGCGGTCCCGCGGGCAGCTCCAACCGCCCCCCGCGGCGCACCATCAGCACCAGCCCGGCGTCGTCGACCACGACGGCGCTGAGCACCACGGCCTGCCTGACATCCAGCACTGCATTGCGCGACATGGCACCGGTCTACCGAACCCGCCTGCCCGCTGCCACGGCGTTCACCGTCAATACGGGCACTCTTAAAGCGTTTCACCCGGCTGGCTGTGGTGAGCGACACTCACCGGCACCCGAACGGCCGGTTCAGCTCCGCCCACTGTGGAGACCCCCGAACAGCACCGCGGCCCGCCGGAGGGATCGCCGACGGGCCGCGCTCGGAGCGGGCGACGGGAATCGAACCCGCGTAGCTAGTTTGGAAGACTAGGGCTCTACCATTGAGCTACGCCCGCATGCGCCGGTCGGTGACCGGCACGGGAAACAGCTTAGCGCGTGCCGGTAGGCTGATCGGGTAGACCCCGGGCTGTGGCGCAGCTTGGTAGCGCATTCGCTTTGGGAGCGAAGGGTCGCAGGTTCAAATCCTGTCAGCCCGACCAAGGGCCTCTTACCGCTGGTGAGAGGCCCTTTCCATGTCCAACTCCAGGGGGACGCCCTCAGCAGAGTGCTCGGTGACACTTCGCCTGAGGGGTTTCGCGCGTGCCCTACAGCCTCTCGTCCGACACCGTCCCCTGGCCTCCAGGCCCTACCCGCGGCTGATCAAGGAGTGGGCTCGATCACTCGCCACCCAAGGCGTGAGCGAGAACACGATCTTCGGCTGGATCGCCCACCGGCTCGGTGCCCCAGACGAGGCAAGCCAACAACTACCGGGGCTTGCAGGCCTGGATCCGGTGGCTCGCCGATGAGGACGAGGTCGACCAGCACCCCGTCACCAAGGTGAAGCCGCCCTACGTGCCCGACCTGCCGCCCCGGGCATCGCCGTCGGCCTCCTCCAGAAGGTGCTGGCCACCTGCGACAGCAAGGCGCTCGTGTCCCGCCGTGACGAGGCCCTGATGTTTGGTCTTCGACACCGGCGCCCGGCTCTCCGAGGTCGGCAAGCTCGCCGTCGACGACCTCGACCTCCAAGTCGACGTGATCAAGGTGATCGGCAAGGGCCGCAAGGCGCGAGACCCCTTCTCGCCTCGCGTCGGCAAGGCCTTGTCCCGTTACCTTCGCGTGCGCGCGCGAGCGCCGCGCCGAGCTACCCGCGTTGTGGCTGGTCGAGCGTAACCCACGGCTCCCTGAACCCCAGAGGCATCGCCTCTCGGCGCCGACCGAGCTGACGCCCAGCACGGCGCGGCGGCTGCGCATCGGCGACACCTTCTAGGTGACACGGGTGCGCTGTGCTCGCCCCATGGCGGCACCGACCAACATCGGGTCATAGCACCGTTACTTGCCCCAGAAATTACTGTCGGGTAGCCACCGGGCGGGGTAGCGGTAACGCTCCAGGCATTCGGCCTAGCTATTGAGCTACCGTGCGCACCGGCTAGGCGTCGGCCTCCCCGACCGGCTGAGGTGATCATGCGGAGTCGCCTTCCCTCCGCTGTGCTCCCAGCTCTGCAACAACTCGTCAGTCAAGGCAGGGAATTCACCAGTCGGCCACTCGTCCTCATCCCAGTCCCGCACTCCGCCGTGTGGGTCAAGGCACCGTGCAGGCCAGTTGAGCCGCAGCGGTCTGCCCCCTGGGCTTGGCGTTCCACCAACTCGGCGACGGACACGGCGTGGTCGCCGTGGCCGTTGTGCTTGCTCATTGCCGGAACCGCCACAGCAGCCGGGCGGTGAGCACGAGGCTGCCCACCACAATGCACACCAGGGCCACGGTCATTCGCGCACTGCCCGGATGAGCGCCAGTGAGTCATCCGGGGACAAGGCCAGGGCTTCCACCCGGTGGACCATGCGCCAGTAGGACGCCACGGTTTCCGGGTCGTCGGAAACGTGCAAGCCGTCGTTGTCGGGGACGACCACCACGGGTGGTGTCCCGTGGATGAGCTGGAACGGGATGGTGGGAACGCCGCCCGTGCCCTGCGGGACGACCCGGATGGTGACGTGTGCCCGCCTGGCGACCTCGCCAAGGTGCATGCGCTGGTCATCCATGACCGCGCCGTTGCCGACCCTGCGCCGGATGGCTTGCTCGCTGGTGAGCCACTGAAACGGCAGGGGATCAAGGTCGTTGCGTAGTAGGGCCGCGCGTTGTTCCCGGGTGACGTTGTATGCAACGGTGTCTTGCTTGGTCAGCGCAGCGGCGTACATCTGCGTTTGCAGATGAGCGGGCACCGCCAGTGGATCAAAGACTGCCAGCCGATCAGCAAAGGCTTCCAGCCCGGTCACCAACCCGATGCGGAGTGGCCCGACCGGGCGCGGGGGTTTCACCAGGCGGTGCCGGCACGCTCGCAGCAGAGTGTCCATGAAGGGAAGCCAGTCCTCGCGGTCAAGCTGGGTGCAGAGGATCTTGAGTTCTTCCGGCTGCGGAAGCGGCCACCCGCGCAACAAGTCCCGGGCAAGGGATTCATGGATGTGCAGCCATCCCGACACCGGGATGGGATGCGCCTTGGTCTCAGCCACCAGACGGCGTAAGTGGAAGCGGAAAACCTGCCGGGAAACCGGCAAGGACAACGGCACCCGGGGAAGAAGCCGCGGTTCACTTCTCTGTTGAGGCGTAAGCGAAAGAGCCCTCACCGCTTCAGCTCCGACTGCCCGAGGCATAGTCGCCGGGCCTGATCCGGCAACTCGCCGTCCCGCAGCCACACCGCACAACCTGTCCGCCGGATGGCCTTCACCAAGCGCGCTGCAACATCCTCCCGGGGTGAAAGGTGCACAGCGTTCAGCAGCACAGCAGCCGAGGAGTTAGGCATTGACAGCGCATCGAGTAGCCCCCGGAAGCCGATGCGGTCGTCATCGAGCGGCCCGCCGCTGTCGGTGAACACTGCCCCGAGCACCCACCCTTCGCGGGCGCACCAGGACGCCAATTGCTCCTTGCACTCCCGGACGAACACCTCATTGTCGACGAGCACGCGGACGTAGCCGTAGACCACAGGCGCGGGCATGGCAGAACCTCCAAGAACCGTTGCAGGGGAAGAAATCAGCGCACGATGGGCGGCAATTTCGGGTGCTTCTTGGCAGCGGTCTGAACCTTCTTGAAGCCACGGTCCGCCGCATTGGCTACAGGCTGTTCTACGGCCGAGGTACAGACCATCGCTACGAAGCTGAGGGCCGACAGTTCCAGTACGGACAGCTCCACGGTGAGCATCACTTGCTCCGGTGCCGTCTTGGGCGGGGTGGACTGCTTCTTGCCACTCATGCCCCCGCGTCCTTGTTCGCTTGGCGCACTGCGGCGTACTGGTACTCGACAACGCAGGCCAGTTGGTCGAGCCGATCTCGCAAGTCCCGCGCCTGCGCCGGGGTCAACAAAGCAGCTTCAGCTGGGGGCGCCACTAATACGACCTTTCCGCTGGTGGGAGCCGTCCACAGCCCGATGCTTCGCACCCGTCGGAAACCGTCGGTGCAGGTGATGTGCGACTTCATGGGGTCGAGCCCGGCACCGCTACTCACGACAGTTCCCTCTGGTCGGCGACTGGAACGCACCCAACCCCGGAGCTTGCCGACCTGGAACCGGGGGAAGGCCGCACCGCATGGGAGAGGCGATCGAGGCTCGGCGCGGTTGTTCCTGGTCTTGGCGTCCGGGGCCGGGTGCCGAGTGCCGACGCTAGGAGCGACAGACCGTTACGAGTCGTACAAAATGTGTGACCACCTACCCGTTAGGCTGATCAGAGGCACATCCACCGACCGGATGGAGCGGAAGCAGTGGACACGGACGGGCAGCAACTCGGTTCCCGGGTTCGCTACTGGCGACTGCGCCGCAACCTGAGCCGCAAGCAGTTCGCCGACATGGTGGGCCGGTCGACGTCATGGCTGGACAAGATCGAGACTGGAGAACGGGCACTTGCCCGGGTACCGATGATCGAGCGCGTGGCCGACGCCCTCGGCATTGACCCAACGGTGCTCACTGACACCGTGGCGGCTGAGCGAGCCAGTCACTGCGTCGATGCGTCCGAGGTGCTGGCTATCCGAAGCGCCCTGAGCCACTATCCCGGCTTGGCCGTCCAGCAGTCTTCACCCGTCAAGCTGGCCGACATCCAGCGCCAGGCCGAGTACCTGGATCAGGCGTGGCTGTCGTCCCGCTTCACCGTCGTTGCCCGCCACCTGCCGAAGCTCATGACCGACGCCCAGTGCGCCGTACTCACGGCGCTGCCTGCTGATCAGGTAGCGGCCTACCGGGTGCTGGTCACTACCTATCGGCTGGCCTCATCCATGTTGCTCAAGTTCGAGGCCAACGATGTTGCCTGGCTGGCAGCAGATCGGGCGATGCACACAGCACTTGTTGTTGATGACACATGGGCATTGGCCCGAGCCACCCGCAGCGTCGCCCGTGCCATGACCAGTACGCACCAGCAGGGAGAAGCTATCGCCACCTTGCTTGCGATGGCTGACCGGATGCGGGATGAAGTGAGCGCCAATGAGCGTCACCTCCTGTCGCTCTACGGGATGCTCTACCTCGCGGCCTCCATAACTGCTGCCGGACAAGAAGACGCACGGCTAGCCCGGGATATGCACGACGAAGCCATCACCGCGGCCCTCCGTTTTGAGTCGCACTACGATGACCACCACACGTACTTCGGTCTCACAAACACCCTTATCCATCGGGTGTCCGCACTCGTCAGGCTGCATGAGGGCGGCAGGGCGCTAGAGTTCGCCGCCACCATTGACCCCAGTTCGGTTGCCACTCTATCGGTTGAACGCCGCTCCAACTATCTGCTCGACCTCACCGAAGCCCATACCAGTGTCGGCAACTACCGCCAGGCGGTGACCCTCCTGGCCCAGGCCGAACAGGTCGCCCCTGAAGAAGTTCGTTGCCGACCACTGGCACACGGCTTGCTTCGCTCGCTGCTGGAGAACACGACCGGCGAGAAAGCCACAATTGTTCGCCAGATGGCCGTACGGGCAGGAGTCACCGCATGAGCAAGCCCGTGCTCTACCTCATGGTCTGCGGCGCAGGCCCGGCCGACCACATCGACCGAATGATCACCCTGGCGCAGGCCGACGGCTGGGATGTCTGGTGTATCGCCACTCCGGCCGCTGTTGAGCACTTTCTTAACCTTGACGAACTGGAGAAGCTCACCGGCCATCCGGTACGCACCGGTCACCAACGAGCCGGACAGCCAGGCTTGCCGAAAGCGACGGCCGTGATTGTCGCACCCGCGACGTACAACACGATCAACAAGTGGGCGGCTGGCATTGCCGATACTTACGTGCTTACCCAGCTTGCTGAACTGACTGGCCTTGGTCTGCCAATTGCCGTGCTGCCGTTCGTGAACACCGCACTTGCTGCGAACAGAGTCTTCCAGCGCAGCGTGACCGAACTACGGGAGTCCGGCGTCAACGTGCTGTTCGGAGAAGGCGGCTTTGTGCCACACCCGCCACGCACGGGTGGGCGGGTGATGGACAGCTATCCGTGGGGTGTGGCGCTTGAGGCTGTGGCCGGATCGAGAAACACCCCACCTTCTGCCTAGCGAGTGATGACTACTCGCACAAGGAAGCCATCGGAATCCGCGTTCAGATCATTCTCAAACCCTCTTGCGTTGGTAATCTTCCGCTTCGGGTCATAGACCAAGGCAAATAGTGCACTTACGTGGGGATGTGCTCGAAAGTGTTCGATATCAAGGTTTAGTTCTTTGCGTAGCTTCTCTCTGCCTAGGTCATTTCGTGTCATCTTCGTCTCGATGGCGATTCGCTCTTGCTTAAGAGGGTGTCTCACGTGGGTTGATCTAGGTCTGCGATGATCTTGTTGTGGACAGGTTGTCGCTGCGGTTGGTGCCGGATGAGTTGTGGGCGCTGG